>NZ_JAVGJT010000008.1:0-329339 GCF_040948865.1 Pseudoxanthomonas sp. UTMC 1351 | reverse complement strand
GTCACCTGCGCACACTGTCAAAGAGCGTCGAAGTCGGCCTCAGCGCCTTCCTTCGTTTGCCCCAACGTTTCCGTCGAGGTGAGCCGCACATTATGTGGGGCTCTTGGTACTTCGTCAAGACCCTTTTTTAAGAAATCTTAGCAATCCGTTTCGCTACCCTGGTTGCCCGTTGGCTTGCGGCAACCCCTTTCGCGAAGGGGAGGAAAAGTATGACCCCGAACTTGGCTTTTGGGAAGAGCCGCGACGCAATTTTTTCCTGAATCTTCCTTGCGCCGAACGTAGAGCCAGCTTCTAGAACTGATGTCAGCCTGGTTCCCTACTGCCCGGTCAATCGGACCCGCGCGAAATTGCGCTTTCCTACCTGCAGCACACCCTCGAATCCAGGAAAGAACGCCTGATTGGGATCTTCCACCACTGCGCCGTCCACCCGCACCGCGCGCTCTTTCAGCTTGCGGCTGGCTTCGGAATTGCTCGGGGTGATGCCAGCGGCGGTCAGCAGGGCGCCGATACGTAAGCCTTCGGCGGGAATGGCGACCTCGTGCAAGGGCAGCAGGGAGGTATCGCCTTCACCGCGAACCACGGCATGCCAGCCGGCGATGGCCTGCTCTGCGGCCGCTGCATCATGGAAGCGGGTGGCAAGTTCCCGCGCGAGCCGGAGCTTTACATCGCGAGGATTCAGCTGTCCTGCAGCCACTTCGTTACGCAGTTGCTTCGCTTCTGCCGGGCCGATATCGAAACTGAGCAGCTCGATCCACCGCCACATCAGCTCGTCGCCGATCTTCAGGGTCTTAGTGACGATATCGATCGTCGGTTCACTGATGCCGATGTAGTTGCCCAAGGACTTGGACATCTTCTGTATGCCGTCCAATCCTTCCAAAAGCGGCATGGTCAGCACGATCTGCGGCGGTTGACCGTAGTGCTCTTGCAGGCCACGCCCCATCAGCAGGTTGAACTTCTGATCGGTGCCGCCAAGCTCCACATCGGCTTTCAGGGCCACCGAATCGTAGCCCTGCACCAGCGGATAGAGGAATTCATGAATGGCGATCGATTGCTGCGCCGCATACCGCTTGGCGAAGTCGTCCCGTTCCAGCATGCGAGCCACGGTGTGCTGGGCCGCCAACTTGATCATATCGGCAGCAGACATTTGGCCGAACCACTCGGAGTTGAATCGGACCTCGGTACGCGCTTTGTCCAGCACCTTGAACACTTGGTCGGCATAGGTCTGCGCGTTGGCCAAGACGTCTTCGCGTGTCAACGGCTTACGGGTGACGTTCTTGCCCGTGGGGTCGCCGATCATTCCGGTGAAATCGCCGATCAGGAAGATGACTTGATGGCCCAGCTCCTGGAACTGGCGCATCTTGTTCAGCAAAACGGTATGGCCGATATGCAGATCCGGAGCCGTGGGATCGAACCCTGCCTTGATACGCAGGGGGCGGCCCAGCTTCAAGCGGGCCTCCAGTTCTTCCAGCTTCAGGATCTCGTCGGCGCCGCGGCCGATCAATGCAAGGGCTTGTTCAGTGGACAAAACGTCGGTTCCGGTGAGGTGTGGCGCCGTGAAGGGCTAGTTATAGAAGTGAAGCGAAAGTTAAAGTAATGCGATCCGTGACGCCGGTCAAAAAGCTAATGAACTCAATGATTTGACGCGGACATTTCGTGTGTCTATGGTACGCCGATTGGGTCTCCTTCTTGGACCCGGGTTTAGACAATGCATTCTCACGGGGACGGCGACCGCCGTAAGCAACGTTTCCAGGAACGCCTGGAAGTCCTGCGCGATACAACGCTGCACCAGCAAATGAAGCGACATCTGCCGGCTGGCCGCTGGACGCGCCGCCATTGGATCCACGCCAGCTTGTTCACCACCATCGGCATTCTGGTGGCCACCATCGTGCCGGGTTTCTCCAATGCCATCCAGGTACCGATGTCGGAACCTCGGGCGACGTTGACTCTGCAACTGCCTGAGCTGCCTTCCGGCGAGTTGGCTGGCATTGAGGGCGATAGCTGGCAGATGGTGAAGGTCAAGCCGGGCCAGACGCTGGGCGCGATCTTCCAAGAGCTTGGCATTTCTGCCACCACCATGCATCTGATTTTGAAGAATGCGGACGCCAAAGCCGCGTTGACCCGGCTTAAACCGGGTGCCGAGATCGGCTTCGATCTGCCGGTCACCGGCACGCTACGGACATTGCGTTATGACCGTGACCCCGCACATCGGGTCGAACTCTCATTAGTCGGCGATACGGTCAAGGAAAAGGTCATTGCCCGCGAGACCGCCACCCGCACGGTGGTACTCAGCGGCAAGGTAGGCCGGTCGTTGAACCGTTCCGCCCGTAACGCTGGACTCACCGCCTCCAACATACGTTCGCTGACAGATGACATCTTCAAGTACGACATCGACTTCAACTCCGACCTGAGCGCCAATGATCGCTTCAGCGTGGTGGTGGAGCAGACCTGGCGCGAAGGCGAACTGGTGGAAACCAGCCCGGTGCTGGCCGCCACCTTTACCGTCAAGGGCAAGTTGCACTCCGGTTTCCGCTATGCGCGCACCGGCGCCAAGCCGGAGTACTTCACCGCCGAAGGCCGGCCGCTGAAGAAGAGCTTCATTCGCATGCCGATTCAATATGCGCGGCTGAGTTCCAAGTTCGGAGCACGCCGCCATCCGGTGCTGGGCACGATGCGCATGCACAAGGGCGTGGACTACGCGGCACCGACAGGCACCCCGATCATGGCAGCCGGCGACGCACGGGTTCAATTCGCAGGCTGGCAGGGTGGCTACGGCCGCACTGTCGTCCTGGACCATGGCCGCGGCCACACCACCCTGTACGGCCACATGTCGCGGCTGGGCAACATCAAACAGGGCCAGCGAGTCGCGCAGGGCACCGTGATCGGCTACGTCGGCACCACTGGTCTATCCACTGGTCCGCACCTGCATTACGAATTCCGCGTCAACGGCGTGCACCGCAATCCGCTGTCGGTCACCATGCCGCCGCCGGAGCCGCTGTCCGGTGCGCAGCTGGCTTCGTTCCGCACCCAGACAGCTAACGCGCTGGCGCGTATCCGCACTGTCGAAAACATCATCTATGCCGATGTCGGTGCCGGCACGTCGCCGTCGCGAACGGCGGTCGCGGCGTCCAAACCTGCAGCAGCCAGGAAGCAGAAGAAAGGCTGACAGCAGCGGATCAGGCAAATCGCTGTGGTTGAATAGGCGGGCTTCACAGTCCGCCTTTCTACTTTTTGGAATCCTGGTTTCATGCCTGATATCCCGCCTGCGGCTTCCAACCTGTACCTGGGCCTGATTTCCGGTACCAGCGCCGATGGTATCGATGCCGCTTTGGTGCGCTTTTCGGAGCATTCATCGCCACTCCGTTGCGAGCTGGTCATGGGCCGCACATACCCGTGGGATCCGGCGCTGCGAGAAGAATTGATTGTGCTGGGGCAAGGTGCCGAAACGGTATCACTGGATGCACTAGGCTCACTGGATGCACAAACTGCCCTGGCCTTCGCCGACGCTGCATTGAATCTGGTCAGCGCTGCGGGCTTGTCGCGCAGCAGCGTGGCTGCCATTGGTTCGCACGGGCAAACCATCCGCCATCGTCCGCACGCCAATCCGCCTTTCACCTGGCAGCTGGGCGACGGCAATGTCATTGCCGAACGCACTGGGATAAATACTGTCGCCGATTTCCGCCGCCGCGACGTGGCGGCGGGCGGCCATGGTGCGCCGTTGATGCCCGCCTTCCATGCCGCGCTGCTGCACACGCCCGATGAGAACCGTGCCGTTTTAAATCTCGGCGGCATAGGCAACTTCACCTTGCTTCCCAAGCACGGCGATGTTCGCGGATTCGACACCGGCCCGGCCAATGCACTGATGGATGCATGGTGCGAACGGCATACCGGCAAGCCTTTCGATGCCGCGGGTGCTTTCGCCGCCAGCGGCCGGGTGGACGATGCCCTGCTCTCACGCTTGCTCGCCGATTCCTGGTTTTCGCTGCCGCCACCCAAAAGCACCGGCCGCGAGCAGTTCCACCTGCGTTGGCTGGAAATGCAATTGGATGATTCCGATCGAACACCTGCCGATGTGCAAGCCACGCTGCTGGAACTTACCGCGATCACGGTAGCCGACGCGCTGCGCGCGACCCAGCCCGACACCCACCGGGTGCTAGTCTGCGGCGGCGGGGTGCACAACCGGGCGCTGATGGCGCGGATCACAGCACGTCTTCCGGCAACCAAGGTCGAGTCGACGGCAGCGCATGGCCTGGATCCGGACTATGTGGAAGCCATGGGCTTTGCCTGGCTGGCTCGCGAAACCCTGGCGGGGCGGCCAAGCAATCTGCCATCGGTCACCGGAGCGAAGGGACTGCGCGTGCTGGGGGCCGTCTATCCGGCCTGATCCTTCAGAATCCTTTGCCCGCCGGCACTTCCTTCAAGGCATTGATAGCTGCCGAGAGGACATCGACCTCGTTATTGTCGAAGCCACTCCGCACTTCCGCTTCACAGGCGAACAAGCCCTGCTCCAGCAGGTTGAAGATGGTTTCGTGGATGTTCCAACCGCGTGCCGCGGCGACACGGCGGATGCGGTCGGCCAGCACCGGATCGATGTCTTTCAGCACGATGTCGGTCATGTTGTCCCCTTGATTCGCAACACAGCCACGGCGAACGCACTCAAGCCGATTCGCCGCTCACCACCGGATCCTTGATACGCCTCCACAGCCAGGCAAGCAATAGCAGCGTCGGCACCACCGTCATCGCACTCAGCAGGAAGAACGTGCTGTAGGACGAAGCTTCCACGATATATCCAGACACGCCGCCGATGAACTTGCCCGGCAGGTTCGCCAGCGATACCAGCAACGCATATTGGGTCGCGGTGAAATTGCGATTGGTGAGCGAGGACATGAACGCCACCAGCACCGTCCCCGCGAAACCCTGGGATAGATTGTCGGCGGTGATGGCGGCGTAGAACGCCCAGATCTCCGATGGGTGCTCCGCCATCAGCATGAAGGCGAGGTTGGACAGCGCCACGGCCAGTGCCGCGACCGCCAACATGCGGCGGAAGCCGAAAGCCGCGACGCAGAATCCGCCCAGGAATGCTCCGGCGATGCCCGTCCAAACGCCATAAAGCTTGGACACCGTGGCAATGTCGGCCTTGGTATAGCCCGAATCCAGATAGAACGGCCCTGCCATTACGCCGATGACCTGATCCGGGAATTTGAACAATCCCACGAACAACAACAGCGACAGACCCAGCAACAAGCCGTTGGTTGAAAAAAAGCTTGAAAACGGCTGCCAGAACGCCCCAACGAAATCGATCTTGCGTATTACGGTGGTCTCAGGGGCAACCGGCTCCCTGCTTAGCAGAGTGGCGGCTATGGGCAATACCATCAGGCCCGACATCCAGAGATAGGCCGACCGCCAGCCGCTGAACTCGGCGATATACAACGCGCCCGCGCCCGCGACGATCAAGCCGACGCGGTAGCCGAGCGTGTAGGTGGCCGCCAGTGCAGCTTGCGCGGCTGCAGGCGCGATTTCGATGCGGTACGCATCCACCGCTGAATCCTGCGTGGCACCAGCGAAGGACGCGAACAAGACCCAGGTCACCAACGACGTAACGCCCAGCTCCGGCCGGGTGAACGCCAAAGCCACCAAACCGATAGCCACACCCAGCTGCGCGGCCAGCAGCCACGAACGTCGCCGCCCCAGGAATGCCGTCAAGGGAAACACATAGCGATCGATCAACGGTGCCCATAGGAACTTCAACAGATAGAAGAAGCTCGCCAAGCTGATCAGTCCAATACTGCCCAGATCCAGCCCGACATCGCGCAAGCGGGTGGACAGCGTCATCGACGCGATCAGCAGGAACGGCAATCCGCTGCCAAAGCCCAGGAACAACATGGTCAGCGCCGAAGGCGTTCCAAAGGCACGCTTGATGCCAGCCCACCCTTTGTACGAAGTCGGCTTGGCGCCAGCGCTGGCTTGGCTCATTCCGCGTAATCCACCGTAAATGGCGCATGGTCCGAGAACCGTTCGCCGGTGTAGATCGAGCAGGCTTTCAGTTTGTTACGCAGGGACGGGGTAACGACCTGGTAGTCGATGCGCCAACCGACGTTATTGGCGCGTGCTGCGCCCCGGTTACTCCACCAGGTGTAATCCTGGCCTTCCGGGTTCAGCGCCCGATATGCGTCCACCCAGCCGCCTTCTTCCACGCACAGGCCATTTAGCCAGTCGCGTTCGGCGGGCAAACACCCCGAGTTTTTCTGGTTGGACGTCCAGTTCTTGATGTCCATGCGCGAACGCACGATGTTCCAGTCGCCGCACAGCACGTAATCGCGGCCACTCTTCAGCCACTCCTGGAAGATCGGCGCCAGCCAGTCCATGACCTTGAATTTGAAATCCTGGCGCATCTCGCCGGACGAACCGGAAGGAATGTAGAACGACACTACGCTGAGGTTGCCGAATCGCGCTTCCAGGTAGCGGCCCTCTTCGTCAAACGCTTCCCAGCCCAATGCCGTGCGCACCTCATCAGGTTCGCGCCGGCTGTAGACCGCCACGCCGCTGTAGCCCTTCTTGGTGGTGGCATCGCGGAACCACGCCTTGTAGCCGTCCGGCAGGAATGCGGGCCCGGCCAGCTGATGTTCCTGCGCCTTGGTTTCCTGCACGCACAGGACGTCGGCCTGCTGCTTGGAGAACCATTCGAAGAATCCCTTGTTGGCTGCCGAACGCAGCCCGTTGGCATTGAAACTGACGACTCTCATGATGCGGAATAGTGGCTGGCGAGAAGGAGCAAGCATAACCCGCCGCCTGGAACCACTACGCCTTCTTAATTGGATTCAGTTACGCTTCCTTTCACCCCTCCCCACCCGGCGACGACCGTGCAAGATCATCGCTCCCGTTTCCTGCAGTTGGCGCTACGTGCGCAGGCGCTGCGTTTTGGCGAATTCACCCTGAAATCCGGACGGCTCAGCCCTTATTTCTTCAACGCCGGCCGCTTCGACAGTGGCGCCAAGCTGGACGAGCTGGCGGCCTGTTATGCCGACGCGGTGGATGCTTCGGGGGTTGAGTTCGATCTGCTGTTTGGCCCGGCGTACAAAGGCATTCCGCTGGCGACTGCATTGGCATGCGAATTCGCCCGCCGCGGCCGCGATCTTCCGGTGGCGTTCAACCGCAAGGAGATCAAGGACCACGGCGAAGGCGGATTGCTGATCGGTGCTCCGCTGGCCGATCGCCGAGTACTGGTCGTCGATGATGTGATCACCGCTGGTACGGCCATCCGTGAAGCGCTGGGCCTGATCCGTGCCGGCGGTGGTACACCGGCCGGCATCGTGGTGGCGCTGGACCGGCAGGAAGTGATGGGCGATGCGTCGGCAGGCGAATCCGGCACCCGCCGCTCCGCCGCACAGGATGTCTCAGAAGAAACCGGCGTGCCGGTGATCGCCGTGGCCAGCTTGCACGACCTGCTTGCTTTTGCCGGCGAAAGCGCCGAACTTGTGCATCATCGCGACCGTCTACTCGCCTATCGGGCGAGCTACGGCAGCGTACATTCGGATTGATTGCAGCAGGGGGCTGCGATGATGCGGAACACACCACTATGGCTGGCGGCGACGCTGCTGGCGCTGTTGCCGTCCGCGGTGGCGGCGCAAAGCGGTACGGCGTCCAAAAAACTTTACTGCTGGAACCAAAACGGCCAACGCATCTGCAGCGATGCCTTGCCCGCCGAGGCGGTGAACGCCGCGCGCGAGGAGATCAGCGTCCAAAGCGGACTGAAAGTCGGCGAAGTGCAGCGCGCACTGACCGAAGAAGAACGCGCGCAAGCCGCGGTGGATGCCGCCCAGCGGCAGCTCGACCTGGCGGCGGAAGAAACCCGTCGCCGCACCGATGAAGCCATGCTGCTGTCCTACCGCACTGAGGAGGAGCTGCGCCGGGTATTCGGCGAGCGTACCGCCATCGTCGACAACAACATCCGCACCGCCCGCTTCAACGTCGCCAGCCTGCGCGACGGACTGGTCAGCCTGCTGCAGACCACGGGTGATCGGGAACTGGCAGGCAAGCCGATCCCGGCGGAAATGACAAGCAACATCCGCCAACGGCACAACGCGCTATTGCGCCAGCACCGCTTGCAGCAGAACTTCGAAAAACAACGCGTCGAACTGGACGCGGAAATCGCTGAGATCCTCCACCGTTACCGCGTCAAGAAGGGTCTGCTGCCGGCAGCTTCACCGGAGAGTTCGACAGCGGCCAATCCGCCTGCAGCCAAGCCCACGTCCACGCAGTAAACAGAGCGGCGGAGCAGTAGGATGCCGGTGTGCCCGGCATCCCTGTATAGCGAGACAATCTGACTAGAACGTCGGCTTCAGCTCCGGCGCGATCGTCAACAGGTGGGCACGGAACGCGTCCTTGATACGCGCCAGCGCCTCCTGATTGTCAGCCTCAAAGCGCAGTACCAAGATGGGCGTGGTATTGGAGGCTCGAAGCAGTCCCCAGCCATCGTCCCAGTCGGCGCGCAAACCATCCGTGGTGGAAATGCGAGCGCCTTCGAAGTTGGCGGTGTCGACGAACCGCTCCACTACCTCATGCGGAGTGCCGGTCTCCACCGGTACCTTCAGTTCCGGAGTGGAGATACCGTCGGGTAGCGTCGCCAACACTTCCGAAGGCGTTTCAGGACGGCCCGCCAGGATTTCCAGCAGGCGCGCTGCCGAATACAGGCCATCGTCAAAGCCGTACCAGCGTTCCTGGAAGAAGAAGTGGCCGCTCATTTCGCCGGCCAATTCGGCGCCGGTTTCGCGCATCTTGGCTTTGATCAGCGAATGCCCCGTCTTCCACATCATCGGCGTACCGCCGTAACGCAGCACCCAGGCTTGCAGCTTGCCCGTGCATTTGACGTCGTAGATGATCAGCGCGCCGGGGTTGCGTTCCAGCACGTCGGCAGCGAACAGCATCAGCAGCCGGTCGGGGAACACGATCTCGCCTTCCTTGGTCACCACGCCAAGGCGGTCGCCATCGCCGTCGAACGCCACGCCGAGATCGGCGTCGAAGCGCTTCACCGTCTGAATCAGGTCTTCCAGGTTGTGCGGCTCGCTGGGGTCGGGATGGTGATTAGGGAAAGTCCCGTCCACATCGCAATAAAGCGGAATGACTTCGGCACCGATCGCTTCCAATAGTTGCGGCGCGATATCGCCCGCCACACCGTTGCCGGCATCGACGACCACCTTGAGCGGGCGATCCAACTGCACGTCATCGGCGATACGCTGAATGTAATCGGCGGCGACGTCGCGCTGCTGCAGATCGCCATGCGTTTTGCCCGTATGCAGGCGGTTTTCGTTGATCCGGTTGTAGAGGTCGGTAATGGCATCGCCAGAAAGCGTCCGTCCGCCCACCACGATCTTGAAACCGTTGTAGTCCGGTGGGTTATGGCTACCGGTGACGGCCACGCAACTGCCGGTTCGCAGGTGATAAGCGGCGAAATAGGCGACGGGGGTGGAAGCCATGCCGATATCGACGACATTGCGCCCGGCCCGGCGCAAACCGGCAACCAGCCCATCCACCAGGTCCGGACCGGACAGGCGTCCATCCCGTCCCACCACGATGTCGCTCAGATCCTCTTCCTGCATCACGGTGCCAATGGCTTGGCCGATCAGTTCGGCGACTTCCACGTTCAAGGTCTGGCCGACGATGCCGCGAATGTCATAGGCCCGGAAAATTCCGGGATCGACTGCGATCTGTCTCATGTACTCGTCCTTCGGGGGGGGAGGCGCGGCACGGGCGGGCGTCGGCAACGGTTCACGCTGCAGCGCCTGCCCCAATGTGGTTTCGTCGCCTTCTTCCTCCGCGTCGCCGCGGGACTTCAGGCGGGGCAGGCGGATTCCGCCGCGCGCTACCAGCAGCGCCGCCACCGCCAGCACGGCGAGTAATCCCGCCAGAATCAGGCTGGGCAATGCGCCCATGCCAAAAGCACCGGCCTCGCTGTCGGGCACGGCCGCGGCCACCCGCAATCCCGTCTTGCCGACAGAGTGCGCCAGCACCTCGGCCCCCTCCTTGAGTGCGGCGTTGCCTTTCTCACGAACGTCGTAGCTGCCTTGTCGCAATGCCAGATAAGCCGTGTCGGCCACGCTGACCGCATCAAAACCGGCGGTCAATTCGGTAAGCGGCAAGCGCACGTACACCACGCCTTGCGGTACCGCGGCCGCCAGACCGAACTTGGGCTGCTTGTCGTCGCGAACCACCCGGGCAGCGACGTGATCGCCGCGCATACCGTCTTCCAGCAATGCCAGCTTGCTGAAGCCGAATGTCACCGGCTCGGCGTAACCGGCATCCAGACTGCCGGGGAGTATTTCCACGTGTTCGACTTGCGGCCAGTCCTTCTGGATGGCGGCGATGGCGGCGACCGTGTCGTTCGCCGCCAAAGCACTTTTTACCGGCGGCGAAGCCAGGCGCTCGGCCAGCTTGCGCGCTTGCGCAGCGTGGGTCGACGTCAGCGTCGTCACCGCATTGTCCCGAGCCCGTTGCAGATCTTCCGCCAGCTGAGCATCGCGCCATTGGCGTACGCCCATCCACCCCAGCCATACCGCCAGCACCACCAACAGAACCGCCAGCAACGCCAGCACTCGCCCGTGCTGCGGTGCCCGCGGCGGCGACTGGCTCTCGCTCGTCTTGATCATTTTCGTTTTCCCCTGTCAGCGGACGCCGGTATGGCCAAAGCCACCCGCACCGCGCGCGCTGTCGGCGAAAGTATCCACCACCTGCAGGCTGACGCGCACCACCGGCAGGACGACCAACTGAGCGATACGATCACCCGGTTCGATCGTGAAGGCCGCATGGCCCCGGTTCCAGACGCTGATCAGCAAAGGTCCTTGGTAGTCGGCATCGATCAAACCGGTGCCGTTGCCCAGCACGATGCCATGGCGGTGACCCAGGCCGGAGCGCGGCAGCACCACCGCGCATAGTTGCGGATCGCCCAGATGCAACGAGATGCCACTAGGTACCAAGGCGGTGTCGCCAGGTTCCAGAACCAAGGGCGTTTCGATCGCCGCGCGCAGGTCCATCCCAGCGCTGGCGTCCGTGGCATAAGCCGGCAACGGCCAGGTATCGCCGAAACGGGGATCCAGCAGCTTCACTTCCACGGCGCGGGGTGCGGATAGCAGGGTCATGCGTTCAGGCGCTCCACGATCAGGTCCAGGAGTTCATCAGCCAGTTGCGTCTTGGGCGCGGAGGCGAATGCCCGCTCGCCATCCTTCCAAAAGGCGGTCATCGCATTGCTGTCGCTCTCGAAGCCGCCATCGGCGATGCCAACACGGTTGGCAACGATCATGTCCAGGCGCTTGGCGACCAACTTCTTACGGGCGTACTCGGCGACTTTCTCAGTTTCCGCCGCAAATCCCACCACCAGCTTCAATCCCTGGGTCTGGGCCGCCACTTCGGACAAGATGTCCGGGGTGCGCACCAGATCCAGTGCCAGCGACTCGCTGGACTTCTTGATCTTGTTGGCCGCCGGCAGCCGCGGTGTGTAGTCGGCAACTGCTGCCGCGCCAATGTAGATATCGGCGGGGAATGCGGCGAACACCGCTTCGCGCATTTGCGCCGCCGATCGCACATTGACCCGGGTCACACCGGGCGG
Source organism: Pseudoxanthomonas sp. UTMC 1351 (assembly GCF_040948865.1). Classification (NCBI taxonomy): domain Bacteria; kingdom Pseudomonadati; phylum Pseudomonadota; class Gammaproteobacteria; order Lysobacterales; family Lysobacteraceae; genus Pseudoxanthomonas; species Pseudoxanthomonas sp. UTMC 1351. Next base: position 317,743 of record NZ_JAVGJT010000008.1, on the reverse strand, counting down.
TGTGGGCAGAGTCACCGGGCCGGCGATCAGCACTACCTCGGCACCGCGCCTGGCCGCGCTGGCCGCCACCGCGAAACCCATCTTGCCGCTGCTGCGATTGCCCAAATATCGGACCGGATCCAGATCCTCGTAAGTAGGGCCGGCACTGACCACCAGCCGGATGCCGGCCAAGGTGGGTTCCGCCGCTTGCGCAGGCTGTCTCGCCACGAGTGCCGTCACGATGGCTTCCGGTTCGCTAAGCCGGCCTGGACCGGATTCGCCCTCGGCCAACGGACCATCTTCCGGGCCGATCACTTGAACGCCCCGCCCGCGCAGTGTCGCGATATTGGCTTGGGTGGCCGGATGCAGCCACATGCGGTGGTTCATGGCCGGCGCCACGGTCAGCGGCGCCGTCGTCGCCAGACACAGGGTGGTCACCAGGTCATCGGCCAAGCCGTGCGCCAGCTTGGCCAGCAGATCGGCGGTGGCTGGCGCAATCAGGATGCGGCTGGCCCAGCGGGCCAGTTCGATATGTCCCATCGCTGCTTCCGCCGCTCCATCCCACAATGTGGTGCGGGTGGGCTGTCCGGACAGCGCCTGGAAACTCAGCGGCGTGACGAACTGCTGCGCGCCGGCGGTCATGGCAACCTGCACTTCGGCACCCGCCTCTTTCAAACGCCGCGCCAGCTCCAGCGATTTATAGGCGGCAATCCCACCGCCCACACACAGCAAAATACGCTGTTGCTCCAGCGAGGGCGGTTGGGTCGATCCTGTCACGTCAGCGATTTCCTACCTCCGAACCAGCGGTTAGCTTACCCGATGCGCCTGTAAAGCCCGACGGCGCGTGCGCAGATCGAAATGCATTCTGGTTCTATGCACATCCGCGATTGGCCCGCCGAAGAACGCCCCCGTGAAAAGCTGCTCAGCCGCGGCGCCGCGGCACTGAGCGATGCCGAATTGCTGGCGATATTCCTGGGCTCGGGCCTGCGCGGCAGCGACGCGGTGACCACGGCGCGCAACCTGCTGGCCCGTCATGGTCCCCTGCGCAAGCTGCTGGAGCGGCCGCCCACGGAAATGTCCAAGCTGCCGGCACTGGGACCTGCGCGCACCTGCCAGTTGGCGGCGGCGCTGGAGCTGGGCCACCGGTATCTGGCGGCTTCACTGGAGCGCGGCCTGGCGGTTACCGATCCATCCGCCGCGGGGCGGTATTTCGCGCAACGACTGAGAGGACGACCGCATGAGGTCTTCGCTGCCTTGTTCATGGACACCCGACACCGCACGGTCGCCTTCGAGGAGCTGTTCCAAGGCTCCATCGACAGCGCGGAGATCCATCCACGCGAGGTCGTGCGTCGGGCTCTGATCCATAACGCGGCGGCCGTGATCGTCGTATTTTACATTGTAAACGGGAATGTTGCATCACGGATTTACTATAATTTTCAATAACTTACCGGGTGCAAATTGATATCCCGCGTTGCGCCATGAATGTTGCACTCTCCGGCCAGGGCCTAGTACAGCTTTCATTATCCAAAGGCTCGACGTATACGGTGCGCAATCAGAATACTAATCACTTGACCGTGCCTTTGCCTGAGACTAATTGACATCGCGCTAGCTAGCTAGCGAGCGCGCTTGGCGTCAACTTGGTCGAGCAGCTGGCTAGCTGACATCCCCAGGGCGGCAGAAATCCTGACAATGGTCGAGAGCCGGCAATCCTTGAGGCCTTGCTCGATATGTCCAAGTTGGGTTCGGTGCATCCCCAACACGGCAGCGAAGGCCTCCTGCGAGTAGCCCAAGCCTAGCCTTGCCGATTGAACGGCCTTTCCGAATTTGAGCTGGACGCTGGCGCCTCCCATGGCGCAAAGCGTCGGTCCCGTAGCATTTTCGGTCTACAGTATTTACGGTAGCATTTTGACCCGATTCGTCGCCCCTTTTCCAAGGAGGTTCCATGAGCCTGTTCCTTATAGCACCAGACCTGGACCTGACCTTGGAGGTCCCCATTCCGCCCGATTCCCTGGATGCGATATCCCGTTACTTGGCGGCGGTCAAAGACGGATGGGAGCACGAGAACTTCTGCAAGCGCCTCTCCGAGGAGATTGGTCGAGTGTTGCCAGACGTCATCGACTGGAAACTCAAACCGCCAACCAAAGCCCAAATGGCCTTTGCACGCTCTCTATGCCGCCAGTTGGACATTCCCCTTCCCACCGATGCCGCCACGATGCGAGGGGCAATGCACAGGTTTATCGAACTCAACTCGCTGCGTCTGCGCGATTGAGATCGCATGCGTACCCCTGCTGTTGCCACCTTCCCGCCCATCCGTATGAAGCAGTCGGACGCCTTGGCTCAGGCCATTGAGTTTGAACTGATCTACTACCATCGCCATCGCATGGCTCTGCGGAATGGACGGCTGATGTCGTTGCTCCGGCAAGAACTCGCTGCGCCTCAGCCACGGTCAAGCCGCATCAATCAGCTTCATGAGGCGATGGCGCTCAATCAGAAGCTCAAATCCGACCCTAAGGACACGCACCTGGAAGTGCTCGTACCGTTACGCCTAGGGGTTAGTTGGAAAAGCATTGAGGTAGCCGAACATTTCATGACCGATCCAGCGAACTGGCGATAGCGCGGCCTTTGATTGTGGTACTTACCGCCAAGCGATTGGACACGGCCGCCAACTGGACTGGACACTGCAGCCGGAGGAGCTGGACAGGGCGGCAGGCTGGACACATCTCTTCGCTAAGGGTCGTAAGGCGCCTTCATTCTGCTGGGATGCAAACCTCGGTTCGGAATGGCGTAATACCAGCTTCGTAATACTTACCCTGCCTAGCCCATTCGTTGATGACGAAGTTTGCTGAAACATCCTTGCAGCCGGTGTCATGATCGAAGATCGATCGATACTGCTCCCACGAAAGGGCGAACGAAATCCCCTCTCTCGGAAACAAGACGATACTCTCGCGTCCATCCAGTGATGGCGGGTTCTTCCCAGCCGGGGTAGAAGCTTCACCATCCACATAGTCCATTACAAATACGCCCGGCGACTCAGCGTTGCCGATTCCATGCAAAAGCGGAAGCGTGATTGGATTCTTCGTCAAGTTCACAACTCTAAGGTCCAGATAGCTCTTATGAGCAGATACAAGTGTGCAGACATTGCCCAACTGGCATGCATCGTCACTGGCTGAGCTGCTAACGCATGACGTCAGAAAGAATGCGGCGACAGTTAAAAGATAGATGCGAGCGTTAGTTGCCATATAGCCCCCTGCAATCAGATTGACCAGCACTACAAACGTAATTGAAGATTCCACGGCTCTCGGAACGGTAGTTCTGAACACCCTGCTGAAATGCTCTGGGCGTCAACTTGAATACAGGATTGCTCATCTGTTCATCGATTACCTGCATTTCTAATGAGTAGTACTCAGCATCACCATACTGGCGGCGAGTTGGCGTTCGGACACCGTAATAGGCTCCACGTTTCAAAAGCCACCAGTGGGAGTTCTCATGCTGGAGAATGCTGACGATCGCCCAATAGTTGTGGTTAAAAGCTGGGGCATACACATACACCTTTGAACCATCTGTATAAGCAGCCACATTAGGATCAGCTGCATAAAAGTCGTCTGTGTAGACGATATTGCCTTCGATCATTGCCATACCTTCCGAGCCCGCAAGATCGTTCAAGAACCCCTGTCTTTGGTTCACGTCCTTGATGCGTTCAATGTAGTACTCAGGTGCCCCTTCGGTACCGTCGCCCGTAGCGTCACCTCCAACTTTAACTCCTGGCCCGTACCTTGGCGGGGCTCGCGTCATTGCGGCCTGAATCGCCCCACTAATCGCGCCGTTGGCAAACTTCCCTCCTGTAGCCTCTGAGATCGTGCCACCGACGATAGCCCCCACCACGGTTCTGGCGAAATCATTCTGGATATAGCCGAGCTGCGGCATTACTAACACCGTAATGCCAGCGGACGTGAAGCCGTCACCGAACTTGCCCCCTTGCATCTCAGCTGCAATTCCGCCGGCCAATGCCGTGATGGCCACGCGGCCATAGGTCATCTCGCCGCCGTAGTAGGAGTCCAGGCCGTAGCCCACAGCGGCCGTAAATGCCCCCGCGACGGCCGCGCGGCGCGCTTCTTTGGGCGACGCACCGAAGGTGCGCGCCATGTCGTAGCTACCGCCGCCAGCGCAGGCGATAGCCCAGGGCCCGGGGACGAAGCTGCAGCCGACGCCCACCGCCAGGCCGCTGACCTTGGGCCCAGCCATTCGCATCGCGCCACGTATCAGTCCCGCTCCGGGGTTGAACAATGCCCGGCCAACCGAGAACATTCCGGTTGGGTCCGTATAGGTCAACGGATTGTTCAGGGTGTAAGAATAGGCATTCCAGCTCTGACCATTCGTGGGCGCCTGGATCACTGGATCGGCTTGCAAGAAGCGTCCTAGCTGGTCATCGTAGATTCGCCCGTTCATATGGGTGACCTGCATGCCATCCACATATTCGTGCCCGGTAAATCCACGTGGAGTGTTGCTGGAGGCGCTGCCGATGCCGGCCGGATTGCTGAAGGCGCGACGTGCGCCAAAGGCGGAGTAGTCCAACGACTCAGCGATGCTGCCATCGGTATTGGCGATGCGCACCAAACTTCCGAGATGATCCAGGAACATATAGCGGGTGCTTTGTACCACTCCACCACTGACGGTTTGCAGCGCCACCCCGGCGGCATACCGGCGCGCAGTTTGAACACCGCTCTGAATCAGGACTTCCACGCCACCCAGGTAAAGCGTGACCTTGCCGGCTTCCTCTCGCTTGTAGCGTTGTCCATCCGGTCCATACCAAAACCGGGTCCGCTGCCCGTTACCCATCTGGATCTCGTAGGCGCGACCGTCAGCGCTGTACTGGATCGTGCGGTCCTGCGCCGTGCCCGGAGCATCGCGCAGGATTTGATTGCCGCGGTCGTCGTAGTAGTAGAACGTCGTCGCCGCACCAGTACCGATCTGGCGGACCGCGTGCGGGCTATTGGCGATCGAGGAGATCGCCGCCTGGCTGATCGCCAGCGCGGATGTACTGGACACCATCAACGGACCGGACGCAGCCCGCGTTGATCGGTTCGCCTTCGCTGGTCGCTTAACCCAGAACCGTGGATTGGCAGTACCCCCGTCCAGCGTCCAGGAATCGTCTTCGTTATCCCAGCTCGGGCGATCGTCGCTGAAGCGGCGATAGCGGCTCTCCGGCGCATGCAGCTGGCCGCGGTTCCATGCGGGCTGCACACGCTGACGTGCAGCCGAGCGTTGATATGCAGGTAATGCCGGGCCCGCCAGCGTCGGGGCGCTGGCCTGCGCCATTGAAAGAGCACCCACACATCCATCGGCGCCGGCATAGGCGTAACCCAGCCCGTCCTTGCTGCAGATGTTGCCGAGCTGGTCGTAAGCATTGGCCAGCAGCACCTGGTTGGCGTACCCGCCATTGGCCATTGTCAGTCGTCCTTCGATTACCCGGTTGAGGCTGTCGTAGGTGAAGGACTCCAAATAGCGGCCTTCTTTCTGGTGCGAGGATAAGTTGCCAGCGGCATCCCAAGCGTAGCCTTCCTGCATCAAATTGCAGTTCGCATCGCCTGCGCAGATCTGGGCAATGCGTCCAGTCAAAGCGTGATATTGGCGGCGCACTTCCATGTTGGATTGTCCGCCGCGAACTTCCCGCGCCACATTGCCCCAGGCATCGGTAGCCAGTGTTCGCGTGTAGGTATCCGCCACGCTGTTGCAGGCAGGAGCGCTGTCCAGGTCGTCGCTGGCGCAAGTGGCCGTCGCTCCCCGGGACCCGAACTCAGTCTTGCTCCACTGTCCGCTGGCGTCACGAGACTTCCACGGCCGTCCCAAGGCGTCGTACTGCACATGGCTGTCAAACATGCCTTCGTCGAGCATGACCGCCGTACCGGTCGGTCTGCCCATAGCATCGTATGAGAAGCGCCGCTGGTAATTGACCTGGGTGCCCGCCTGCCCGGACCAGGCAGCGTACTGCCCGGTGATGGATTCTAGGGTGGGCAACCCGTGGGCGAGTGTGTCGTATTCGGTGCTGGCTTGAGTCTCGATCGTGCCGCCAGGCAGTTTGGCCGTGACCCGCCAAGTGCGTCCGCGCGCATCGATCTCGTGTTCGGTGCGGTAGCCGCCATTGTCGATCTGCGCGATCAACTCACCCAATGCGTTGTACTCGAAGATCGTCGTGCCGGTGTCTGGATCGACCTGCTGAATCTTCCGGCCCAGCATGTCGTAGGTGAAGCTGTTGGTAATCGCGCCATTGCCCACGTTGCGAGTGACGTTGGCCAAGTTTCCGTCGGCACGGTAGGCGAACTGGGTGATAAAGCCGCTGGCGTCCAGCGTGGACACGACTTCCCCCTTGCCGTTGCGCGTCCGGGACGTTGGGTTGTTGCGTGCATCGGTCGTGATCGTGACCAGGCCAGCGTACTGCGACGTCACTTGACTGCCGTCCGGGGCCTGCATGAGCGTGGGACGCCCCAGGAGATCGTAGTGGGCTGTGCTCCAGGCCCTGCCGGCACTGGTACAGGCGCCGGATACATCGGTCGGCCCCGTGGGGCTGCTGGTGCCCGGTAGGAAAAATGGGTTTGAGGTTCGAGCCACCCGGCCCACGCCGTCATACTCGGTGCACACGGCCGACACGTCCTGATCGTTCACCCCCGCATTGAAGGTCTCGCCCGCTTTCATGATGGGTCGGCCCAAAACATCGAAGTAGGTCCACTGCCGGGGCGATGCGGTGGCTGCGACTTGCTGCCGGAAGACCGCACCGGCCGGACAGGCCACCGCACCAACGCCGTTGCACCAGCGGTAGGTGGTCAGCCCGCTCGCGCCGCCGCTGCCCGGCGAGCCATCGGGCCTGGTTTGGCTCCAGGCGAAGTAATCGCGCCCCAAGGCGCCCTTGATGGCCAGGCTTCGCACACCGTTGGCGTCGCGCACCTCAGTAGCATCGCCGAACTCGTTGCGAGCAGCCACGTAGCTGGTGCGGCGCTCCTCGCCCGCGGCGCCGTTCCAGAACGGCTCGTAGGTGGCCACGGGGAATCGGCCCTGCGCGTCGAATACGATCCGTGAGTATCGACGTAAGGCATCGACGGCGGAGGGTCGGAATACGAAACCCGAGACCGAACACGCCGTGGCCGGCGCGGCGCAGGTGACCGCCTGGATGCGGTTGCCGAAATCGTCCAGGACGTAGGAAGTGGCCAACGCCTGATCGGCTGCGCCACCGGGTTGCGTACGCTCCTCGGTCAGCAATCCGGTGGCGGCGCCGCCCATGGCGTAGCTGAAACCGGCAGTGCGCACCACGTCTGGATAGCCCGGGCGGCGATGCGTGACGGTACTGGCCGTCAAGCGACCCAGGCGCCAGTTGGCGGTGTCATCGCTGTAGGTGTTCTGGGTGATCTGGGTGGCGGTCAGCGTGCCGGCCCCGGTGTAAGTATCCACCACGGTCTGCGTGACGTTGCCGAGGCCGCCGTAGCTGAAAGCGGTGGCGATCTTGCTGGTCACGGCGCCCGTGAAAGGATCGCGCAGCGTCTCCTCTGTGCCTTGGGTGCGCACATGGATGGGGGCTTGGCTGGCCAACGAGCCCGGCGACATCTCCCAACTCTGCACACTGCTAGAGAACCATTGGCCGCCCAGGTCAGGATGCGTACTGCCCGGGCCACTGAAGCAGGTGTTGCTCGCCGGCGCACTCAGGCAGGCAGGTGCCGCATAGGCGCTGCCGATCGCTTTTCGCACCGTCTGTACCGGCAAGCCGACGAACGGAAAATTCTGTGCGTATTGCGTTGTGGTGACGACGTGTCCACCGGACTGGTTTGGATCGATGGTCTCGATGGTGCCGAAGCCCAGGAAGCCTCGCCCGCCCGCTTGGATGCGTCCATTGGCATAGCGGTAGTACAGACTGGCCATCGCCGCGGCATTCCCGGTGCGCGGCGCACTGCTGGAGGTGCGCGCGACCACATAGCTGGAAGCCAGCAAGTCCTGGACGGGCGCACCACGTCCCCAGTTCGTGTTGTTGCGTGCACCTGCAGCACGTCGATAGACCGCATTGTTGGTCAGTGCTGCGTACTGCAGCTGTGTTTGGGCACCCATTCCATTGGTGATAGCGGTAATGACATCGCGTGGTTGGAACGGTTGACCACGCGAAAACGCCAAGCCGATGGTGCTGCCGGAAAAATCGAGCGACTGGAAATCCAGGTTTCCATCGCCGTCCACGTCGCCGAAGATCGGTACTCGCTGCTGTTCGTTACAACCACTGCCTTGGCAAAGACGTGCGTTGCCACCGGGCAAGGCAGCGGCGGCGGCGAATTCACCGTTCGGTAGCGCACGCCGCATTGCATAGGCTTTGTAGCTACCGTAGTTGACCAGATACAGCATGTCGGCTCGGCCATCGCCGGTGACATCGACAAAACGCACTTGATCGCGATAGTCAGCCAACGGCAAGGTCGCCCCTGCAGCGAAGAATCGCCCGGTGTTGATCGCGTATGTCCATTCGCTGGAGGAACTGCTACGCACCTGACGGTCCGAGAGTCCATCGCCGTTGATGTCCGCGAACACAATGGCGTATGAGTTGGCATTAGCCACATAGCCGTGTGATTTGAGCACAATGGCGTTGGCACCTAGAGTGTCTACGGCAAAGGCATACAGCCCATCCGAGCGCACCCGCTGCCAACAAGGATCGGCCAAAATAGCGTCAGGCTCGTCCGGACTCTGGTAACGGCTAACCAACGTTTCTTGGGTCCCCTTGCTGCGCAACATCGCGGAATCCATCGTGCATCCCGGTCCGTCAATCCATTCCTCAGCCTGCGCGGTGATATGAAACAGCAGGTCGGAAGCAGCGTCCCCATTGAAGTCGTACATCTGCATGAAACCGGTTTTAGACGAGGGTGCGCCTGCTACCGCCACATGGCATTCCCGAATATAGGGATTCGACGGATCGTCACAACCTTGAATGATTGTGCCAATAGAGCTTTGATCGATCGAGGTGAGACGTTCGCTCCCCCATCCAAAGCCTGAACCCTGGCGCTCCATCAAGCGGGCACGAAGGTTTCCTGCGCTGAAATAGAAGATGTCGGTGAGTCCATCGCCATTGACGTCTGCCAATTGAACTTGCGATCCCTCCGATTCAACGGAAGGAATTGCCGGCGAAAGACTCGCAATCAGATTGGTGGTCATGTCGAAGTGCGTGCCGTTGGACGGATGCACGCGCCAGCCTTGGCCGGTGACACTAGAGACGAACAGATCGTCCAGCCCGTCCCCGTTGTAGTCGAACAGGTGCCAGGCGCCATCTCCGCGAGCGGTGATGTTGGCAGGTATGCAGTTGAAGGTGCTGTTGCTGTAAGTGGGGCGGCCGGCACCATCTAGCGTACCGAGCATGCTGATGATCCAACTGCCACCTTGGCAACCGGTCCCGGCCAAATACAGCACCGCGAGGTCCTGTCGACCATCGCCGTTCAAATCACCCAGCTTGAAATTCTTGTAATGGTCCGTTTCCAGCGACAGATTGGCTGGCGTCTCAAATGTGGAGAAGCTGTGGCTGGCGGTGCTCCACGCAAATGAAGTCGGCGCCGAACATATCGAAGCTGTGGTGTCCCGGCACTCTTGCAAACCCACCATGCTGTCTTGTTGGCTGCCGGAGGGTGATGGAGCATAGGTCAGCAAGTAGTGGCGCACTTGTTCGCTGGCGCCGTTGCAGGCCAAGGTCGCGCAGCTGGTAATGCTTTCCAGGCGCTGCGTCGTGGCATTCAGGCCACCAGCCAGGTAGCCCGAACTCCACTGTGCTGCCGGCAGCGTGGTGTAGTTGAACTGCAGTTTGGCGTAGGGGGCAACCGCACCGGTGGCTTGGCCGGCGAGTGCAACCCGTCCGGTATAACGCACCTCACGGATGTGGATCTCACCGGTACCTGCCGCGCCCGGGTTCTCGTTATAGAGGTAATCGATGTAGTTTCCGGTGGAATCCTGGAAGCGTGTCTGCGCCCAGCTGAGCGCTGGGCCGGAATGGTACGGTGAAGTGGATTCCACGTAACCATCCGGCCGCGTGGTGCCGCCCGTGTTGCTGCTTCGATCGCCGTACCAGCTGATCGAGCCATCTTTACGCTCAACTGTAAAAAAGGCAGGACCCGTTGTGCTGCCGTTCGCGCCATAGGCACAGATCCGGCTGAAACTCTCCAGCTCGGTAGCCAGCGCCACCCCATTCATGCCGCCCGCCGAAGGGCAGGTCGCGGTGGACGGTATCAGGCGTTGGCCATCCAGGCAGTAGTGATCGCTCTGGCCGTAATTGATAGGACGCGGGTTCCCGTCAGGCGTGGCCGCTCCCAGAAAATCGCCGGCTTCGCGCGTAGCGCGGCATCGGCTGACTGACGACAATCCTGCAATGGACCAGCCCTTGCCTAAAGCACCGTGCCCGCCCTGGCTGGAATAAGTTAAAGACAATCGCGGTGCCACCCCTGCGGTGCCGGGAACGGCGTAGAGCGGAATGCTGTAGGTGGCTGCACCGGATTCGTCCACGCGAAACGCGGCGGCCGTAGCGGATACCGAGTCCGATAGCGGATCGGGTGCGACCAAAAGGCGGGCCGGAAGATTGCCACCTGTAACCTGTGCCATCACGTCGAACACAAATGCGCCTAACGGACCGAGGATGACGCTCGCGACTAACAACAGGAGGGCAGAGGCACCTAGCGAAACACGTGGGTTCGATGGGTCGGACATGCGGAACTCCTTTCCACGCCGGCAGTCACCCGCGCGAAAATCACGGTGGCAACAACAACCCATAAGAAGCGTCCTGCAGACGCATGGCGCCTACCACCGGCCCCCACCGGGATTGCAGACTGCGACCCACATCACACCCCAGGGCCGCTCGCGCAGTATCGCCACCAACGGAGCCGCAATCAATGCGCTCGGCTGGTAAATGCATTTACTTGCGTCAGCTCGCCTAGCTCAGAGCCGCTATGTCGTCCGTCCAGCCTGCCGCCGCTGTCCAGTTCGTCCGGCGGCGGTGTCCAGCCCAGCTGGCGGCAGGTGTCCGCCATAGCGTGCGCCCCTGCAACAACATAACTCTTCCTGTCGACCAGAAGCAGCTTTGTACTCTAGTCTCGTTGGCACATTGTTCGGGCTAACATTTTGCCATCTCTTCAGGTCAGCGGAGAGTCCAGATACTCAACAATTTGGTCAACTACTTGCTCTAACGGTAAGTCTGCTGAAACGATTAAGCTTGCGCGTTGAGGAAGCGATTTAATGACATCCTGCTCGGTAGAATGTTGTTCAGCGCTACTTCGCGAAATCTGATCTAGGTCCCGTGAACGCTCCACTCCATCTCGCAGATCCAGATGCACCAATAGGACCTGATGAGAACCGAGCAACCCACGCAGTTCATCAAGGATGCTCACGTGACGAACACCATCAATTATGAGCGGCTTGGCTCCATCCCATTTCGCTCGGGCAATCACCTGCTCGCACAACCAGGTATTGCCGTGCTCTTGGATTAACTGAGCTCCCAGGTCCTGAAGCACTTCCCTGGAGTCGGGGTCCAACAACCGCGCAATTGCTTCGGAACGCATTAAATCTCCAAAGCCCGTCCAAACACCATTGATCTTATTCGCAACCGCGCGCGAAACGGACGTTTTTCCACTACCAATGCGGCCTGAAAAACAGACTACTATGGCCATAGATTTAGATGCCCTTGAGCAATTCTGTTCTGTTCCACCACCCAACCGCGCCTATCATTTTTTGGATAAGCGATATCCGAAGTCGGACGCACATGATCTACTGAAATAAGTGTGGCGAAGCGAGCCTCTCTGCGCGCTTCCCAAAACTCGTCGTTCTCGGCACAAATAACGCGAGCAAAACGGTCCCTTATCTGCAGCCACGTTTTTGGATCCAGACGATAGCTCCATGTCGCCCCAACCATGCAGATGCCGACGATCGGACCACCAACTTTCTTGATTGCGATCACATCGCCAGCTTGTACTTCCCCAAACGGAGCGACCTGATTCTGCGAGAAACGTGACTCGACCGTCTTACGGCCATCGAGAAGCCAGGTCAGGAAAGGCTCCTGAAATACAGCAACGTGAAGCGACCAGTCCCTAGGTTGGCTACCAGCGCCAGCGTCCAATATAGATGACCAGAACGGGTCGTGCTCAAGGTCGCGAGCCAACCTCGCCATCAGCGGTTCGCGGGCAAGGCCAGCCGAGCTCGAGTCGCTCTTTTTCGATGATGTCTGAAAGCTGATTTCGGACATGCTGCTCGGCCGCTATCCCTTGGCTCTGTATGGTACTAGGTCCTGATGCCGACAGGAACAACGCCGGGAGCAGATCAGGAGCCTCGCAGGAGAATATCCGATTACATGTGGTCCACACGCGGGCCAAAGCCCGCCGTGAATCCCGACGGCTCACGGTGGGCAGCACATCTCCTTCAAGGATGGAGTGGAGCGAAGGATCAGCACCCTCTGGGCCGAAAATCGGCGCCACCCGAACTCGCACCGGCCCGAATCGCAGCTCTTGCCAATTCTCAGACGCTACGTCGCCCGGCCACACCGCTTTTTCCTCTCGGACTTTACGCATTAGCCAAAGATCACCGCGCCGCCACTCAGCAGCAACATTCCTGATCCCGGCAGCGCGCAAAGCACTTCGCTCGAAAGGGGGAGTCTCATATGGAATTAATCCTTCCGACACTGAGAGCAATTCAAGGCCAAGTTCTTCAGCTACGCTCAAGACCCTCTGATTTTCCTCAGCGATGCTCGGGCGCGTTCCGACAGCTGGCATGGCCATCAGAAGGTGACCATTTGCCCCCAAGGCAGCCGCCGCGAAATGCAAGAACCTGGGGATGTGCTCCTCATACCAGGGAGGGTCCATTAAAACGGTCGCATATCTTTCTCCGAGGCGCGGTTTCCGCATCAAATCGACTGCAAAGCAGCGTCCACCAAGCGCCGGAGACCACATGTCCCCACTTACGTCCGCGCCGTAGTAGTCCACCATCAGCCCGTTCTTACTCGATCTGAATGCCGCAGCAAAGGTGGGGGTTGCTACCAATGCGACTTTGCCCCGTGGCGGCGTCACTTCACGCATCATTAATGCCAACTCGCGAATAGCGCCGGGCGCAAAACGCCATTCGAAATCAAGCGGGTGAGGCGGAAGGAGCCCTAATAGACCGCTGGGGGCTTGAGGAACGCTGATATCGTACGATGCCGATGCAACCAAGCGGCGAGCCTCGATGTCAGAGTTTCCTTCCGCGCCTTGCAGGGTCTTGAGCGCATGAAGTACGTGCTCGGGATAGATACCTGGCAAGCTGGACGTCAAGCCTGCGAAATCTGTACGTGGCGAAGCGAGCGCAGACTTCACAGTCTGCGCCACCCAATGATCAAACGCTTTACGACGCCCTGCGTCCAAGCGGCACCGTTGCGATGGGCTGCATAAGCTCTAGCGGTGAGAATCGATTTTGAAGTTCGTTATTCCAGGCTGAAATGGCAGCGTCTTGGATGTCTAGGGCTCGTGTTCTTTCGGCATTCATTCGCTGCACTACGGGAGAGAATGCTGCTATGCGGAGGGGCACGGTCCGCAAAGGCAAGTTATGGTCTATCTGCTGTAGGCGATCTACGAACACACGCATAGATGAATCCACGCCAGAAGACTCTGAAGCGGTAAATGTCGCATACGCGTAGCAATCCAGACCCTCAGCAACGAGACGAGCCATGATTTCAAACTGCCGATCAAACGCCTCCGGCTCGGCTCGCGTGTTAAACCCAAAGGAAGCCACGTCGAAACCCTTGAAACATGCGACACGCCCATACATCCGGTATTCAACGATCTCACGCCTCTGCGCTAGAGTGAGGTAGCGCCAGAAGTAGTCCGTGCTCAGATTGTCGTCTGACCAAAGATATACTTGGCTGTCGAGATTCCGGCGGCGGAGCGCACGCATCATCCAAAGTACCCACTCCGGCGACAAATCCGGAGATCCACCAGTCAGGTCGATTACGAGGGGATGTGTTTCTTCGGCTTGATATAAGTCGAGGAGATCATCTGCCGATAGCCAAGCCCCGACCTTGGGATTCCCGGCAAGCAATGCATACGGAACAAAGCAATACCAGCAACGCCATGCACACGCAGCATTCTGGAAAACCTGCGCCTCGATCACGTCAGGCGGATTAGAGCGCAGGGCCTGAGCGGCCGGATCTATTGGAAGCGGATTCTCCGGCCAACCCGCCGCCGTTTCTCGCCTGAAATGCCTTATACGACCGAACCCACCACAGTTCGCAGGCACGCTCAGATCCTGCGCCTGCTCGGATTCCGCCAGACGCGCAATCAGGACGCGCTCTTTCTCAACGTCGATAACCAGCGTACGGAGATGGGTTGCAGCCTTGTGGGTGTCAATCCGCTTCTCGATCCTATCGGTCTTGATCAGGTCCATTGATGCGACGCCCCCTTGGTATTTTCTCTGGTTCGTCCCGCAAGTGCGGCATACGATCGCTGATGTATCTCATGATGAGATCAGCAAAGTATTCGATCTCCTGTTCTGTCAACTCCCGCCCCTTTGGAATTGCGTGCCAATACTCCACGCACGTACGGCAACAGCATGCAGTAGCATGCTGGGCATAGTAGATGACGTTTCCCTCCATCGGGGTCTGCTGACCGTCGCGCACAGGCTGTTCGGCACCTATCGATTTCACGACTCGATTGTGCGCAGCGGTACGCAGAAGAAGACGTCCCTTGCGCCGTGCATGCTTGTCGGCCTTCTCATCGATGACCTTGTGCCAGAAATGGTGACGGATGTACTCGCGCCTGAGCTCAGAGAACGTGTGGTTCACATCCTCGAAATCACGTGAATGTACGCGGTCCCAGTCCACAAGCGACATGCCGCATTTTCTACAGTTTCCCTGCTCGGCAGGCGTCATCGTGCGTCCGTAGAACTTGAAGCAATGAAGATCAGCTTCACAATCACTCATTGTGCAAGTGACTTTGAGCGGCTCAAGCTGTAATGGCTCAATCATCTATCTCGCTCCCTTCGTAGGCTAGAGCGCGATTCAGTAGTTGCGCATCCACTGGATCGACACTCCCGAAATCGAAACGCTCATAAAAGACCTTCCGCGCGATCATGAAAGGATCACCGGTTTGAGTTTGCAGATTGCTTGCAGCTCCCCACCAATTCAAACCTTGTAAAGATAGTCTCCAAGCCAAGTAGTTTGCGAGATAATCCACAGCGACACCTGCGCGACCCGCGACATCTGGAACTATCGACTTTAGAAGTGGAATCTTCCCACGCGCGTTTTTAACGCACTCCTGGACGAGATCCTCGGCTAGGCCATTCAGGACGACGTTCCCGGCGAAATTATTGGCTGCCAGTTCCTCGGGTGACGTCCGTCGCGAAGACGTTAACTCTCCCTCTTCAATCCAGGCATGAGTGGCCTCTTCGGGACTTTGTCCTGCATGATGCCATTCATGCAGAAGGTCAAATATCCATCGCGACAGATATCTCGATTTTTGCTTGACGACAATGACATTACGCCCACCTACCCGCCAGCAGGCTCCATGAAAGGCGCCGCTATCGCCCAATGGTATGACTGGCACCCCACAGTCCCAGAAATGGTGGAGAACTGAACTTAAAGATATGGAGGAATCGCGGGCAAGCAGGTTCGCACGCATTTCTACCGGATCGAGAGTTAAATGCATCATGGGAAGACGCCCACTGGCATTAGCAACAACGAGCCCAAGGTAGTGCGCCCAGACGATATACGCGTTTAACCTGCGCCCATGGGCACCGCCTGGCAGCTTGAAACGCGCCGCAGCAGCTGCAACCTGGGGAAAAGCAAGCGGTTGCGCGCTGAAAAGCGCATTCGGAGACCACCTGAAGACTCGGGCTAGTACATCTGAAGCACGCGCCGCAGAATGTCCCTGCGTTTCTTGATCGTCACTGTATAGGCCGCTCAAGATTGTGGTAGGCAGAAGGCGGTTTTGCAAAAACTCCGAATCGATCCCGACGGTATCCAAACGTGCGATGAAAGCGTCTCGCGTTGGCTCTTCAACTGGCAAAGAAACTCTCTCAGAAACGCTAACGCCCAGCGCGTCAGCGACCTCCTTGACTCTGGTCAAACTGGCAGAGGAGTACTCGGTAGCTTCGTAACGTTGAACCTGCTGCTCCTTGAGGCCCATCTTTTCGGCCAGGTCTTTTTGGCTTAGCCCAAGAGCGATTCTCGCTTTGATAAGCGCGGCAGGAAGTTCTTCCAGCGACTGGGCCTCTATTACGGCAGGCCTCTCTCTAAGAAGGGATTCGTATTCCCTGACTTCGGTTTGAAGATCATTGTATTGGCTTCGTACAGCATCGATCTGTGCCTTTCGTAAGATCGGATGTAAATGATCGGCGGGTTTCAATTCGAAGTCATTAAGGGCATTCGCGAAGTTGAGTGTCTGCGCCTTCGTGATTCGGTACTGGCGTTCGTTCTTGATCATGGCAGTCCCCGCAAGTCGATCGATATGATTCCTTTTGAATCACCGGACGATTTGTCGATCTGAAAAAAATCTAAGAATGGCTTCCCAGAACCGTCCTCTGTTATCTCTGCCGGAAACAGATCACCGAAATATTTCGCCTTCATGGCGCGGCGGCCGTCGTCAAATTTCAAGAGCACCTGGTCAAGATGGCTTGGGTCGACATTCGTTATGCTCCAGCACGCGTCGTAATCTTCAGGCAGCTCTTTGGCCGTAACGAAACTGCCGTCTAAGTAAGCGATCGAGCAGCCAGCAGCACGGAGTTCTCGGAGTGCGCGCATTAATGCCTGCAGCAACCATTTGCGGTGCAGGTTGTATCCAAAGCGTTGTTCGATTTCATGCCAAGTGGCCGGATGAATACCCGGTGGCAGGAGGCCCGAAGACTGGAATGTGGGAATCATCGGGTTGCCCTGTTTCGACAATGACACAACTATATTGTTGTGTTGCTGAGAAAGTCAACAGCGGAACGAGACGATTCTTCCCCAAACCATATGCGAAAACCTACATATGTCATTGGTTTTTGCATATGATCTGGGAATGGTCGCCCTCGAACAGTACATTGACGATTGCATGGGCCTCGGCCGCTCGTACTTCGCACGTGAGGAAGCACTGGCGGCACTTGCCTGTAGCTCAACAGCTTTGACCGCGGCGATCACGAGACTAATCAAGAAGCGACGCTTGGCAAATCCGCGCCACGGCTTCTATTTGATACTACGCCCCGAAGACCAAGTTGCTGGAGCGCCTGATCCAATACGCTGGATCGACCCTTTGGTAAGACATCTGGACCTGGATTACCGAGTATCGCTGCTGCGCGCAGCGGCCTTTCATGGCGCCTCAAATCAAGCGGCTATGGTGTTCCAGGTAATCGTACCTCGTCAGGTACGCAACTTCGAGATTGGACAACATCGCTTGGACTTCATTTTTCAAAGTCCAAGGACGTTTGAACGGATAAACGAAGGGCCATGGCTCGACGAGCTATTAAGCGAGACTGGTTATGCCAAGGTCGCAGGCATTGAGACAACCCTGCTCGATTGTGCGCGCTATTTCCACAAGGCTGGCGGCATCAACGGATTCGCCCAGATAGTCAAAGATCTCGGAAAGAAGGCCAACCCTGATCGTTTGGCCGAGATAGCTACTCACTACGAAAACTCATCCGTGCGGCGCCTCGGCTATATGCTCGATCTAGCGAAACACGTACTTCAGGCCGAGGCGCTACGCCCATTCGTGAAAAAGGCTAAGACCACAGTAATGTTAGACCCCTCCATCAAACCCTTGCTTCCATCACTTATGGAGCATTTCAAGAAAGCGCCCGATTGGTTGCTCTTGATCAACGAACCCGTGGAGGTGGAGTTTTGATCCATCAAGCCTACCTGCAACAGTGGAGCGCACAAGCGCCATGGCCTGAGCTTCGACAGGCCAAACAAGACCTCACTACCTTCCGCTCTCTGTGCATTGGAAGGAAAGATCACTTTTCGTTGGGGGTACCGGCGGCACACAACATGGAAACTGCTCGTGATTAGCGTCAACCACACCCTTCAGCAGTACGGCGGCGATCCCGCATCATTCTTGCTGTTCGATACCGACATGCCGGAACTGCTCCCTTACGCGACGATCACTGCAGCGCGGGCAGCTGGGGATCCTGACCTCGCTGCTTTGGGTGGCGTGTATGAATGGCAGGACAGGCCACTCTTATTTATAGTCGATGGATCGCTACTCGCCGGAGATAGTCAGCGGCTCGGCAGGATCCGTCGCCTAGTCGCGATGCGAGGAGATGCCCCCTATCTGGCGGTGGTATCGCCCGGTTCCATGACCATTTATCGAGTGGGATTGGATGGGGATGTTTCACAGGCCAAAGTACCGATAGGCAACGCGGAGGAGGATCGACGAATAGTAATACCCTATCTCGGCAATCTTCGACCAGAACTTTCAGCCAATCGTCGCTGGATCAGCGACATTATCCTCAGATTACTAACCAATGCCTTGGATGAACTGGCGGAGCTGGATGTCGCAGACAACGACGCAATTTCTCTGGTAGGACGAGCCTTGTTCGTTCGCTTCCTGGCGGATCGAAACATATTGCCTCAGTCCGTATGCACATTCTCACCTGATGGAGCCGAGGCGCTTTTTGACACGATTCCAGCCGCCATGGCCACGTCGGCTTGGCTTGATCAAACCTTCAACGGCGATTTCCTTCCGCTAACGGCGGCAACGATAAAGTCGCTTCCGGAGAAAGCACTAGGCATTCTGGGCCAGATTTTGCGCCGCGCTCCCGGTGGCCAGCTCCAACTTGGCTGGCAGGAAAAATGGGGAATGCTGGACTTCGCGCATATTCCAGTTGGCGTTCTCAGCCAAGCATATGAGCGGTATCTGAGTCATCACGAACCAGAGAAGCAACGTAAGGAGGGGGGCTACTACACGCCTCGGCACATCGCGGACCTGATGGTGCGAGCCTCGTTCTCGGCACTCGGTCGTGAGGGTGCTACGCATAAGGTACGGGTACTAGATCCTGCGGCAGGGGCAGGCGTCTTCCTGCTGACAGCCTTTCGTCAACTCGTAGGCGAACGCTGGCGTCATGACGGACAGCGACCCGGAACCGAAATCCTCCGAGAGATTCTGTACACCCAAATAACGGGCTTTGACATTAACGAATCCGCGCTGCGCTTTGCAGCACTCGGACTGTATCTAATATCGATCGAACTGGATCCCAACCCCGAGCCCCTTCAAAAACTACGGTTTCAAGATCTACGCCCGGCGGTGCTTCGTAAGTTTGGAGAGCTAACCAAAGGCGTTCGATCAGGGGATCTAGGAAGTCTTGGTAAAGTCGGACCCGAACACCTTGCCGCCTACGATCTGGTGATCGGCAATCCGCCTTGGGCCACTTCCACCCAGCTATCGGACTGGCCATTGCTGGAAGAAGATATTACGCGCATCGCTCGCGAAAGACTCGTTGATGAGCAGATTCGGGCGCCGATACCAAACGAGGTTTTGGACCTCCCATTCGTTTGGCGTGCAATGGAGTGGGCGCGTCCCAATGGGCAGATCGCCTTTGCCTTGCATGCGCGGCTGCTGTTTCAGCGCGGGGAGACCATGCCGGCAGCGCGAAATGCGCTGTTCGGGGCACTCGATGTAACAGGGGTGGTGAATGGCACGGAGTTACGCAAGACACGTGTATGGCCTGAGATAACCGCGCCTTTCTGTCTACTATTCGCACGCAATACAGTGCCCTCAGCGGGTGCGGGCTTCCGCTTCACAAGCCCGCATCCCGAAGGCCCGCTTAACCAAAATGGCGCTTGGCGAATAGACGCGGCCAATGCAGAAATCGTAACTACTGAGGACGTGCGACGACGCCCGGAGCTTTTGAAGATTTTGTTCCGAGGAACGCGACTAGATCTAGAGCTATATGACAGGATCGCTGAAAAAGGATTCTCCACTCTTGATCAGTACTGGCGTGCACTTTTCGGCGAGCATCGCGGGAGGGCGAAACATACCGGAAACGGGTACCAAAGCATTCGCGCTAGTAGTCGCGTCCGGAAAGGAGCAGAGCTGCCGGGGGCGTCGGCATCCTATCTTCATCGTCTACCTGAGCTCCCCAGCAAACTTGAAACAGGTTTGCTGATCGATGTGTCGGCTCTTAAGAAGTTCAAGGCCCCTCGCATTCATGATCCCCGCCCCGCGCTATTGTTCAAAGGGCCCCTTCTGCTAGTTCGAGAGTCTCCTCCTGTAGATCATGGTCGAATAAGAACGTCGGTTTCGCTCGATAGCGTTGTTTTCAATCAGAGCTATCATGGGTATAGCACTCATGAACACGAGCACAGCGACGCACTAGCGCGGTATCTGGCGTTGGTCATCGGCAGTAAGATTGCGCTTTGGCATGCACTCATCACCAGTGGACGGTTTGGCTTTGAGCGCGAAGTCGTTGAGAAGTTCATTATCGACGAGATACCGGTCCCAGTATTTGAGGATCTTTCACCAAAGGATCGGAATACTGCGGTTTCTCTTTTCGATTCGCTCGTCCACCACGACGATGAAATCGGCTGGCGGAAAGTCGATCGCTGGGTCGGCTCACTGTTCGGCTTGACTTCCGATGATGTCGAAACGATTTCCGACACGTTGCGGTATCGCCTCCCCTTCGCCGCCAATGTAAAGGCAAGCCAAGCTCCTGTGACTGCGGCACAGCACAGCGCTTTTAATAGAAAGATCCAAGCAGAGCTCCAACCTTGGTGCCAACGATTTGATAGGCCGTTGGCTGTTCACCCGCTTCAGATGCCCCCGTTGTCACCGTGGCGCTTCATTCTGCTCAGTCGCACTGGTCATTCGACAAGTGCGAACGCCATACCCGCCGACTGGGCGCAAGCAATCCGTCTTGCCGACGAACTTTCTGCAACAGAGCTAACTTATTTTGATAAGGAAACCGATAGCCTCATCCTCGGCCGTCTCAACCAAGCACGCTACTGGAGCCCGAGTCAGGCGCGACTCGCCGCACGGCGCATCATATGGGATCACATCGACTTTCTCTCTGGCAAGGAAGCCAAATGAGCTTGGCCATACGCGCACGCGTAGATCATGTTTCTGAGCTTACTCGGGGTCAGTCTATTCCACTTGAGCCGATAGCCGATGCGCATCTCGATGTCATCATGGAGACTGTGGCTCGCGTTTGGTCAGAACTGCTCGACGAAGGATGTCAGATCGTTGTCGAAGGTAATGAAGCCGAGATCAATGCACTCATTGAATCACGGCTAAATAATCTTTGGAAAGTCGATCCACTCTGGTCGCAACTCGTGACTTCTGTCGCGCGGGGTAAGGAGTCGTTGAGCTTTGATGGCGCGCACTTGGAGAAGAGGCCCGACCTATCAATCTACCTCACTGGAAAGCACCCTTCGTTTCCAGTAATCGTAGAATGCAAGATCATCGATCATGCATCCGGTAAGGGCATGGATCTTTACTGCAGCAAGGGAATATCTCGTTTTGTGAATGGCCAGTACGCATGGGCAAGTCGAGAAGCCATCATGATGGGTTATATCCGCGATGGATCGACAGTCGAAGAACATCTATATCCATTCTTGGTGGCCAGCGCTAAGCGTAAACCAGATCCCTGGCAGACGAATCAGTTGCCAGAAAGGGCCAAGAACTTTCGATCCGTTGTTTCGTCGTCCTATCACTCTCGGAGCTTCCTTTATCCAAGCTCAGTTAGCGATTCCGCTCCAGGTGCTATCGCGCTACTTCACCTGTGGCTAAAACAAGCAAAAAAGAAGGACTAGATAGGCGCGCTCGAGTTCAATGGCCCGAGCATGGCGTTACTGACCCAGCAATTAGCACGCTTTTAGTAACGGCTTGGTCTATTCCCCACGTAACCACCGGAGGTGGGCGAGATCAGGCAACTATCTAAATGAAGTTCCAAAGCCTAATTCACGGTGTGAATTATGCGGCGGTATCGGATTCAGAAGTGGACATTCGCCGATAGTATGACGTGGGGCGAACTGCGAGAGCGGTTTAGGTGGTGTCGCTTCGTCGAGGCCGGTCTGAGCGGAGCTCTCGCTCTGGGCTGACGACTATTAGTGAGATCCGTGGCGCCAAGAAGGAGCGGGTTTCTCGGCTGCTGACCTGCCTCTGCGCGATCGGATTTCACCCCTGGACAGCTATGTCCGTTGTCCCGCTGGAACGGCGTTCAACTACTTAGAAGATGCTTTCGTCCCGTCCTTCTGAGTAGCTCGAAAGGAGTCAAAAAATGACCGCTGACCTGGTTTATCGCACCCTAGTGCCGAACGCACCCCAGCTCATCCAAGCCGACGCCGCTTTACGGCGTGGCTTAGCTTAGGCACCGGCCCCTCTATCCAGAGCAGGGTCAGCTCCAAAGGGCCGACATCTAACTGTTCTCAAGCAAAATCCGGCCTATCCACGCCATGCGATAGCAAGCTATGCGGACAGATCTTGATGATCCGCTATTCGAGTTGCTCAGCAGACAATCTGGTCGGATCACGCGATCCCGGACCCAAAATCTTGAATGGATCGACTCCCATGTCTTTCAGCCTCTGCGCTACTCGCATGAAGTTCAAAAGGAGATTGTTGTTCTCCTCCCTCAGCTCAGCGTTTTCAGCTTCTAGTGCTCGAATTCGCTCATTGACCGTTCGCCGCCTAGTTCCTAGTCCAGTGCCAAGACGAGATTTTCGGATGGCCGTGAGCCTCTCCACAATGTCTTTGTGCCTCCATATGGTTTGACGTGACACGCCTACGTTCGAGGCAAGCTCGTCAAGCGTTGGAACTCCCTCACCACGATGCCTCTCAAGATCGTCCAGGACGACCGATACTGTGAGCTTCCAGTTTGGATTTTTCATTGATCAGGGCCTCTACGCAGAAGCATGCTGGAACTCAGGGACTAGAGCAGCTCTGTCATATGCAGCCAAAGCCTCCTCACAACCGTTTATGACATCGATAATGTACTTAAGATGTTGATCTAGCGGCTCAGCGTAGTTTAGATCCGCAATCATTCTCTTCCGCAGAAGCGCCGCCTTCGGTTCAATTGTCTCAAGTAACCGTACATGTTCGGACCTTAGCCGCTCGATCTCAGCTTTCGCGTCCATATCATGGGTATTGATATGAAATGACTTGCATAGCCCTCCAGCTGTGTTTCCACGAAGGCACATCAGACCCTTCTCGCAAGGCGAGACATATAGATCACGCGAACAGCTTCCCCACGGCGTAAAGTGAACTGCTCTAAGTTTGCTGTCGACCATGGCATGGATCTCGACATCTTTGAGGCCTCGGCTCCTCCATTCAACCACTTTCTTTCCTAGAAAATCGTCAGGTGGGCTAACTGGCGAAATGTAGAGCTCTCGTAGCTTCTCCGCTCTCTCTGCTGGCGTCCTGTAGTCGTATTGCCTCGCTTTCCCTACTTGCCTTCCCATCCAAAGGTCTACTGAGTCTTGTGACGTTCCCCACCTGAGCATTGCTGTGGTAACCCAGCGGCGAATGGCATGGGGCGCGAAGGAGTAGTGCAGGCCCTGGTCATCCCGTATGTCAAGACGCTCGAACACGGTGGTCTTGTCGGAACTCGCAGATAGGTAAGAATAGATCTGGCTTCGAAAGAGGGGCATAGGGAGTATGCCCACCTTTGCGCGTGCACTGAATTGCTTGTCCCAGACGACAATCAAGTGCTCACTTAGCCTTCCTCTCGCTCCGGGCTTCACACTTCTCATCTGGCGGACGGATCTGATCTTTCCGTCGCTCTCCTCAAGAGAATCCTCGAAATGTCGCTCAAGTGCATCCTCGTACTGCCCCTTCAGAGCTTCCACTAGGAGGCGCACGTCGACGGCGAGGACCGGTGACCTCTGCCAATGAGACAGGATTTTTTTTCTGACCTTAACCCACCACTCAGACCACTTGGCACGCTCGGCCGCGGACGGTACTGCATCTCTTGCCGTCCCCTCAAGATTGAGGGCTCTCAGAAAGCAGCGAAGTTCCTGCGCATACGGTGACTTATTCACTGTCACCTTGGAGGCTCCAGAGAACTTACACACGCTACAGACGGAAGGGCCTCCTGTTATCGCTGGCCATCGAAACAGTTGCCAATCCCATTGCTCGATACGCCGGTCAATCCATACCACAAGAGCCGAGGGGGTGACTTCTGCGATCCTTACTGCACTGGACCTGTACACTCCTAGGAACTCTCTCCGCGACAATCCAAGGCAGTCATCTATCTCTTGGACAAAGTAGTGGTCTTTGGGATCTAGACTTGCAGCCTGGAGCTGCAACTTGGCGTTGTGGCTGAGCGGCGCGGCACGCCGATGCGATGAGAGTTTCTCTAATAAGAATTGGAAGCCGTTGGATTCGATCTCCGCCGCGCGCGCGCGGGGTTCAGCGCAAGCTTCAAGCAGATAGCAGTATGCGCTCCAGATGGCGCCATCCCATATCGCGGGAACAGCCATCACTTGGGGGTCTTCGCCCTTGAGAGCAGGCACCCTTACAAAGGAATCGCCACCCATATTCTCCCTTTCGACGGCGTTTATCGGGAGCTTGAGAAGTGCACCGACGCGGATTCCTAGAGCCAAGCTGAACGCCAAGGGCTCGATTCTCAACCGATCGTATCCCTCTTTCGGCTCAAGAGACGGGTCGTCAAGAACTGCCCGGCGTGCACGCGCGATTGCTTGGTGGAGTTCCGGTTCGTAAACGTTTGAAGACCGCCTGTGGCTCTCGGAAGCAATTTCGCCTGGAGTCTCATTGTCAATTTTTAGCCCTGGCTTCCAAGATATGAATAGCCTATTGAATCTCTGAAGTTGCCCATCCCTCTCGATGATCAACCCATTCATGAATCCTGCGAAATGCACTAGAGAACGCGCGCGGTTGTACTTTGTCTTGCCCGTATATTTATCTGGCAGCTCGGATACGGTTCTGTTGAGCAGTCCAGCCGTGAGGTTGTTCCACGCCACACCGGACTTCAAGACTATGGCGTCCAAGCGTCGAACCATTAAGAGACGTTGATTGATTGCTTGGAAAGACAGGCCTTTGCAGATTTCCGCAAGCACATACAGTCGCGCGATTCTTTCGCCTGTACTGCTCAGACTTTCTGAGTGCCTATTCTCGTACTTTGCTCTATCGCCTTCTGTGTACTTTTTGAAGTGAAGCAGCTGGCCGCGATACTTCCAGGAGCCATAAAACTCCCCCTGAATCGTCCTGCCATTTACGAGTCTTTGGAAGTCCTCTCTTGCTTCAGCCAGTAAGATCTCGACTACGTCCTGCGAGCTATGCCCGATCATTTTGAACAATCCTCTGTTAGAGCGAGGATCAGGGAGCGCGCTCCATAGGCCGCAGCTTCAAGCTGGAGCACTAGCGGTCCCGATGAGCCCTGCGAGATCTTGCCTGCCAGCGAATCTATGCTGCGCAAGCTCTCTTCGTGGTTACCGTCCCGCCACGGCCTAAATGCATGACATGCATAGCAACTTACCGTAGGGTGATGGGGACACACTCCCTCTAACGTGCATCCACCCAGACTAGCAACAAACGACCGCGTGTCCGAAGTAGCTCTGTGTTCAATCCGACCTTCCCACATTCGAACTGCTGCAGCGATCTCCGGGCTTTTAGTGCACGTCTGATTGATTAGTGCATGGAGATCGCGGTTGTATCTGAAATAGTGCTTTACGCTGGCCGTATTTTCATGATCGAGGGCCTCCGCGACGTCTTCAATGCTGCTGCCACTTAGGACCATGCTCGTCCCTTTTGTTCGTCGCAAGCGCTGGCAGTTGATTCGTAACGTTCTGTCCGGATCGCCAAGAAGAGATGCTCTAGGGTTATCAATCTTCAACAGGTGGGTAAGTGCTCTAATCTCACTCCCAACGCTTTGAGAGAAAGCATGCATCGCGTATGGCAAGAGGCTTCCCTGAGAAGTCATGCGCCGTAGGCTGATAGCCGAACGCGAGCGAACAGGAAATAATGGGGTTTTTAACTCATCGGCAACGGAGCCAGCTAGTTCACGGACATTCTCGCGGACTTTGCTAACGGCAAGCTCAGCTTCTAGCGCAAGCTCCACCAATGCAGCGTATGTGTCATCAGCGATGTAGCGCTTGACTTTGTTGGCGTGCCATCGCCGAAGCTTGGATCTCTTCTGGCCTTTGACGCTACAAACTCTAACGAAGGGCCCCAACTCATCCTTGTCGATGTCGTCAACCGTCATCAGCGACATCTGCACAGGCCGGAGCCCCCAGTCTCGGGCAAGAAGGAAGGCTCCGATTTGGCGCTTTGTTGCGTCCGGATGCCTCCTGAGACCCAGCTCAATCAGATGCAGCTCAGCTCTTGTGAAGGGACCATCTATGACATCTCGCATGGAGACTAGATGGTCACTCGATGCCGCAAGAGGGGTCAGGTCAGAAAGAACATCCGCGTAGTGTTCGTCAAATCCAGGCAGCCCTTCAGACAGACCCCAATCGTAAATTCTTCTACAAACAAGAAACGCGCAGTATTGGTCAGTAGCTGGCTCCGCAGGCTTGAACTCCTTGGCCCACTTGAAGATGCTTCTGGCTACCTTTTCAGGATCTCTGTCCCTGCATTTCAGCCTTCCTAGCCAGCGCCGCATTGAGGGCAGTTGTGTCGGCGAAACTCTCGACTGGAGGTCATCAAGTAGATAGGAACGCACAATCCAATCAACATAGGGATTGCTATGGAAGGCCCTTCTCCATGGGGCTTGAACTGACCTTATCCCTACGATTTCGAAGACAATTGACCTGGGTATTTTTCCAGACCTCTCTGACAGTTCAATTCGTTGTCCAAATGGCGTGACGATAGATGCGGGAAGAGGATCTAGCTCCAGATCCACCCACTCAGAGGCCCTGGCAGTTATGGCATTCAGGCTATTCATCATTATTGCGACGCTCCTCTCGAAGCAGCCTTCCGACCTTTTCAGAGACCGCTTCGCGGGTATAACGCCTCACCATCCTGCTTCCAGGCGCCCATCCTCCGAAGTACGAGAGGCTCTCTTCTAGTTCGGAGTGAGATGCTTTCCCTGCCGCGTCCATCAGGCGTCGGGCCTCCGTTGCGGAGGTGCTTCGTATCCCGTGAGGGTGCAGCCTTGTGCCTCCTTTCGCAAAGACTCCTGCTGATCCCAGCTTCCGCAGGACGTGGTTCACTGCAGTGACAGATAGCCTCTGGCCGTCTAGCTCACTAAGGAATAGATGGACTGAGAGCCGATTTCTCTGCGTGAACTCAAGTCGCTCGCGTTCCAGATAACCTGAAAGCCGGCGAGCTAGCTTCGAGGTGATTGGAACTGTGCGGGATCTTGTTTTGGGACTGGCACCATCTCTTCGACATCTCGCGCCGGCGTTGATGGATGATCTGATCCTAATGGTTGGTGACGCGCCTAGGTAAACATCAGCGAGCTCCAGCAGTACAAGCTCAGCCCTTCGAACACCAGTCTCAAGCATGACCTGAACTAGGCACTGATTCCTTACACGGACGTGGCGCTTCTTGAAGGGGTTGAGATCCGACTCCGGACTAATAATGTCCTGGAGGGCTGCTTGCTGCACCCCGTTTAGGACCTGCGAGGGGATCGTCGGCGCAGCATTGTTCTTGGCGAACTTCATGTGTTTCGCAAGACGCCTAACACTAAGTGCCTTGTTTCGGTCGCATTGCAATTGGAGTTCCGGGCTCAAACATGCGAGCTCCGAGAAGAGGTCGAAGCTGAAGTTGATGAATGAGCTTATGGAAGCTATTCGCCGCTCGATCGTCGACTGACTGGCCATCACGTTCGCGACTGACGTCAGGGTCGAAGCAATATCTCTGCACTCAGGTCCGTTGAGCGCACGCAGTGTTCCCAACCTAGTCTCTAGGCATAAATCTCGTTGGTATGCCCAGCGATAGACGATGAGCACGTCTCGCGCATATGCATCCAAGGTGTTAGGCCGGACCTGAAGTGCTAGATCCTGGACCCACAGTGCCGAGAGAACGGACGGCATCTCGCCTACCAGAAGGACCGGCCGACTTGATCCATCCCTATTCCTCAGCCTTCTGACACGGGGCTCGCCGGGCAACATAGGCATGAATGTAACAGAACTATGCGTCATGATACATAAGGGGCACAACCACCCCTCCGGCTGTTCCGAGCCTTCCGCGGCCGATCGCAACATCACCGTCAAGCTGAAGGAAGCCCTGGCTTTGGTGGATATCCGCTTGCTGGACCATTTTGTGATTGGCGATGGTCCGCCGCTGTCGATGGCGGCCAGGGGCTTGGTGTGAGGGGAAGCAAACCCCTCGATCCCGCTTTTATAAAGGGGGAAGCAAAGCAAATGCGTCACCCGCCCCCCGCTTCCAAGGGGCACGCCCGCCCGCACTCGGCTAAAATCGCCGTTTCCGCGCTCCAGTAGAAACTTCGTGAAATCCTTACTCCGCGCCCTGATCACTCAGGGCATTGATGCCCTGCGCAACGCCGGCACTCTTCCCGCTGATACGCCTACCCCAGAGTTCGTGGTCGAACGTCCCAAGACCCGCGAACACGGCGATTTCGCCACCAATGCCGCGATGCTCCTGGCAAAAGCCGCGCGCAGCAATCCGCGCGCCATTGCCACCGCGCTGGTGGCGGCATTGCCGGCCAGCGAGGACGTCACCCAGGTGCAGATCGCCGGTCCGGGCTTCATCAACTTCCACCTGTCGCCCGGGGCCTACCGGCGCGAGGTCGCCACCGCTTTGACGGAAGGTGAGAAATACGGCCGCAATACCTCGGGAGTCGGCAAGACGGTTGGCGTGGAATACGTCTCGGCCAACCCCACCGGCCCCTTGCACGTCGGCCATGGCCGCGCCGCCGCGATTGGAGACTGCATCGCACGGGTGCTGGCCGCCAACGGCTGGAACACCAAGCGCGAGTTCTACTACAACGACGCCGGCGTGCAGATCGATAATCTGGCCAAGTCGGTGCAGGCGCGCGCGCTGGGCAAGACACCCGACAGCACCGACTGGCCGGAAGACGGTTACCGCGGCGAGTACATCGCCGATGTGGCTCAGGCTTATCTGAATGGCGACACGGTCGAGTTCGAGGGCCATTCCGTCACCGGCGAAAAAAATCCCGCTGACCTCGACGCCATCCGCCGCTTTGCCGTGGCCTATCTGCGCCGCGAGCAAAACCTGGATCTGGCCGCGTTCCGTGTGTCCTTCGACACCTACTTCCTGGAAAGCTCGCTGTACGCCGACGACAAGGTCGAAGAAACGGTGCGCAAGCTGATCGCCTCCGGTCACACCTACGAGGAAGGCGGCGCGTTGTGGTTGCGCAGCACCGACTTTGGCGACGACAAAGACCGCGTCATGCGAAAGTCGGACGGCACGTATACCTATTTCGTGCCCGATGTCGCCTACCACATGTCCAAATGGCAGCGCGGTTATGAGCGCGCGATTACTGAACTGGGCGCCGATCACCACGGTAGCCTCGCCCGCGTGCATGCGGGCCTGCAGGCGCTGGGCGAAGGCATCCCGCAAGGCTGGCCGGAATACGTGCTGCACCAGATGGTCACGGTGATGCGCGGCGGCGAGGAAGTGAAGCTTTCCAAGCGCGCCGGCAGCTACTTCACGTTGCGTGACCTGATCGAGGAGGCCGGCTGCGACGCGACCCGCTGGTTCCTGATCGCCCGCAAGCCGGATTCGCAGCTCACGTTCGATATCGATCTGGCACGCGAGCAGAGCAAGGACAACCCCGTCTACTACGTGCAGTACGCCCATGCGCGTATCTGCAGCCTGATGCGCAAAGCGGCCGAAAAGGGCTACGCCTACGATCAGACACAGGGCATCACGGGTCTGGATGAACTGAACGACGAACCATCGCTGTTGCTGATGGTCGAGCTCTCCCGCTATCCCGAAACAGTCGAAAGCGCAGGGCAGGCCCTGGAGCCCCACTTGATCGCGCAATACCTGCGCGAGTTGGCCTATGCTTTCCAGACGTGGTACGACGGCTCGCCGATCCTCATCGACGAAGCAGCCGTGCGCAACGCGCGCTTGGCGCTGGCCTTGGCGGCCCGGCAGGCGTTGGCGAACGGACTTGAATTGTTGGGCGTCAGCGCCCCGGAACGCATGTAAGTGGAGAGCAAGTAATGGCTGCAAGACGCGGCAAAAGCCAGGCGACACGTCATTCCAATCAAGCCACTCCGGCCTGGGTGTGGCTGCTGCTTGGGCTGCTGGTCGGTGTCGCCATCTTCTTCATCGCTCCGGGCCTGTTGAAAAAAGACGGCGACGGTTTCTTCCGTCCGCAGCCCAATCCGGACGCACAGCCAGCGCCGGCAGACGTGACCAGTGTGGAAGAGGTGGCGCCCGAATCAACTCCTTCGCAGCAGTCTGCGGCGACGGATGAAGCGCCGAAGGAAACTCAGTACGACTTCTACACCTTGCTTCCGGGCAAGGAAGTGCAGATGTCCGATGCGGAGCTCGCCGCCAGCGCGCGTGAGGAAGAAGCACGCCGCGCGCGCGCGCTGCTGACCGCCGGCAACGACACTCCGGTGGCACCGCCAGCGCCGACGCTTCCCCGCAATCCAACGCCTGTGACGGAGACGTCGGAAAGCCGGCCGACGCCGGTCAGTACATCGGCAGCAACGACCACAGCGGCCGCGACGCCCAGCAAGCCAGCAGAAACGAGTACCGCTACTACCATCGCCAGCGCCAACACCGGCGCGCGCTACGTCCTGCAGGCCGGCGCGTTTGGCGCTTCTGGCGATGCGGAAGCCGCCAAGGCCAAGATCGCTTTACTGGGCCTGGGTGCGCGCGTGGAGTCGGCGCGGATCAATGGCAAAACCGTGTATCGGGTGCGCATGGGGCCGTACGGCACCGCCAGCGAACTGGCCGATGCCAAACAGAAACTCGCCGATGGCGGACTGCCGGCGATGGCCATCAAGGCGCAGTGAGCGAAAGAGTCGGGAATGGGGAATCGGGAAACGAGAATCTGTAGAAGCAAAAAGGCGGTACTGCTGCGCCCCGCGACCCTGCTCACGATCTTCGCTAGCCTCGCGCTTTCCCTTTCCCTATTCCCCGCTCCCTATTCCCCATCACCATGACACGAACCGTTCTCATCACCGGCGCCACCTCGGGTTTTGGTGCCGCCTCCGTCAGGCGTTTCACCAATGCGGGTTGGCGTGTGATCGCGACGGGTCGCCGCGCGGACCGCCTGCAAATGCTGGTAGACGAACTAGGTGCCGACAAGGTCCACGCGGCCCATTTCGATATCCGCGACGAAGCCGCGATGGATGCCGCATTGGCAGAGGTGCCCGAGGCGTTTCGCGACATTGATCTGCTGATCAACAATGCCGGCCTGGCGCTGGGTACCGCCCCCGCGCAGAGCGCCAGCCTGGACGATTGGCGCACCATGATCGACACCAACGTCACCAGCCTGGTTACGCTGACGCATCGGCTACTGCCTGCGCTGATCGCGCGTAAAGGCGCCATCATCAACATCAGCTCCATCGCCGGCAGTTATCCCTACCCGGGCGGCAATACCTACGGCGGCACCAAGGCTTTCGTAACCCAGTTCTCGCTGGGCCTGCGCTCGGATTTGCACGGCACTGGCGTGCGCGTGACCTCCATCGAACCGGGCATGGCCGAAACCGAATTCACCCTGGTGCGCACGCA
This sequence comes from Pseudoxanthomonas sp. UTMC 1351, assembly GCF_040948865.1. NCBI lineage: Bacteria > Pseudomonadati > Pseudomonadota > Gammaproteobacteria > Lysobacterales > Lysobacteraceae > Pseudoxanthomonas > Pseudoxanthomonas sp. UTMC 1351. Next base: position 286,214 of record NZ_JAVGJT010000008.1, on the reverse strand, counting down.
CGGCGACCAGCAAGCTTCAGACAAGCTCTACACCGGCGCCCAGCCAATGACCGCCGAGGACATCGCCGATACCCTCTACTGGGTCGCCACGCTGCCGCCACACCTCAATATCAACCGGCTTGAATTGATGCCGGTGACGCAATCGTTCGCGGGATTTCAGGTGGCACGGAAGTAGTCTGCTTCACTCTCTCGGAGCGCGCATGCTTCCTTCTCCCTCCGGGAGAAGGTGCCCGGAGGGCGGATGAGGGAACGGCACCGACTGGCTCGCCAAATTCGCTACAAGCGGACATCCCATGCCCTCATCCGTCGCTGCGCGCCACCTTCTCCCGGGGGGAGAAGGGACGAGCATGCCTCCTTTCGACAGGAATGAACTACGCCAAGGGTTCGTCCGAAAGATAGGTATAGCCCGTCAATCCGGCTTCCAGCGCCTCCGACAGCATCTTCGATTCATCGGCAGGCAGCTGTGCGTTCGCCACCCGCTCAGCGTAGACCGCGCGTAGATCGTCCAGCCGATAGCCCACGTAATCCAGCATCACGTCGGTGGTATCGCCACGGCGCTGCTGGTTGAGGAGATAGCCGGTACCGGCATCGACGCTGACTTCCACCGCATCGGTATCGCCGAACAGGTTGTGGATGTCGCCCAGGATTTCCTGATAGGCGCCTACCAGGAAAATGCCGAGGCGATAGCTCTCTCCGGATTTCAGGCTGTGCAGCGGCATCGAGGAATCCAACCCCTCGTTTTCGACGTAAGTCTTCACCATGCCGTCCGAATCGCAGGTCATATCGGCGATCATGCCCCGGCGATCGGGCGTCTCGTCCAGCCGTTCGATCGGCACGATCGGGAACACCTGATCGATGGCCCACACATCGGGAATGGATTCGAACACGCTGAAGTTGACGAAGTACTTGTCCACCAAGCGTTCGTTCAACTCGTCTAGCAGATCGCGATGGCTGCGCTCGTCGCTGCTCAGCCGGCCGCGAACGGCATGGGCGATGGCGTAGAAAAGATCGTCGATGCGCGCCCGGTGGGTCAGATCGATCTGCCCCAGCGCATACAGCGACAAGCCCTCGCTATGGTGGTGCTGCGCTTCATGGAACAGTTCCACCGCCGGACGCGCGTCCAGTTCGCCATGAATCTCGCGCAAGTGACGGATGACCGCCGGCTCGTCCTCATGCGCCGGGGGAACACGGCCTTCTGGCGCGCGCTCCACCTCCGACACGTTGGCGACCAGCACCGCATGGTGCGCGGTCATCGCGCGTCCGCATTCGGTGACAATGCGCGGCGGCGCCAGCCCGTGCTGCTCGCAGGCCTCGGCCAACGGCTGCACGATATTGGAGGCGTATTGGTTCAGGCCGTAGTTGATCGAGCAGTAACTGCGCGAACGCGTGCCTTCGTAGTCGATACCCAGACCACCGCCGACATCCACATGACTGATCGTCGCGCCCAGCTTGGATAGTTCGACGAAATAGCGCGTCGCTTCGCGCATGCCATTGGCGATGTCGCGCACATTGGAAATCTGCGAGCCCATGTGGAAATGCAGCAGGCCCAACGTATCTTCCATGCCGGAGTCGCGCAGGTATTTCCACATATCCAGCACCTGGCGCGGACTAAGGCCGAACTTGGCCTTGTCGCCGCCGCTGTTCTGCCACTTGCCTGCGCCCAGCGACGCCAGCCGCATACGCACGCCAAGACCGGGGCGTACTCCCAGGGCACGCGCCTCCTCCATCACCAACGGCAGCTCGGAAGGCTTCTCCACCACGATGAAGGTCTGCAATCCCAGCTTGCGGCCGATCAGTGCCAAGCGGATGTATTCGCGATCCTTGTAGCCGTTGCACACAATCAGCCCGCCTGGACGCGACAGCGCCAGCACGGCCATCAGCTCAGGCTTGCTGCCCGCTTCCAGGCCAAAGCCTTCGCCGGCATGGGAGGCCAGGGTGCCGGCCACACCGCGATGCTGGTTGACTTTGATGGGATAGACGGCGGTATAGCCGCCCGGATATTCCCACTCGCTCTGCGCCTGCGCGAACGCGGACTGAAGCTTGCCCAGGCGATCGCCCAGGATGTCCGGAAAGCGCACCAGTAGCGGCAATTTTGCGCCATTGGCACGCGCGGCATCCACCACTTCAGGCAGTGGAATCTGCGGCCCTTGTGCACCCTGGGGGGACACCACGATGCGGCCGGCGCCATCCACGTCGAAATACCCTTCCGCCCAATGCGGGATGGAATAGGTCTTGCGGGCTTGGTCGATGGACCAGTGAGTCATTGCGGCGGCTCGGACAGAACAAGAAGGTGTGCATTCTACCGCTGCGGATGTCGCACTCCGGTTACCGGGGCCGCTGATACGCCGGTTCACCCGCTTTGGATCTTATTTGCCGCGCCAATGCCGCCTGCGTGGTGGTGGTGACGATGGTGAAGGTGCCGGGCAATCGCAACTGATCGGCGAGCCGCTCCAGGCCAACGGACTCGCTGACCACCGACCCAGTCCAGCGCACCAGCACCAGATAATGCGGCAGCGCCGATGTGCCGCCAGCGGGCTGAAGGACGATCCAGGCTTCGGCGATCTTCTCGAAGCCGCGGAATACGCGGGCAATGCCCTGCATTTGCACGGCGTCCAACGCATGCGGCAACCACTCGGCATCGGTTTCCAGCCGGTTTCCGTCGTGGATGCCAGCGCCGTAGCGTTTACGCAGCGCCGCCATGACCGTGAATACGTTGCTGTCATCCGGCTGCGTTCGCGCATGTTCTTCCAAACTTTGGAGTGCGGGCTCGATCACCGCCGCATTCGACTCCATTGCGCGCTGCAAGCATTCGATGCCTTCCGCTTCGTCTCCGCGCTTCAGCAGAAGCGCTCCTAACCGATATCGGGTCCAAACGTGGGACGGCGATCTGGCCAAGGCTTCCCGGTACAACGTCAGCGCATCCTGGGCCAGGCGGTGTGCTTCAGCCAACGCTGCATATTCCACCCATTCGGCGGGCGAGCGCTCGTTGTGCGCTTCCAGCTCTGTCAGCCGACGGCGCTCCAATTCCCATTGTCGGTGACGCGCCTCCCACTCTCTTTTTGCCGCCTCGTGCCACTCGCGACTGAAACGCTGCTCCAGCTTTTCATGCAGAACTTCTCCCAGCAGGTCCGCCGCGGAATGATCGCTTGCAGAATCCGGGCGTGGCGCAATCATGATCTTGAGTGCATTGAGCCGCTGGGCCAATGTGGGATGCGTATCGTCCAAGCCGGCATCGCGCTCCAGCAACCAGCGCGGTGCGCCCTCATGAGTGCGCCGGTGCTCGCGTATCGCGGACGATAGCCGGCCGTGGACATGCGCCGGCGGGTAGGACTGGTCCTGTTCCGACCGATGCACGCCCGGCCAGAAGTCGCGCTGCAACCAGTCGGCTGCAAGCCCTACCCGTACCAGCGCACTTGCCATCGCCCGTTCTCCCGCGACCGCCGCGCCCACCGCGTCGGCTGCATATTCCTGGCGGCGGGCCAGCACAAAGCTGTAAGCGTCGAAATAAGGCGCATACCAGCGGAAGAACAGTCCCAGCAGCTGCCCCACCGACCAGCCGCCGCTGGCCACGCCTTCCATCAACCGATACCAGCTGCTGCGCAGCCGGTAGATCCAGGCACCGAAGCGCCCATGGCCGCCATGGAAATGGCCGAACTCATGCGCGATCACCGCCGCCAGCTCGCTGCGGTTGAGCAGCTGCAACAACGGCAATCCCAATACCAGATAGTGCCGTTGATTCCACAGCCCGACCCCGCTCGGCACGTAGGCAGCCGCTGCGTTGAGCGCATCGTCGATGACAATGCCGTGCAGGCGTTCGGCGCCGACCTGGCGCCGTATCCGTTCCACTTCTTCTCGCAGGCCCGGGGCCTCGCCCGGTTGCAGGCGGTGCCCGTCGGGCTCGCTGAAACGGATCCACAGCGCACGCAGGATAACGACGCCGACCGTCCCGAGCATCAAGATCGGGATCACGACCATAGGATCCGCCGGCGGGCGAACAATCACCACGTACAGCACCAGAAAAACCGCCACGCCTAGCGTCATCGCCAGCGATACAGCCAGCACCGCATAGCCCAATGCGGCCAACAGGGCCAGTTTAAGCCGGTAGCGCGCGGGCGCCACGTGCACTTCGCGCTCCAGCCGCTCCACCAGCCTTCGCCGGGCTTCCATTGAACGCATCGTTGTCTCCCTGGATATCCAGATGCTAAAGGATCGCCGCCAGCTTGTAACACCGGTTCCGGTACAATCGGCGCCCCTTTGAACCGCGAATCACGGCGATGACGAACGAAGACAACTGGTATATCGAGCACTTCCAGCCCACCGGTTCGGCCATCGGCTATCGCGTCACCGGCAAGTTGGATGAAGTGCAGTCGCCGTTCCAGAAAATCGAGATCTACAACACCACCGACTGGGGCAAGTTGATGATCATCGACGGCGCGGTGATGCTGACCACGCGCGATAACTTCTTCTATCACGAGATGATTTCACATCCGGCTCTGTTCACCCACGCCGACCCGAAACGTGTGGTGATCATTGGCGGCGGCGATTGCGGCACCTTGCGTGAAGTGCTGAAGCACCCAGGTGTGCAGAGTGCCACTCAATGCGATATCGATGAGCAAGTGACGCGGATGTCGGAAAAATACTTCCCAGAACTTTGCGAATCCAATGGCGACCCGCGTGCCGAACTGCTGTTCGACGACGGTGTGGCCTACATGGCCAATTGTCCGGCTGGCAGCGTGGATGTGGTGATCGTTGACTCCACCGATCCGGTCGGCCCGGCGGAAGGTTTATTCAACAAGTCGTTCTACGAATCCTGCTTCCGCGCGCTGAAAGACGACGGCATCCTGGTCCAGCAATCCGAATCGCCGCTGGCGCTGCTGGACCTGATCAAGGAAATGCGCGCCGAAATGGGCAAGGCCGGCTTCACCACCTTCAAAACGCTGCCGTTTCCGCAGCCCTGCTATCCCACTGGCTGGTGGAGCGTGACGATGGCGCGCAAACATGCCGATGGAAAGCATGGCGGCTTCGATTTTCGCCAACAGGATTCGAGTGGCAAGTCCTTCGATACGCTGTACTACACCGCGCATCTGCATACCGGTGTAATGGTGGCTCCGCCATTCGTGGCGAAAGCGCTGGGCGAGTAATCAGCTGCGATCCGATAAACAAAGCCTCACCATGCGCGGCTTTGTTTTCTTTGGGCGAGACCCACCCGAGGGTGATCATAAGGCCCGTTGTGGCGGAGATCCAACGCGCTTCACGCGCGACATTGAAAAACCCCGCATCACGCGGGGTTTTTTTCGTATGCGCCAGCGTCAATCGCCTAAAGCAGCTTCGTCAGTGGGCGCCTTCAGCCAGCCGCCGACATCCTTGCCCAGGGTTTCGACGGTGCGGCCCAGTACCGAACAGGCGCCTTTGAAACCCGCGAAAGCGCCGCCCATCGAATTACGGCGTGCCTTGAACGAGCCGACCTTCTTCCCGTCCTGATAGAGCGTTCCGCGTATCTTGGTGTAGGTCTGGCGCCCCATGAAAGCGTTGCCCATGTTCACCGAATCCAGGATTTCCATCTGCAACACACGACCAGCCTTGGTATCCAGCGGACCATCGACGAGTGTTACCGGCAATGAGGAATTTCGCTTGACGGAATCCGCCAGCTTCTCGCCCAGATTGCACTCGGCCTTGATAGCGTCGGAGATGTCGTTCTCCTCGGCCAGTGGCGTCACTTTCTGTAGTGTTATCGATTGGGCCGAAACCCATGAGGAGGCGCTTAGCGCCACTGCCGCTGTCAACATCATCAACTTGTTACGCACTCAAATCCCCTTTCTGTTGTGAAGTTCCATCATTGGATGCCTTCCAGTGGATCCAGGCATCCCCTGCCCACGAAGTGAGATCACTTGCTGCGGGCTATTCGTCCATCCTCACAGCGCGTCTCCATCCAATTCACCGGTCCGGATCCGCACCACTTTTTCCAGTTCATAGACGAAGACCTTGCCGTCGCCGATCTTGCCGGTACCAGCGGCCTTGACGATGGCTTCCACCACCTGCTCCACCTGCTCGTCCGTGACCGCCACCTCCACCTTTACCTTGGGCAGGAAATCGACCACATACTCGGCGCCGCGGTAGAGCTCGGTGTGGCCCTTCTGGCGACCGAATCCTTTCACTTCGGTGACGGTGATGCCGGCAATACCAGATTCGGCCAGCGCTTCTCGCACATCGTCCAGCTTGAAGGGCTTGATGATGGCCATGATCATTTTCATGCAGGGTGCTCCCTTTGTACGCTGGCGGCAGGATAACCTGATTGGGGTCGGCCCGATTGATCAGGCTTTGCTGAGGCAGGCCCATTGAAGTCGACGCAGTTGCAGGTGAAGCGGGGGTGCGGTTCAATGACGGCGCGGCGAGCATCGGATTTTCCCGACAGCACCGCACAGCGAACGCTGATGGCGCTGCCCTTGCGGTATGGACAAGCTGGCCGGACTGCCGGAGAAACTCATGATCGACCTGAACCACATCGACGACCTAGCCCGCCGCCTCAGCAATTTGGTACCACCTGGCCTGCGTGAATCGCAGGAAGAACTGCAACAAACGTTCAAGAGCGCGCTGCAAACGGGTTTGTCAAAGCTGGATCTGGTCACCCGTGAAGAGTTCGAGGTCCAGCGCGCGGTGCTGTTGCGCACGCGCGAAAAGCTGGAAGCGCTAGAGCGCACGGTACAGGCTTTGGAAGCCCAAGCCGCCGCCGCCAAACCCGACCCGAACTGAGACTTTCATGAGTCTGGCGTTGGTGCACAGCCGTGCACGCGCGGGCGTGCGCGCGCCTTCGGTCCGGGTTGAGGTACACCTATCAGGGGGAGTGCCGTTGACGAATATCGTCGGCTTGCCGGAAGCCGCCGTGCGCGAATCGCGCGACCGTGTCCGCGCCGCCATCCTGTGCTCGCAGTTCGAGTTTCCTTCCCGCCGCATCACCGTCAATCTTGCACCCGCTGATCTTCCCAAGGACGGCGGCCGCTTCGATCTGCCTATCGCATTGGGCATTCTCGCCGCCAGCGGACAAATCCCTCGCGAGGCGTTGGACGAGTACGAGTTCCTGGGCGAATTGGGGCTGACCGGAGAACTGCGAACGGTGGATGGTGTATTGCCTGCCGCACTGGCAGCGGCAAACGCCGGACATAAGCTGATCGTGCCGATCGGCAGCGGTGCGGAGGCCGCACTGGCACGCGAGGTGAACGCATATACCGCACGCACGCTGCTGGAGGTTTGCGCGGCACTGATCGGCACCAAGATGCTTCCCGCAGCTGAAGCGCCGCCGCCGCAACCGACGCAAGTTCCGGACATGGCCGACGTGCGCGGCCAGATGCATGCGCGCCGTGCGCTGGAAGTGGCTGCGGCGGGCAACCATCATCTACTTCTTATCGGTCCGCCCGGTTGTGGGAAAACGCTGCTGGCTTCTCGGCTTACGGGGCTGTTGCCGGAAGCCAGCGAAGCGGAAGCTCTGGAAAGCGCCGCCATCGCTTCGATCAGCGGGCGGGGATTGGACCCGGCGCGATGGAGGCAACGTCCCTATCGCGCCCCGCACCACACCGCCAGCGCGGTGGCTTTGGTAGGTGGCGGTGCGGAGCCGCGCCCCGGCGAGATTTCGTTGGCACATCATGGCGTCCTTTTCCTGGACGAATTGCCGGAGTGGGACCGGCGTGCACTGGAGGTTCTGCGTGAGCCGCTCGAATCAGGCACGGTCACCGTATCGCGTGCCGCGCGCAGCTCCGAGTTTCCGGCGCGCTTTCAATTGGTGGCCGCCATGAATCCCTGCCCTTGCGGCTGGGCAGGCGATCCCAGCGGCCGCTGCCGCTGCAGCCCGGAGAATGTTCGTCGCTATCGTGCGAAAATTTCCGGGCCGTTGATGGACCGGATCGATCTGCACGTGGAAGTGCCGCGCCTGCCGCCGCAGGAACTTCGACCGGATGCTCCCGACGGTGAGCCCACGGTCAGCGTGCGCGAACGAGTGGTGCGGGCAAGGGCCTTGCAAACTGGCCGCAACGGCAATGGCAAAGTCAACGCCCAGCTCGGTCAGTCAGACACCATGTTGCATTGCCGGTTGCAGCCATGCGATCAGGCGTTGCTGGAAAATGCGATTGAACACCTGCAGCTTTCGGCCCGCACCATGCACCGCATTCTGCGTGTCGCGCGCACGATCGCCGATCTGGCCAACTCCGCGCACATCCAAACGCCGCATTTGACGGAAGCTCTGGGATATCGGCGGGTAGACCGGGGTGCGGCGAACGGAGCTACCTGACAGCACCGGGAAGAAGGTATGTGCGCCGGTATTTTTTCGAGAAATATCCATTGATTCGGCAAAAATGGCAGTCGACATTGAATGCGCAAACGTGAGCGTCTACGGACCGTTTGCTCTGTATTTCAATGGAGAAGTTGCTATGACGCGGTATGTACAAAGTAGGCGGCATGCTCTCTGGACGCCAGCCGTTCCGATGATGATCTTTCTGGCAGGGGCAAGCGGGCGAGCCAGCGCCCAAGAAACAGCAAACGTAGCCCTATGCGATGGCTGCACCAGCGCACAGATGCAAGAAAGAGCAAAAACTTCGGGCCTCCATCTCGTACACGTGGGAAACCGTGCTACCGGCCAGCTCAACGCATACTGGGTAGATCTCACTCCCATTTGGGTCTATCCGATGGACTGGGTAGTAACACCCATGTCAGTCACCGAAGAACGGGCCATGGAGTTCATGGCCTACTCAGATGCCTATCGCGAGGCCGGTGGCGCGACAGTTGTTGATTTCAACGTTTATACGGCTGCTGCTCAGCCTACAACCGTGCCGCCGCACTTTCCTCAGAGCGGGTTTGATATTACGCGCGATGGATCAGCCCGTCAGGCGCTCTTGCAATGGGCAAAGAACGTTGATAACTGGCCTGATGCGGGCGACAGGCGAAGTTTTTACGCCAAGCTTGTTATCGAGTCTGGCAAGAAACTCCATACCGGAGAGGAGTTCGCCATCCGGATCACCTTCCGGTTTCCCGATGGCACTGTGGCCAAGGTCGACCACCAGTCCGCAACTCAGTCGCTTGTCGTAGCGGAAGTCCGAGATTCGGCAGGTAATCTCATCTACACCAGCAGCCAGTCGCCCGTTCAAGTGGATTACTCTTCGTACGAGCGCCCCGAAGCTCGCAATGCGCCGGACTACAATCGAGGGCTGGGGTGGCTCAACAGCCACGGCCTCCTCATTGTTCGACCAAACGGCGGCATTGGGGTGAGGTCCGGAACGGTAATTGTCGGCAGTGTCGTAACCGTGCAGCAGTGATGGTTTTCAGACAACTTCGAGTCGATCCGCGGCACCTCTATGGCGCCGCAACCTTGGGATCATTGATTCTTTTTTTTCTCATGAGCCTTGGCTTCCAACAGGTGCGGCTATTCGCGTTCGGAGCAACTCCAATAGCTGCCCTTTTGATCGCATTCAGATCCGCCGCCTCTCTGGATCGTAAGCTCACTAGGCGCTGGCTGTCGCTAGCAAAGCAGTGGTTTGTGTTCTGCACGTGCATTGCTACTGCAAGCGCTGTTATTGATGCACTGAAGTTTGCATCCGAGATGTTTCAGACGGCGGTTCAGGTCTTCTCCTACGGGGCGATGCTTTATGCCCTTCTCGGCATAGCGATGTGGATGAGGCCCTTGATCGAAGCCTTTTGGCTCAGAGTGGGAATTGTTTTTCTGCTATCCAGCTTGCTCAGTTATGCAACGCTCACCGCAGCGGCCAACAATTCTCTTGAGAGGAAGATCTCGCCGATGCTCCTGGCTGTCAGACCCTGGCTAGGGTTCTGGCCCGGGGTGGTCGCAGCGAGCAATCCACACATTGAGGTCTCCATACCAGCCTCACCGCACCAACCGACTGTAAGGTGATTCGGCGCCGATATCTGGCAGCCACACATCGCCGCGGATAATGGCCGACACACGCGCCCATACTTTCATGCGAGCAATCCACGGTAAGTTGGTCCATCCTTTGATCAAAAAATGGCGGCTAACGCACCTCGCCGTCAAGCGGCCTTTTCGCCGTGGAACTGCTCCTCCTCAGTGGAGCCCTTCAGCGCCGTGGTCGATGACTGACCCTGCTGAATCGCCTGGGTGACTGCATCGAAGTAGCCGGTGCCGACTTCGCGCTGGTGCTTGACTGCGGTGAAGCCGCGGTCGGCGGCGGCAAATTCGGCTTCCTGCAGTTCTACGAATGCGCTCATCTGGCGGCGGGCGTAACCGTGGGCCAGGTTGAACATGGAGTAGTTCAATGCATGGAAGCCGGCCAGGGTAATGAACTGGAACTTGTAGCCGTAGCCGGCGATTTCCTTCTGGAACCTGGCAATAGTCGCGTCGTCCAGGTTCTTCTTCCAGTTGAAGCTGGGTGAGCAGTTGTACGCCAACAACTTGCCGGGGAATTTGGCATGAATGGCTTCGGCGAACTTGCGCGCGAACTCCAGGTCCGGTTTGCCGGTTTCGCACCACACCAGATCGGCGTAAGGGGCGTACGCCAGGCCCCGGCTGATGGCTTGGTCCAGACCGTTGCGGGTCTTGTAGAAACCTTCGACCGTGCGCTCGCCCATGACAAAGGGTTTGTCGTTGTCATCGACATCGCTGGTCAACAAGTCAGCGGCTTCGGCGTCGGTGCGCGCGACCAGCAAGGTGGGCACGCCACAGACGTCGGCGGCCAGGCGGGCTGCGTTCAACTTTTCCACCGCCTCACGCGTCGGCACCAGCACCTTGCCGCCCATGTGGCCGCACTTTTTCACGCTGGCCAGTTGGTCTTCGAAGTGCACGCCCGCGGCGCCGGCTTCGATCATCGCCTTCATCAGCTCGAACGCATTCAGCACGCCACCGAAGCCGGCTTCAGCATCGGCCACGATGGGCTGCAGGAAGTCAATGCTGTCGTCGCCTTCTGCATGATGCAGTTGGTCCGCACGCAGCAGCGTGTTGTTGATGCGCTTGACCACGGCGGGGACCGAGTCAGCCGGGTATAGCGACTGGTCCGGATACATCTGACCGGCCAGGTTGGCGTCGGCCGCCACCTGCCAGCCGGAGAGGTAGATGGCTTTCAAGCCGGCTTTCACCTGCTGCATGGCCTGGTTGCCCGTCAGTGCGCCCAGTGCATTGACGAAGTCTTCGGTCTGAAGATAATTCCACAACTTTTCCGCGCCCAGCTTGGCGATGGAGTGCTCGACCGGCACGGTGCCGCGCAAGCGCACCACGTCGGCCGCGGCGTAGTTGCGGGTGATGCCTTTCCAGCGCGGATTGGTGTCCCAGTCTTTCTGGATTTGTTGGGCAGTCGGCAGTTGGGTCATGGCGATAGTTCCGTGTTGTGATGCAAAGAAGGGAAAGCCATGTAGGAGCGGCATCCCGCCGCGAACTCTTTCTGGCGGGTTGCGGTAGAGACGAAGAGCTCGCGGCGGGACGCCGCTCCTACAAAAGCGAGATCAATAAAATCAAGATCAATCGATACGTTCGTATGCGGGCAGCGTCAGGAATTCGGCCAGCTCGTCGCTGCGGGTCAGCTCATCCAGCAGGGCAATGGCTTCATCGATCCGGCGGCCACCTGGAATTGCGTTGATGTCGCCCAGCTTGGCCGGCAGATTCGCCAACGTGCGCTCCAGTAGACCGAAGTCGATCGCTGTGCCATCGGCCAGGTGCAGTCCGCTGTTGTGCAGCCACTGCCACAACTGGGTGCGCGATATTTCCGCCGTGGCGGCGTCTTCCATCAGCCAGTGGATCGGTACGCAACCGTTGCCATCCAACCATGCGGCCAGGTAGCGCACGCAGACCTCCACGTTGCCTTCGAAACCCGCGCGGGTGATGGTGCCGGTGGATGGTGTGATCAGATCTTCGCGCGTCACCAGGACGTCTTCGCGCAGCACCTGATGCTGATGCGGACCTGGCATCCGTTCGTCGAAGATGGCGCGCGCGATGGGGATCAGCGCCGGGTGCGCCACCCAGGTTCCATCATGTCCGGCGATGACTTCGCGCAGCTTGTCCGCGCGCACGCGCGCCATCGCCTGCTCGTTGGCGGCTTCGTCGTTGCTGATGGGAATCTGCGCGGCCATGCCGCCCATCGCATGCGCGCCGCGCTGGTGGCAAGTCTGGATCAGCAGTTCCGAATAGGCCTTCAGGAACGGCTGCGTCATCGTTACCTGGCCGCGTTCCGGCAACACTTTGTCGCGGTGCCTGCGGAAGGTCTTCAGATAGGAAAAGATGTAGTCCCAGCGCCCGCAGTTCAGGCCGGCGATGCGATCGCGCAGCGCGTACAGAATCTCGTGCATCTCGAACACCGCCGGCAGCGTCTCGATCAGCACAGTGACCTTCATCTGGCCCTGAGGCAGCCCCAGCGAGGCTTCGATATGCGACAGCGCGGTTTCCCACAGCGCCGCTTCTTCCATGCTTTGCAGCTTGGGCAGGTAGAAGTACGGGCCGCGGCCCTTGGCGGCCAGCGCCTTGGCGTTGTGGAAGGCGAACACCGCCAGGTCGAACAAGCCACCCGCGATCGGCGCGCCGTCGATCAGCACGTGTTTCTCGTCCAGGTGCCAGCCGCGTGGGCGGACCAGCAGCACGGCTTGTTCTTCCAGCGGCTTCAGCGCGTATTTCTTTCCCGACGCGCCGCCAGAAGACGGGGCGGTGAAGGTCAGGTCTCCAGCGACCGCGCCGATCAGCGCGCGCTGGCCAGTCAACAGGTTATTCCAGGTCGGCGACGTGGAATCCTCAAAATCCGCCATGAACACCTTCGCCCCCGAGTTCAAGGCGTTGATAACCATTTTGGGGTCTACCGGCCCGGTGATCTCCACCCGACGGTCTCGCAGCGCGGCCGGCAGCGGCGCTACTTTCCAATGGCCGTCGCGGATGTTGCGAGTGTCCTCGCGGAAATCGGGCAAACCGCCCGCGTCGAAATAGGCTTGGCGCTCACGGCGCTTCGCCAGACGCTCCTGTCGCTCCGGCTCAATCGCACGATGCAATGAGACCAGTAGCGCCAAGGCTGCCGGCGGAAGCAGGCTGTCCTGCCCCACCAGGTTGGTGGTCAGAGTGATACCTGGCGTGGGTCTGCCGGGCCCGGTTTCCCGGGAATGAGACAAAGCGAAAGCGGTGGCGGACATGAGCAGGTCTCCTACTGTTGCTGGCTTGTAATCTGCTCCTCCACCGATATATTTGACAACACAGTTTTATCAATGCATTAAATAAGCCTAACTTATATTGATCATCCAAACATCGACAAAGCCCCGCCCACGCTGCGTTTTCCCTACAAGTCCGACCGGCTGAAACCGCTCCGGGCGTTCTGCCAGACAGTGCGCCTGGGGTCAGTTTCGCGGGCCGCGGAGGCGCTTTTCGTCAGCCAACCCGCTATCACCCTGCAGTTGCAGGCGCTGGAGCGGGAATTGGGGGTGAAGCTGTTCGAACGCAGCGGCCGCCGCCTGGCGCCCAGCCGGGAAGGCCAGGTGCTGTTCGAACTGGCTCAGCCACTGGTCGAAGGCATCGATGGGTTGGAAACCGTGTTCCACGACAAGGTCAGCGGGCTCGACGCCGGCGAACTGAACATCGCGGCCAACAGTTCCACCATCCTGTATCTGTTACCCAAGATCGTTGAGAACTTCCGCCGGGAGCACCCGGATGTCCGCTTGACCCTGCATAACGCCATCACCGCCGACGGCACCGATCTGCTGCGCTCGGACGCGGTGGACCTGGCGATCGGCTCGGTCCTGGATGTGCCAGCCGATCTCAGCTACGCGCCGGTTTACCGGTTCGAGCCGCTGCTGATCACACCGCTGGACCACCCGTTGACGAAGAAATCCAAGCTGAAGCTGGAAGATCTCTCGACCTACGGACTGATCCTGCCGCCCAAGCGCCAGATCACTTACCGGCTGGTGGACCTGGTGTTCCAGCAGAACCGCGTGCCCTACACCGTGGCACTGGAAGTCGGCGGCTGGGAGGTGATCAAGCAGTACGTTGCGATGGGCATGGGCATCTCCATCGTCACTTCGATCTGCCTGACCGAAGCCGACCGCAGCCGCCTGACCGCGCGTTCGCTCAGCGACTATTTTCCTTCGCGCAGCTACGGCGTGGTGGTACGCAAGGGCAAATATCTGTCACCGCAGGCGCGCGCCTTCATCGAACTGATCCAGCCCGATTTGTTCACCCGCCGCAGCTATGACGACAGCGGGCATTCCGAGCGCTGACCCGCGCATTACTACCGCCTATTTTTCTTCCGGCGTACTCATGCCGATAGCAATGCGCTCGCCTGTGCGCTGATTGACCTTCACCCGCCACGGGTAGTGATCGCCTTCGCCGCCAGCACCACGTCGCTGCAGGTGATTGGTCACCGCTTTGCGCCAGCCGGTGCCCAGATTGGCGGTGCTCATATGCGGCGTTTTGGAGTGATGGAACGCGACATCACCGCGATGCATGGGACATGCCACCATGTCGCGTTCGTTTACGTCGCAGGTCAGCAGATCACTTTGCACGCCTTCCACCAAGCGGTGCGGCAGCACACCCAATGTGTGGCCGCGATCGATGAAGTGCATGCAGCCGTTGGCCGTATCGACATCCTGCAAGGGAATCCAACCGGTGATGCCTGCGTCGTAAAGATTGCGGCCCCAATAGCCTTCGTCCTGATGCCAATCCGTGGGCGCGCTGTTGCCGGGCGGTTTGCCCAGGAATTGGTCGTACCAGAACGCCATGTCCAATCCCATCAGACTCGACGAGAAAGCCGCCAACCACTGGCGATACGGCTGTCCGGCAATCTCTGGCCAGACTTTGGTAGGCGACGATTGAACGATGCGGAACGAGCGGTTTTCCTTGCTTTCGCCGACCGTCCACGCCCAGTCGTTAGCCAATTCATGTTTCCGTTCGATCAGCAGATCGCAATAGCGCTCTAATTGATCCAGATCGGCCTGCGGAATCGGGTTCCTGACTACCAGGTAGCCATGTTCACGGAAGAATTCCACATGTTCGGGGCTTGCTTGCGGATACCCCATAAGATTCACCGAATCGCAGCAGGATGCGGCGGATTCTTCGCCATGGCCGCGTACGCAACAATGGCCGCACGCTATCTTCAAAGCATGCGAAAGCTTGGGTCTCCGATTGCTGACTGTTTGAGAAGCTGTGCAGCGCCAGTCACTGCTACGACCCAATGCACCTCATTCAGTGCCCCGATCTTCAGGCGTATCTTCCGCGTAGATGGCCACATGCGGCACCCCATCGGCACCGATCCAGCCGCGATACATGCCCTCGGTGTTGAATGGCAGCGCGAAACTGCCGTCGGCGGCCAACGCGATGGCGCCGCCGTCGCCACCGGCCTTCGGGATGTCCTGGTTGATGACGCCCTCCGCCGCCTGACGAATGCCTTCGCCGGCGTATTTCACACGCGCGCAAATGTCATGTGCCGCCACCGCGCGAATGTAGAACTCGCCCCAGCCCGTGCCAGATACTGCGCATTGCGCATCTGCATATGTGCCGGCGCCGATAATGGGTGCATCGCCCACGCGGCCGTAGCGTTTGTTGGTCATGCCGCCGGTCGAAGTGCCCGCAGCCAGACGCCCCTGCTTGTCCAACGCCACGGCGCCAACCGTGCCGAAATACTTGGCGGTTTCAATGTCGGTGTGTGCCTCGCGTGCGGCTTCTTCTTTCAGTGCCCTCTGCAACTGCTGCCAACGTTTCTCGGTGCGGAAATAAGAAGGATCCACCAGCGTGATCTCGTTTTCCCTGGCGAAGGCTTCCGCACCTTCGCCCACCATCATCACGTGCTTGGATTTTTCCATCACCGCGCGCGCCAGCAGGATCGGATTCTTAACCCGACGCACTCCCGCCACCGCGCCTGCCCGCCGCGTGGTGCCGTCCATGATGGCCGAATCCAGCTCATTCTTGCCGTCATGGGTGAACACCGCGCCCTTGCCCGCGTTGAACATGGGGGCATCTTCCAGCACGGTGATCGCCGCAGTCACCGCATCCAACGCCGGTTTGCCCTCGGTCAAGCGGGCATGGCCGGCAAGCAACGCCTGTTCCAATGCCGCGCGAGCGGCTGCCTCATCCTCTGACGTCATGCCACTGCGCATCACGCCGGCACCACCGTGAATGACCAGCACCGGCGAGGCAGCCCATGCCGGTGCAACGGCCATGATCAGCGTGAGAGCGAGAGTCTTGCGGGCAAGGCGATTCGGCAGCGTCATTTTGCTATTCCCAAAGAGCGTGCCCAAGTTTCCCATATCGGCCCGCGCCGCGACGCAATTAAACCGTGCCGCGGTTCTTGCCCTGCCACGGCTGGTACCACTCGCGGATCTTGGCCATGTCGGCCTCGGCGTCGCCTGTGGTGTAGAAGACATCGCCGATGCCGACGATCTTCTCGGGGTAGTGGAAATACGCCATCAGGATCGGCACGTCGGCTCGCCGGGCGATCTTCAGGAAACCGCTTTTCCACTTCTGCACTTTCTTGCGAGTGCCTTCCGGCGTCAGGGTGAACCACATGCGGTCGGAGCGCTTGATCAGCGTGATGGCCTGCTCCACCGTGCCTTGCGGCGAACTGCGATCGATCGGCAGTACGCCCAACCTGGCCAGCAGCGGGCCGAGCGGCCACCAGAACAACTGCGCCTTGCCCAGCACCCGCACTTCAAGCCCCATCGCGATCTTGGCGGCCATGCCCCACAGACCATCCCAGTTGGATGAATGCGGTGCCACGATCATCACCAGCTTGGGGATGTCCGGCAGCGTGCCGACGACGCGCCAGCCGAACAGGCGCAGAAAACTGCGCCCCAGCCAGCGGGTGAACCGGTTCGGCGGCACCTGCGGCATGTTGGGTGGAATAGCGGGGATGACATCGCGGGTGTCGCTCAATCGGTTTACTCCCATTGGTTCTTTTGCGAGCGGCCTCGCTTGATCTGGCTGCGTTCGCGCTTGTTGTCCAAGCGGCGCGCCTTGGCCGCGCGGGAAGGCTTGGTGGCGACACGTTTCTTCGGCGCGACCAAGCCCGTGGCGATGAAAGCGGCCAAGCGCTCACGCGCATCCTGTCGGTTGCGTTCCTGGGTGCGGAAGCGTTGCGCATCAATAATCAGCACGCCATCGTCGGTGATGCGTCGGTCACGCTTGGCAAGCAGACGCTCGCGCACGGGCTCCGGCAGCGACGGAGAGTGTGCGAGATCGAAACGCAGTTCCACTGCCGTGGACACCTTGTTGACGTTCTGGCCACCCGCACCGCTCGCGCGCACGAATCGTTCGACCAATTCGTCGTCCGGTATCGCCAGCGTGGGCGTGATGTCGAGTGAGCCGATCCCCATGCGGGAATTGTAGTCAGGAAGAACGGCAGAACGTAGCGCGGACGGCAAAGCACCGCCACTTAACGTGACATTTACTTGATCGGCGGCACCATTCATGACCTTTCGTCTCGGACATGCCAAAACCGCATGAAGATCGCATCCTTGCCTGCTCGCATGCTGTTGACGCTGGTCCTGGTGGTGATATACGCCGCTGCGTACGCCGCTGAACCCTCCGACGCGGACATCGATCGCTTGCTGCGGGCGTCGCGCGCGCAAAGCCTGCTCAACGGCGTGATTCCGCAACTGGAAGCAATGCAGCAGCAGGAATTCGAAAAACACTTTGCCGGCAAGGAGCTCAACGCCGAGCAGACCGCGGAAGTGGCGCGCATCCAAACGAAGACCCGTGAAATTGCGCAAAAAGCGCTGTCCTGGGAGGAAATGCGTCCCTTGTATGTCGACGCCTACAAGAAGACCTATACGCGCGAGGAAGTGCGGGCAATCGCCAAATTCTACGAAAGCACTGCCGGCAAGAGCCTGCTGGACAAGAACCCGGTGCTGATGCAGAACCTGACGGCCGCGATCCAGCAGAAGATGGTGCCCATGCTGGAAGAACTGCAGACGGAGATCAAAAGCATTCCGGTAGCGCCAGCACCGGCACCGGCTGTTTCGCCGCCAAAGAAACGCAGGAAAAAGTAGTCCCGGGAACGGGTAAGCCGGTCGCCGAAAAAGCTGTCTCCCGCTTTCTTTCTGGCTACCTGCTTACTGTTCCGGCAGTCTGCGTAGGTCGCCCCCACGCGAGCAACGCGGGTGTGCGCGTGACTTGGGATGCAAGGGCTCGTGCGCACAGCGCACGCTACGACGAAGATCAAAAGCTCGCGGCGGGGACGCCGCTCCTACCCAACACCCGCCGCTCGCCGGCCACCGATTACCGGTTCTCCGTTCCCGGCATGTCCAGCATCAGTTGGCTGCGCGGCGGCAGGCGCCAGTCCACGGGCGTCTGACCACGCTGAGCCAGATACTGATTGGTCGCCGAAAAATGTCCACAGCCTAGAAAGCCGCGATGCGCCGACAACGGCGAGGGATGCGGCGCGCGTAGCACACGATGGCGACGGCTATCGATCACCTTGCCCTTGGCCTGGGCATAACTGCCCCACAACAGGAACACCAGTCCTTCGCGCTCATTGGCCAGCGTTTCGATGACGTGGTCGGTGAAGCCTTCCCAGCCTTTTCCTTGGTGAGCGCCAGCACGGCTTTCCTCCACCGTCAGCACCGCGTTGAGCAGCATCACGCCCTGCTGGGCCCAGGGCAGCAAGCAGCCGTGATCCGGCGGCGGAATGCCCAGGTCGCTGTTGATCTCCTTGAAGATGTTCTGCAACGAAGGCGGCACCGGCACGCCGGGCAGTACCGAGAAACACAGGCCGTGTGCTTGTCCAGGTCCGTGGTACGGGTCCTGGCCCAGGATGACCACCTTTACCCGGTCGAACGGCGTGGCATCGAACGCGCCGAAGATTCGCGGCCCGGGAGGGTAGATGCGCGCGCCGGCCGCCTTGCGCTGGCGCAGGAATGCGGAAAGCTCGCGCATCTCCGGGCGCAGCAGCCAGTCGCCGACACGCGCCTTCCACGAAGGCTCCAACTGGATGCGTTCGCCTTCCACGCCGCTCATACCAGACTGCGGGCGTCGTCCATGCGGGCCAGCCGCAGTTGGAACAGGACCTTGGTGACCAGCAGGCGTTCTTCGATGGGCTTGAGCACCAGATCATTGGCGCCGGCCTGCAGCAGTTCGGACTGATTGTCGCGATTGCCGTCGCCCGTCATCACCAGTATCGGCAAGCGGCGCTTGCCATAAGCGAAGTCCACGCGGATGCGCTGCACCACGTCGCGCCCGCTCAGTTCGCCTTTCAGCGTCACGTCGGTCAATACCAGATCAAAACGGTGTGTCGACAGGCCGAGCGATTCGGCGGTGAGCAGGGCGAAAGCGTCTTCGGCCTTCAGCACGTGCACTATTTTCAGCGATTGCCGTTCCAGCATGCGCTTGGTGGTTTCCGCCACCACGCGGCTGTCTTCCACATACAAAATGGTGGCACCGACGATAGGCTCCGGCTGCACGTAGCCGCGGATGAAGGTGGCCAAGGCTTCATGGCCAAGCGACTTATCGAAGTAGTCGGTTACGAATTCGGTGAAGCGGCGTTCTTCCAGATGCTGCTGGGCGTCGCCGGACACCACGATCACCGGCACATAAGCCTGTCCCGCCGATTCGCGCACGCTTCGCGCAATCTCAAGCCCATCGCCGTCGGGCAACGCCAAAGCCGTGGTCACCAGGTGCACTTCGCCGGTCGCCAGGGCTTTGCGCGCCTCCGCGATGCTGGAGCAGCCAACCACCTCCACGCCGGGCACTTCACGCCGCAGCATGTCGGCGATCATCTTGCGCACCAGCTTGGAGCCATCCACCACCATCACCCGGGGGGCATCGCTGATCAGATGACGGAGCTCTTGTGCCATGAAAGGATGGAGGCTCAGGTTTCGGTCGGGCGAGTCTGACGTAAGAAGTGTCCGGTCACCAGCCATGCGCCCAGCCAGCCGATCGCCGCCGCGGCCAACAACACGGCGCCAGCCAGCGCAGGCTCCAGCCCCGTCAGCGAGAATCCGCTACCGTAGCTTTTGGCCAGCGCGGCCAATGGTGCGCGCAACGCGGTCCCGGCCAGCGCCAACAATCCCAGCGCCAGCCCGCCTGCTGCCAAGCCGTACCAAGCTCCCAGATAGATGAAAGGGCGCCGGATGAAGCCGTCGGTGGCTCCCAGCAGTTGCAGCACGCCGATCTCTTCGCGCCGCGACTGGATGTCCAGCCGGACGGTATTGCCCACCACCAGCAGCGCGCCCAACCCGAACAGCGCCGCCAGCACCCAGCTCAAGCGCTCACCGAAGTTCAACCAGCCTTGCAACCGCTCACGCCAAACGGCGTCGTGCTGCAGAAGGTCGGTCTCCGGCAGACCCTGCAACGACCCGATCAGTTGGGAATCCTCGCCGCGCGGCGTGATGATCAACAAGCTGGGGAGCGGATTGCTGTCCAGGGCTTCCAACGCGGCGCCCAATCCACTGCGATCGCGAAATTCCTCCAGGCCTTCCTCCGGCGTGCGCAACTCGACCGCCGCCACATCGGCGCGGCCACGCAATTCCTCCGCCAGGGCGCGGGCACGAGCGACATCGATCTCGGGCTTGAGGAACAGGTCGACTTCGCGGGATTGCTGCACGCTGCCGGCGAAATGCTCGACGTTGGACAACGCCAGCCACAAGCCCAGCGGCAACGCGAACGCCACCGCCATCACGCCGATGGTCAGCAGTGTCGCCCAGGGCTTGCGCACTATCCGGCCCAAACTGGCAACGAAACTATAGAGATGCTGGTCCAGCCAAATGCCGAAGCCGGAGCGTGGGTGCGGCGACGGGCGCGCCATCGTGTTGCCGTTGTCGTTCATTCCGCGCGCGCTCATTCGGCAAGATCTGCCGGCGAAATATCGTCGACCAACCTGCCGTGGTCCAGGATCAGCACACGCTTCTTCATGCGCTTGAGCAGCGGCAGGTCGTGACTGACCACCAGCACGCTGGTGCCACGCTCGGGCATGGAGGCGAACAGCGACATGATCTCCGCCGACAAGGTGGGGTCCAGGTTGCCGGTGGGCTCGTCGGCCACCAGCAGCTTGGGTTCGGCGACGATGGCGCGGGCAATGCCGACCCGCTGCTGTTCGCCGGCGGATAGTTGCGTGGGCAATGCGCGTTCGCGGTGGCCCAGGCCCAGCCGCGCCAGCACTTCGCGCACCCGCGAGCTCATGCCGTGGCGGCGATCGCCGCGCAGGATCAATGGCAACGAGACGTTTTCCATCACCGTGCGGTCGGTCAGCAGGCGATGATCCTGGTAGACCGCGCCCACATGCCGGCGATGCAGGGCGATGCGTCCACCCCGCACCTTCAACAGATTCCTGCCGTCGAACACCACGGCGCCGCGGCTGGGGCGTTCACTCAAATGGATGAGTTTGAGCAGCGTGCTTTTACCCGCGCCGGAGTGACCGGTGACGAACAACATCTCGCCCTCGGCCACTTCGAAGCTGATGTCGGTCAACGCCTCGTGACCGCCGGGATACTGCTTGCTGACGTTTTCGAATCGCAGGACGCTCATAGCCCGGGATTATGCCGTGTTCCTTCACGTTCCGGAGACAGGCGGACCTACCCCGGAATGGATGGGTACAACTTATCCGCCCGAGACCAGCGACTTCAGCTTGCGGCCAAGACGGGTAAGGAAAGACGAACCTTCCGCGGGCGGCTGTGCGGCTTTCGCCGCCGGCTTGTACTGGGTCGGCTTTTGTTCGTTCGTTGTTGCCACCTCGGCACCTTCCAGCGGACGCCCATGACGGCGGCGGCGGCGCTTGCGCGGTGTACGGTCGCCTTCGGGCTGATCGGCATCCGGCTTGCTGGCCGGCTTGGCGACGGCAGCCTGCGTGGCTGCGGCGACAGGCTGGCCGGTGGCTGGCGTGCTTTCCCGGCGCGGGCCACGTGGCGGACGCGGCTTGCCATCGCGTGAGCGTGAGCCCTCGCTGCGGCCGCCGCTAGCACCACCCGGACCGCTCTTGCGCGGACCACCGCGGCGCTGGTCGTCGGCGGCCTTCTGTTCGCGCGCCTCGCGGAAGATCTCGCCGATGCTCTCGTCGTCTTCACTTTCGGCACCTTCCGCGGCCGGGGCGCGCTCGGGGCGTGGCAACGGCGTCAGTATTTCGGCGGTGACCGGCTCCACCGGAATCTTCTGCTCGATATAGGCTTCGATGTCGGGCAGGCTCTGCGCGTAGATTTCGCAGGCGAAACTGATCGCATCGCCCTCGGCACCCAACCGCGCGGTGCGACCGATGCGGTGCACATAATCCTCGGCGTCGAACGGCAGGTCGAAGTTGTAGACGTGCGAAACGCCATCGATATGCAAACCGCGCGCGGCAACATCGGTGGCCACCAGCAATTCCAGCTGACCTTTCTGGAAACGGTTGAGCAGGCTCTCGCGCTTCTTCTGCGGAACGTCGCCGGACAGCACGCCGACGCGGTAGCCGCCCTTTTCCAGCGCGCGCGCGACCCGCTCCACCCATGCCTTGGTGTTGACGAAGACCATCGTGCGCGCGCCTTCGCTGCGCGACAGCAGGCCCAGCAGCAGCGGGATCTTTTCTTCGTTGGCGGGGAAGTACAT
Organism: Pseudoxanthomonas sp. UTMC 1351; assembly: GCF_040948865.1. Lineage (NCBI taxonomy): Bacteria > Pseudomonadati > Pseudomonadota > Gammaproteobacteria > Lysobacterales > Lysobacteraceae > Pseudoxanthomonas > Pseudoxanthomonas sp. UTMC 1351. The sequence goes on along the minus strand of NZ_JAVGJT010000008.1, from coordinate 263,734 downwards.
TTTCTGCCGCACTTTGGCCGCGGTGATGAATTCTGTTTCCACGACGAGCTTCTCCGGCTCGTTCATGTGCTCGTATGCCAGCTCCAGCACGCGGTGGCTCAAGGTGGCGGAGAACAGCAGCGTCTGCCGAGTGGTGCGCTCAGGCATGCGGCGCAGCAGGAAGCGGATGTCCTTGATGAAGCCCAGATCGAACATGCGGTCGGCTTCGTCCAGCACGCAGACTTCGCACGCGTGCAGCGATACCACCTTGTGCTGCTTCACGTAGTCGATCAGGCGGCCCGGCGTGGCGATGATGACATCGACGCCCTGCTGCAGGATTTCGCGCTGCTTGTCGTAATCCACACCGCCGTAGATCAGCGCGAAACGCAGGCCCAGGTCGGAGCCGAACTTCACCGCGTCCTTATGGATCTGGATGGCGAGTTCACGCGTAGGCGCCAGAATCAGCGCGCGTGGATCTTCCGGTTTGCGGTCGGCCAGCGCCGGGCGCGTCAGCAGCCGATTGATCACCGCTACAAGAAACGCCAGCGTTTTGCCGGTGCCGGTCTGTGCCTGCCCGGCAACATCGCCACCAGGCAGCGCCACCGGCAGCGTCAGCGCCTGAATGGGAGTGCAGCGTGAAAATCCCGCGGACTCCAAGCCAGCCAATAGCGCCGGGTGCAGGTCGAATGAAGAGAATGTTACGTCGGTTAAAGGTTTGTCGCTCATGCCTTCTTCTTTGTGCCGCTGTGTTCTATGCGCGGGCTGGATAGTTGGGGAATCGTGGCTTGCATCGCCGTCGGCGGCGTCGCACACTGCGCCCCCTATGCTGGGTTGCGCGACCGCCTGGGAACACACTTGAATCTGGCCGCGGAACGCCCCAGTTTACCGCAATAGAGCCGGCCGCCCCGGCCCAAACCCGTCCGCGCTCATCCGCGGACCTGCAGGAGACCTCAGTGAGCGATAAAGTAACCCACGTTGGCGATGCCGATTTCGACGCCACCGTGCTGCAGTCCGAAGAACCCGTCCTGGTTGATTTCTGGGCCGAATGGTGCGGCCCGTGCAAGATGATCTCTCCGGTTCTGGACGAACTCGCCCAGACCTATGACGGACGCCTCAAGGTGGTCAAGCTCAATGTGGACGAGAACCGCGCCACCGCCATCAAGTACCACGTTCGCAACATCCCGCTGCTGCTGATGTTCAAGGATGGCCAGGTGCAGGCCACCCAGGTCGGCGCCGTCGGCAAGGGCCAGCTGACCCAGATGATCGACAAGGCCATCGGCTCCGCCCACACCGCCTGATCATCCGTTCTTTTCCGGTCGGCTTGCCGGCTGAATCTGCTTGAACCCGCTGCCGCGCAACGCTTGCCGTTGTTGCGGCACGGTGTTAGTGTCCGCATATCCGGCGTGGTATCCAGCGCCGCACCCCTTCTGAGAAACCACTCTCTCCACCCAAAAACGCCCGCACTTCCGCCGGCGCTCGCCACTTAGCGAGGAATCGCACTTGTCTGACAGCAGCAATGAAACCGGCGCAGTCGCCGAGAAGCGTGTGCGTAAGCCGCGCGCTCCGAAAGCCACTCCTCCCGCCACTACCGAATCCACGGCAGCCTCCAAAGCGCCGCCAGCAGCATCGCCTGAAGCCGCACCCGCACCTGCCGTAGCCGCGCCGCCGAGGCCAGCGCCGGCTGCGGAAAAGGTGCCCGCCGCAGAAAGTACCCTGCCTCCCGCTCCGCGCGAATATGTCCCGCGCGAATCCGCCGTTGCGCCCAAGCAGGAGCTGAGCCCCTCTTCTGCTCCCGCACCGGCCACCGATGGCGGCCAAAATGGCGCCGCTCAAGACGGCGATCAGTCGCGCGGCGACAACCGCTACGGCGGCAATCAGAACCAGAATCAGAACCGCCGCGATCGCTTCCGCAACCGTCGCGAGCGCAACCGCGAGCGCTTCGGCAACGAAGGCATGCCCAACGAGGGCGGCAACGGCAATGAGGTTTATGTGCCTCGTCCCCCGGCCGCCAACGTGCCGGAAGGTTTTCCGCAGTATTCGCTGAGCGACCTGAAGCGGATGCCGGCGCAGAAGCTGCTGGACATCGCTGAACAGCTCAGCATCCAGGACGGTGTCGCCCGCGCGCGCAAGCAGGACGTGATCTTCGCGTTGCTGAAAGTGCTGACCCGTCATGGCGAAGGCGTCGCCGCCGACGGCGTGCTGGAAATCCTGCCCGACGGTTTTGGCTTCCTGCGTGCCGCCGAGGCCAGCTACCTGGCCGGCCCGGACGACGTGTACATCTCGCCCAGCCAGATCCGCCGCTTCAACCTGCGCACTGGCGATCATCTTTCCGGTCGCATCCGCTTCCCGAAAGATGGCGAGCGCTATTTCGCGCTGTCGATCGTCGACACCATCAACGGCGAGCCGCTGGAAGCCAGCAAGAACAAGGTGCTGTTCGAGAACCTGACCCCGCTGTTCCCGCGGCGCCGCTTCACGCTGGAGCGTGGCAACGGTTCGAGTGAAGACATCTCCGGCCGGATCATGGACCTGATGGCGCCGCAGGGCAAAGGCCAGCGCGCGTTGATCGTGTCGCCGCCGAAGGCCGGTAAGACCATCCTGATGCAGCAGATCGCCACCGCGATCACCACCAATCATCCCGACGTGCACATGATCGTGCTGCTGATCGACGAGCGTCCGGAAGAAGTGACCGAAATGCAGCGCACGGTGCGCGGCGAAGTGATCAGCTCCACCTTCGACGAGCCGGCCGCGCGCCATGTGCAGGTCGCCGAAATGGTGATCGAGCGCGCCAAGCGCCTGGTCGAGCACAAGAAGGACGTGGTGATCCTGCTGGACTCGATCACCCGTCTGGCCCGCGCCTACAACAACGTGGTGCCCAGCTCCGGCAAGGTACTCAGCGGCGGCGTCGACGCCAACGCACTGCACCGCCCGAAGCGTTTCTTCGGCGCGGCACGCAACGTGGAAGAAGGCGGCTCGCTGACGATTATTGCCACGGCTCTGGTAGAGACGGGCAGCAAGATGGACGAGGTGATCTACGAAGAATTCAAGGGGACCGGTAACAGCGAAGTGCATTTGAACCGTCGTATCGCCGAGAAGCGCGTCTATCCGGCCATCGACATCAACCGCTCCGGCACCCGCCGCGAAGACCTGCTGATCGAACCGGAACTGCTGCAGAAGATCTGGATCCTGCGCAAGCTGCTGCATCCCATGGACGAGATCGCCGCGATGGAATTCCTGCTGGACAAGATGAAGAACACCAAGTCGAATGATGAGTTCTTCGCTTCGATGAAGCGGTAAGTTTTCGCTCGACGGCGCACTTGGTGAAGAACAAAAACGCCCCGCAATGCGGGGCGTTTTTTATTGCGGATCGGGTCGATCAAGAACCAGCCCAGGGCCGGCTTGGTTCGGCATTGGAGCCAAGCGTGACAACCTTCCGATCAAACGATGCGCGCGAAACGCATCCACTCGCCCGTGCGCTGGGCGCCGAGTTCGAACGAATGGGCCGGCACCCAGCCGAGCCTGGCCTTCGCCAGATCGTTCGACACCCACGATCGATACGCCTCGCGCACGACCCGGCCTTCGCTGGGCATCCGCACCGCCGGGGCCTCGTCGGCGTGCGCAGTGGCGCTACGACTCTGCAGCCGAGACTTGATCGTCATTTTCTGCTCGGAGCTGATTCGACGGGCGACCAGCTCCTTGGTGCCGCGGATCAGCTTGCCGACGGGCGGGATGGTGCCGAGCTGTGCATGGAACGCTGGAGAGGCGGCGAGCCGCATCGCCGCGGTGACGCTATCGCGAACGCGCGGGCGCTTCGCCTGCCAATAGGCGGCGATCTCGTCGAGCGAGTGGTCGTGGATGGTTTTCGCGCCCTCGACCATGCCGGCGAACGTGGTGATGAAATCCCGCCACGTGATGCGGCCATCGCCGTTGATCAAGAACGCCTCGCCGACAGCGTCGTCGCGGTCGAGCGCCGCCATGATCGACTCGCAGACATCGTCGACATACACCGCGTTGCAGACGCCCCGGCCGCCATCAATCATGCTGATCTTCCCTGCCCGCGCGTCTTGGACTATCGGGGTGACGAAGAAGCTGTAGGGACCGTAGACGATGGTCGGGCGGAGGATGACGGTCGCGAGCGCGCCTCGCTTTCCCGCCGCGGTAACCACGGCCTCGGCGGCGGACTTGGCGTCGGAGTAGCCCTCACCCCATCGCTGGATCGACGCGGTGCTTTCGGTGAGCACCGGCGGCTTGGGCGACGGCCCGTGCACCGCCATCGAACTCACGTGGACAAAGCGGCGGACACGCGCACGCACGCAGGCGTCGACCAGGAGCTTGGTCTGTTTTTCCGCGCTCTGGTCGTCGCCGTGGGCCAGGTTGACGACGGCGTCGCACCCTTCCACCGCGCGCGCCAGACTGCCGGCGTCGAGCATGTCGCCGGCAACCAGTTCGGGATCCAGCCGGGCGATCCGCGCCGCGCGCGAGAAATCGCGGACCAGCGCGCGGTACGGGAGCCGGTGTTCGAGCGACAGGAGCTCGCAGAGGCGCGAGCCGATGAATCCGGTGGCGCCGGTAATGAGGATCTTGGTGGGTTTCAAGCCGAGCGCTCCATTCGTGCCAGCCAGGGCTGCGCCATCGGCGTGCGGCTCGCATACGCCGTTTCGATGACCGCAAGCGCGTGCAGGGCCGACTCCGCCGTCACGAACGGCGCGCGCCGCTCGCGGACCGCGCCGATGAAATCGTCGAGCTGCGCCCGGTAGTGGCTGCGCCCATCCCACTGTTTGGCGCACGGGATCTGCATCTCCATGGGCCCGCGGCGCGTGGTGCGGTGAAGGGTGAGGGTCCGCGGATCCGAGGTCGATGCTTCCAGCGTGCCGCGCTCACCGACCACCCGGATGCTGCGGCGCAGCCGGTGCGACCAGCTGAACTCCAGGCGTGCCGGCACCGGTCGCCCACCGATGCGCAGCATGCCGGTCAACTTCGCATTGCTCTCGAAGCCGCCGAATGCGTCGTCCTCGTAGGCGATCTCGGTGAGATCGCCGAACAGCCAGAGCACCCTGTCGAGCAGGTGCACGCCGCTGTCGAAGAGGACGCCGCCGCCGGTCGCCTTGCGGTCGAAGTAGCTGTTGCTCGCCATTGGCCAGTCGAGCGGCGCGCCGTCCTCGACGATCACCTCGCGAACCTCGCCGATCTCTCCTTCCTCCACCAGGTCCGCGAGCCACCGGTTGTGCGGAAAGAACCGCATCATCAGCGCCACGGCGAGCACCCGCTCGGTCTGGCGAGCGACTTCCACCATCTTGCGACCGTCGGCGACCGTAATCGCCAGCGGCTTCTCGCACAGGACATCGATCCCCATCTCCATGAGCTGGATCGCGACGGGCGCGTGGAAGCGCGGTGGAACGGCCACGATGGCGGCGTCGACCTTCCCGGCGAGCTCGGCGAGGTCGGTGATGATCGCCGCCTCAATGCCACTCGCGCGCGCGGCGTGCGTGGCGTTGGCGCGATCGCGATCGCAGAGCACGGTCACCTCGACCCTGCGGTCTCCGATGATCACCGGAAGATGCGCCTCGCGCGTGATCGCGCCGCATCCAACAATGCCGAGCCGCACAAGCGACTGGCTGGAATGAAAGCTGGTCAAGGATACCCCCCGGGTTCTCATCACACTAACGGCAATCGCGGCCGGATCAGGACATGCTGCTCTCTGCCCTGGGCGAGCAGCGCGCGCGACGAGGATCGTAGGAAGCCTTGCTCCGCCGAGCAGTTGGCTAAAAAAAAGAGCCCTGCAATGCGGGGCTTTTTATTGCCGTTCTCGCCGAAATATCCCGAGCCGCGCAAGTTGTGTTTCTAGCGAAATGAGAAACGAAAGCTTCCTCGCTGTTCCGCTTCTGAAGCTCACCCGACCGCAGCGGATTTCGCCAGCTTCTAGGAGGGCTCTGAACCTTCCACCAGTCTCACGATGGCGGCGGGCCGCTTGTCGCGCTGATCAATCTCCAGTCGGCTGACACTTCCCTCGGTTTCGATCCCCACGTACCAAGCGCCCATGATGCCCCGCGAAGCCGCACCAGCGGGATAACACACCGGGTTGCTCTGCTTCTATTCCCATCCGAATCAACCACTGCGTCAGAGCAGTACGCCGACAACCTGCGTCTTCAACTTGAATCGCGAGTCCAGCGGCTGCGTATCGTTCGCACCCAAATTGTCGATCGCATGAGTGGCCGCCACCTCATCCGCCACCCAGGGCGCAGGTCGCCGAGGTCCAGGGACATAACCGCGCCACCGGTTCTTGGAGGTGCTTCCCATCATTTCAAAGTCCACAGGCACTCGCACGCTACTCGTCTCTACAGGCGCTCCTTCGATGATCTCGGTCACGTCGAACTTCCAACGCCGAGCCGCTGCCACGCTGACCTTTTCGAATACCGCGCGCCATTCTTCAGCTTGTTTCTCATTCTTGGTGATGGCGCCCAGGCTTGTTTGCTCGGAATGGACATCGATCACCTTGCCGCTCGCGTCCAGCTTGAGCACCAGGATCACTCTGGCGCCGAGTCCTGCGTAAGCCGCCTGCATCGGGTATTGGGGCGGCCGCATCTTCGACGAGCGAGTGGGTTCGCCAAACCACACGTTCTCCACTTTCAGTTGGTAGCCGCCGGTAACCTCTTCGGCCGATAGCATTAGCCGCAGCCGAGTCCTCGCGATCACGGGGCGTCCATCGACGGTGATCGGCTCAAAAGTCCATCCGCGCAGGTTCTGCTCCACCAATTGCTGGACGGCAGGCGGGAGCCCCTTGTCCTTGTCCAACTGATAGGTGTGCAGGCTACCGTCTGGGGCAATTTCGATATGCCCGGTCACGGTCATCGATAGCGTCGGCTTGGCATCCTGCTGGGCCTGGGCCGCAGCCGACACAAGGAACAGCAACAGCAATATTGCAATCGCTCGCATCGGACATGCTTCCCTACATGGTGAGTTCGCCGAGGCTACTACTGCCCACGAACGGTTTCAATCTGTGGTTCCTCCAGCCGGGACGGCAGACCACCAAGACAACGCTGATCACCCATGGACCCTTCTTAGTGAACGATCAGCCCGCATAATGTGAGGCAGAGGTGACGCATGCACGGTAGTGCCCTGGAATTGACATTGGTGTTTTTGCTGGCCGCGGTGACTGCCGTGCCAGTGTTCAAGCGCTTTGGACTGGGCGCCGTTCTGGCGTACCTGGTGACTGGCGTGGTGCTGGGGCCGTACGGCCTGGGCGTGGTGCAGGATGCGGACCGCATCCTCAACGCGGCGGAAATCGGCGTGGTGATGATGCTGTTCGTGATCGGCCTGGAGTTGTCGCCATCGCGGCTGCGGGTGATGCGCAAGCCGGTGTTTGGTGCCGGCGGTCTTCAGGTGCTGCTGACGGGTCTGGCGCTGGGCGGGTTGGCGCTGTTGGCTGACCAACACTGGAAAACGGCGCTGATCATCGGCCTGGGCCTGGCGCTGTCGTCGACGGCGGTGAGCCTGCAACTGCTCTCCGAACGCAAGGAGCTGACCAGCGAACACGGACGTTTAGGGTTCGCCATCCTGCTGTTCCAGGATCTGGTCGCCATCCCCCTGCTGGCGGCGATTCCATTGCTGGGCGGCGCCAAGGACGAGACTCTTACCTGGACGGACGTCTTCCAGGCGGTGGGCGCGGTAGCCGTCGTCATTTTCGGTGGCCGCCTGCTGCTGCGTCATCTATTCCGGATAGTGGCGCGCACGCGCATGCCGGAAGTGTTCACGGCCAGCGCGCTGCTGGTGGTGTTGGGCATCGCCTGGTTCATGCAGTTGGCGGGACTGAGCGCGGGCTTGGGTGCCTTCCTGGCGGGCGTGCTGCTGTCCGACTCCGAGTTCCGCCACGAACTCGAATCGCAGATCGAACCATTCAAAGGTTTGCTGCTGGGCCTGTTCTTCATCGCGGTGGGCATGGACGTGGATCTGGACCGGGTGATGGCCGAGCCGCAACTCATCAGCGCTGGTGTGCTGATCTTGCTGACAATCAAATTCCTGATGCTGTTCCTGATCGGCATGGGGCCCGGCAAGCTGGATATGCGCGGGGCGCTGATGCTGGGCGGCGTGCTGTGGCTGGGTGGCGAATTCGCCTTCGTGGTGTTCAGCGAAGCGGTGCGGGCCAACTTGATGGATGACGAACTGCGCGACCGCCTGGTCGCCATCGTCAGTTTGTCGATGGCGCTGACGCCGCTGTTGCTGATCGGCATGAGCCAGATGTTGGCGGGTGTCGCCAAACGCAAGCCGCCGTCGCGCGCGTTCGACGACTTTCCCGACGATCAGCCGCAAGTACTGATCGCCGGCATGGGCCGCTTCGGACAGATCATCGGCCGTATGCTGACGGCACAGCGGGTGCCTTTTGTCGCGCTGGAGAACAGTCCGGAGACCGTCGACACGCTGCGCCGGTTCGGCAACGCCCGCATCTACTACGGCGATCCGACACGGCCCGATCTGTTGCGCGCGGCCGGCGCCCAGCACGTCAAGGCATTCGTGGTGGCCGTTGACGACCCGGACATCAACATCAAGGCGACCCGATTGATCCGCCGGATGTTTCCGCAAGCCAAGGTATTCGCCCGCGCCCGCAACCGGCAGCACGCGTGGCGGCTGATGGACCTCAGCGCCGAACCCATCCGCGAAACTTTCGCCTCCAGTCTGGAAATGGGCGAGCAAGTGCTGGTTGCCCTGGGCGTGCCGCCAGACGCCGCCGCCCGGCAGACCGAACGCTTCCGCGAGCACGACGAGAAACTGCTGCGTGCGCAGTATCTGGTCTATGACGATGACGTGGCCGTCATCCAGACCGCCAAGGATGCGATCGGCGATCTGGAGAAGTTGTTGGAAGCCGATGCGGGTGGCGTCGATGCGCGCGAGAGCTAGCGCGTGTTGAACGAGCGATGACGTAGAGCGGAGCTTGCTCCGCTCCTCTTCGCAATGCCTTGGAAGCAAAAGCAGCGGAGCAAGCTCCGCTCTACATGTCCTATTCCATTCGGAAATCCGCGTTCGCGCGAATCAACTCCGCTCGCGCAGGAAGCGGGCCATCGATGCACCCGGTAGCGCGGGTGAAAATTCACTGGCGACATCGACGAAGCCGCGCATGATGGCGATCTCGCGCGGCGTGCGGTTCAAGGCGTCGCGCAGTTCCGGATCCGCGCCGGCGCGCATCAGCCGCTGCACGACGCGCAGCAGACCATGCAATGCGGCCAGGTGCAGCGGGCCGAAACCACGCGGATCCTGCACGTCCAACGACACGTCTTCGTCGAGCAGGCGTTCCAATCCGGACAGTACGACGTCTTCGTCGCAGGCCGTTCCTGGTTCGGCGCGCGCACCCAGCAACAACAGCAACGGCGTGACCGCGCCGGCGGCGATCTGTTCGGGCTCGGCGCCAGACAGCAGTAAGGTGTCGAACAGCGCCACCAGGCGCGGTTTATCCCGCGCGGTGAAGCCGTACAGCGCCGCGCAATGCAATGGCGTGAGTCCTTGCGCGTCGCCCGCTTGGACATTGGCGCCGGCGGTCAGCAATTTGGCGACGATTTCCGGCAAGCCCAGTGCGGCGGCCAGCATCAACACAGTCACGCCGCCCGGCAGGCGATGTTCCAGCTGCGCGCCTGCGGCCAGCAGCGCTTTGACGATATCCGCCTGGCGCATGCTGACAGCGGCGGACAGCGGCGTAGCGCCGGTGTTGGCCGCGCGTTGCGGATCGGCGCCACGCGAGATAAGCAGTTCCACGGTGGCGCGATGACCGCCACCGGCAGCACGCAGCAGCGCGGTACAACCTTGCGCATCCGGCGAGTCCACCGTGAAGCCCAGGTCCAGCAAACGGCGTACGGCTTCGGTGTCGCCCACCATCGCCGCGGCCGGCAGGTCCGATGCGCGAAGGGCGCGTTTTGGCAGGTTCCAACCGCGCCAATCCAACCAATCCGCCAAGTCGCGCCGGCCGGTCGACAACGCAACGCCCAACGGCGTCTGGCCGTCCGCCGCGCGCGACTCGGGTGAAGCGCCCCTGGCGATCAGCCGCTTCAATGCGGTTTCGCGGCCCAGCGCGGCGGCCAGGTGCAATGCCGTCATGCCGTGACTGTCGCGCGCCTCGCTGTCCACGCCGATGTCGAGCAGACGCTCCAGCAAACGGGTCCAACCCAGGCGCACCGCCAACGACAGCGGCGGATCGCCCTGCTTGGATGGTGCGAACGGATCGGCGCCGCGTTCGATCAACTCCAGCGCGAACTGTTCCAACCCACGCGCCGCCTGTTCGTCCTGCGCGCATCCGGCCAGGAAACGCGCCAGTCCGCTGGCACCGGCGGGCGAAACCCCACGGCGCAACAGCACCTGCAGGGCCGGCAAAGCATCGGCGCCTTCCGGCAACAAGAAGAACACCAGCACATCGCCGGAATGATCGCGGATCTCAGGATCAGCGCCCCGCGCCAGCAGCCATTCCAAGCGCGTCGGCGACAAAGCCAGCTCAGGATCGTGCAGCAGGCTGCCAAGTTCCTGCGGCGAACATAGTTTCGCCAGCTCGGTGAGACCGTCGTATTGGCTGGCATGTAGCCCATCGCGTACCAGCGCCAGCGGCGCACGGTCTGGCGGTGCTTGTTCTTCGTCGCCCAGCGAAACCGCGGAAGGCAGCGGATAGTTCGGATCCAGCACGGACACGATCGCCCAGCGGCCCGCGGCCGCCGCCAGGTCTACGGCGCGTTTGCCTTCGACGTCGGCGTGTCCGGGCGTGACGCCTAGTTCCAACAAACGCCGAATCAACGCAGGGGAGGCGGCCTCGGCGGTGCACGCCAGCATCACCGCGTTGCGCTGATTGGCGTCTACCGCGGCAACGTCCAACCCGGCTTCCACCAGTTTTTCCAGTGCTCCGATGCGCCCGCCACGCGCCGCATCCAGCCAAGGAGTACGCCCAGCGTTGTCGCGGCTGTGCACATCGGCGCCTGCTGCGACCAGCGTCGCCAGGATGTCGGTGTGGCCGGCGAATGCGGCTTCATGCAATGCACTGCGCAGCTGCGCATCGCGCGCATCGATCTTGGCCTTGTGCTTCAACAGCAGTTGCACGCCGGCCGGGTCGTCTTCTTCCGTGGCGGCTGCCGCCAGCAACACCGGTTGGCCGCCCTGAGGATCAGGCCGCGCGCCGCGCTCCAGCAGGAACTTCGCCAAACGCCAGTTGCCCGCCACGCAGGCGATGCCCAGCGGCGATAGGCCGTCGTGATTCAACGCATCGATTTCCGCCGCCGCATCGCGCAGCAAGGCCACCACGCCAGGATCGGAACTGCGGGCAGCGAAATGAAGCGGCGTGTTGCCTTCGTTGTCCGTAATGCGCGGATCGGCGCCGTTGGCGAGTAGGGTGGTGACTGCATCAGGGCGGCCATGCCAGCTGTCGCGCGTGGCCGCCAGCAACGGGGTCATGCCCGCATGCGCGTGATTGAGATCGACACCTTGCGCGATCAAGGCGCGCAGCAGGCGCAGATCAGGCAGCACCGCCGCCAGTACGCTCAGGCTGCGCTGATCGCGCGACCCTTCCGGCGGCACCGCGTGCGGATCGGCGCCGGCTTCGATCAGGTCCAACGCGCGCTGCACTCTGCCGGCACGGGCCGCTTCGAACAGGGCAGCATCCAGGTCGGCGACCGGGTGTTGAAGTTGAAGCTGGTCTGGCTCAGGCGTTGGGAACATGACGGCGGCTGCGCCATCGGCCGCCATTTCCACCACCGGCAACGTCCCGGCACCATCCACGCGCTGCAGGGTCCAGTGCAGAACCGGCGATATCAGCGCGTAGGCCAACGCCGTTGCGATACGCGCGCTCTGCGGTAGCAAGTCCGGCCAGGCCAGCAGCAAGCCGCCGCCCACGGCAGCACCTACCAGCGCCGCCACGCCCAAACCACGCCAAGCGTGGAAGTCGCGCTCGGCCAAGCCCCGCCAATGCGGGATCAGCGAACCGCCATCGCGCTCCAGGCCATGCCACAGCGGCCACGTACGCCACAATCCAATCAGTACCGCGCCAATCACCGCGCTGACACTCAGCGCGGCCGGCAGGCTGCCGCTTTCGCGAAGCGAAGCCAATGGCCAGGCCAGCAGGATCGCGGCGGCGGCAAACGCCACCGCCCAAGCCAGCAGCAGCGCCGGCAGGTCCTTGCGCCAACCGCGCTGCGGTGCCAGCACCCGCGTCCCGCGCCACCACGACACACCCAGCGCGAACACTGGCTGCGCCAGCCAAGTGCCCAGCGCGGCGACTACGCCACCGATCGCCCCCAACGCCGCCAGCAGCACGCCGAACGCCAGCGCGGCTGCAGCGATGTGCCGGAGCGAGATACGCCGGAGGGAGAAGCGGGTTTCAAGCATCGGAATGTTTGCCCGCAGCGCGTTCGAAGGTTTCGGGTGTTGGCGGGAACTGAATGTGGAAACCGTGGCTTGCCAGATTCTGGCGGACCACTGCTGCGTCCCCGCGGGCGAGCTTTCGATCCGGCGTCAGCGCTACCTCCAACACGAAGGACAGCGCTCCCATCTGGGTCCTCAACGGTTCTGGCAGGCAGGCGAAGTCGTCGCGCTGGGCAAGGTAGACGAACGTGTCGGCCTTGCGCTGGCTTTTGTAAACGTAGGCTTGCATCCGCGCGTGCGCGCCCTGCAGTAAAAGAGGATCGGCAGATTGTGTAGTAAATGACAGTTCGGCGAAACCCGCACGACAGCCACGCCGTTCATACGGAGCCAGGTGCGGCAGGCTGGTAATCTTGGCGTTTCACATCGCACTAACGGAAACCCGGATGCGCATTGCCCCGTTCGCCCTCCTGCTATCGCTGGTCTTGGCTCCCCAACTGCATGCCCAAGGCACGGCCGACACTTCCACATCCAGCGCTCCCGCGTCCGCATTGACCATCGAGCAAGTGATGGCCGACCCCGATTGGATAGGCCCGCCGGTCGAACGTGCTTGGTGGGCGTGGGACGGCAAGCGCGTGCAGTACGAACTGAAACGCGACGGCAGCCTGATCCGCGACACCTACGAGCAATCCACCGAAGGCGGCGCTGGGCGCAAAGTGGAAGATGCCCAGCGCAATGAACTGGACGCCAACGCGCCGGTCTACGACTCGCAGCGCCAGCGCATGCTGTTCGTCCGCAACGGCGATGTTTTCATCCGCGACCTTCGCAATGGCGCGTTGAGCCAGCTCACGCGCAGCAACGATGCCGAAACGCGCGCGCGCTTCGCCACCAACGGCGGTGCGATCTGGCGCAACGGCAATGACTGGTATCGCAGCACGCCGGGGGGCGTCGTAACGCAGGTCGCCTTGTTGAAAGCCGAGAAGGACCCGGCTTCCGAACCCAAGCCGGACGCCTTGCGCGAACAACAGCTGCGCACCTTGCAGACGCTGGCGCAGGACCGTGCCCAACGCGAAGCCGCGCAGAAGCAAAGCGAAGCCTGGCGCAAAGCCGACACCAGCCGCTCGCCGGCTCCGATCTTCCTGGGCGATGACGTCCACATCGAAGACAGCGCACTTTCGCCGAACGCGCGCTGGCTGCTGGTGGTCATGCGCAAGAAGGGCGCCGATGCCGGCCAGGCCGGCAAGATGCCCAAGTACGTCACCGAATCCGGCTACGAAGAATTCCAGGAAGTCCGCACACGCGTCGGCCGCAACTCACCGCTGGCGCACACGCTGTGGCGAATCGATCTGAACGACGGCAGCATCAAGGAGCTGAAGTTCGATGCGCTGCCGGGTATCGACAAGGATCCATTGGCCGCGTTGCGTAAAGCCGCGGGCAAGGAACCGTTCAAGGGCAACCGCGATGTGCATATCGAAAACGACAGCGATGGCAACGCCATCGTCTGGAGCGACGATGGCAACCAGGTTGCCGTGCAAATCCATTCGGTGGACAACAAGGACCGTTGGCTCGCCAGCGTCGACCTGGCCGCCGCCAAGCTGCAGCCGCGTCACCGGCTAACCGATAAGGCCTGGGTCAACTGGGGCTTCAACGAGTTTGGCTGGCTACCGGATAACACGACCTTATGGTTCCTGTCCGAACAGTCCGGCTATTCGCATCTGTACACGGCCGACGGCAACAAGCCCCGCCAGCTAACCAAAGGAAAGTGGGAAGTGTCCGCGCCGCAGGTTTCCGCCGACAGCCGCGGTTTTTTCTTCCTGTGCAACCGCAAATGGCCTGGCGACTACGAGGTCTGCAAGCTGGACATGGCCAGCGAACAGGTGACCGAAGTGACCGCGCTGGACGGCGTGGAGGATTTCGCCCAATCACCCGATGGCAGCCATTTGCTGGTGCGGCATTCGCGCAGCTATACACCCGCGCAGTTGTCGCTGGTGGACGCCGCCGGCGGCCAGGCCAAGGCGTTGACCGACACCCGCAAAACCGGCTTCAAGGCACGCGCCTGGATTCAACCTGAGATCGTGCAAGTGCCGTCCAAGCACGGCGCCGGCACCCTCTGGGGCAAGTACTACGGACCCAAGCAGCTGGAAGCCGGCAAGCGCTACCCTGTGGTGATGTTCGTGCATGGTGCCGGCTACCTGCAGAACGTCCACGCCCGTTATCCGGCTTACTTCCGCGAGCAGATGTTCCATAACCTGCTGGTGGAACGCGGCTACATCGTTTTGGATCTGGACTACCGCGCGAGCGAAGGCTATGGCCGCGACTGGCGCACCGCGATCTATCGGCAGATGGGCCACCCGGAACTGGAAGATTATCTGGATGGTCTGGATTGGCTGGTCGCCAACAAGCAGGGCGACCGCGACCGCGCCGGCATCTATGGTGGTTCCTACGGCGGCTTCATGACGTTCATGGCGCTGTTCCGCCAACCCGGTGTGTTCAAGGCCGGTGCCGCGCTGCGGCCGGTGGTGGACTGGACCCAGTACAACCACGAATACACCAGCAACATCCTCAACACGCCGGAACTGGACCCGGAGGCCTATCGCAAGTCTTCGCCGATCGAATATGCGGCTGGCTTGCAAGACCACCTGCTGATCGCGCACGGCATGATCGACGACAACGTGTTCTTCCGCGATTCGGTGGTGCTGACACAGAAACTGATCGAACTACGTAAAGACAACTGGGAAATCGCGCCGTACCCGATGGAGCGCCACAGCTTTGTCCGTGCTGATGCCTGGCTGGACGAGTACAAGCGCATCCTGAAGCTATTCGAAAACAACCTGAAATAGCGCCGGAGAACTCTGTGGCCACTATCAGCACCGCGATGCCGCGACGGTCGCAGTTCGTAACCGTCATGGCCGTGATTTCGATCGTGCTGGGAATAGTCGGCACCGCCTACGGTCTGTTGCAGATGGTGGTGGTCACCGTCCTGCTCGACAGTGACTCCGTGAGAAGCGCCTTCGCGGAAATACCGGCTGAAAGCCTGCCGCCGTTTGCCAACGGGCTGATAGCCTACCTGCCAGCGATGGGCTGGGGATTCGTGTTGATGTCAGGCGCTTTCCTGGCTGCATCGGTAGGCTTGCTCAAGCGTTACGAATGGGGCCGACTGTTGTTTATCGTCTTCATGGTGGTAGGCGCGGCGGCGAACTTCGTGGGTGTATGGCTACTGGCCGCCGTGTTCGACTGGCTGCAATCGCTGCCGGTCTCCGCAGATGCCGCGTATCTGCAAGCCGAGCTGGCGCAACTGCGCGTCACGTCGCTGGCGATGACGTCCGGCAGCGCCGTCGTGTTCGCCGCGCTGCATGGTTGGATCGTCTATCAACTGTGCACGCGCGCCATCCGGTCCGAGTTCCGGCGGTGACGCGCAAGGTTGAGTGCTTCGTGAGAGCCGCGGCGCGAGATGGTCGCCACCGCCGTTAGAATGCGCGGCATGAACGAATTCGACGCCGTACGCGATTACCTGACCGGTCTGCAGGACCGCATCTGTGCCCAGATCGAGATGGCCGACGGCCACGCCCGGTTCAAGGAAGATATCTGGACGCGATCGGAAGACGGTGGTCGCCCGGCGGATCCTGCCTCCCGCGACACTGGCCCGTCCTTGGGCGGCGGTCGCTCCCGGCGTCCTGCCTCCCGCGACACTGGCCCGTCCTTGGGCGGCGGTGGGCGTACCCGCATCCTGCGCGACGGTAACGTGTTCGAGCAGGCCGGCATCGGCTTCTCCGATGTCTCGGGTAACAAGTTGCCGCCTTCGGCTTCCGCCCATCGACCTGAGCTGGCAGGTGCGTCCTGGCGCGCGGTCGGTGTCTCGCTGGTATTCCACCCGCGCAACCCGTATCTGCCGACCACCCACGCCAACGTGCGCCATTTCCGTGCCGAGCGCGAAGGGCAGACGGTGGCATGGTGGTTCGGCGGCGGCTTCGACCTGACCCCGTTCTATGCGATGGATGACGACGTGCTGCACTGGCACCGCACCGCGCGCGCGCTGTGCGAACCGTTCGGCGGCCAAGCGCGGTACGACGCGCACAAGCGCTGGTGCGACGAGTACTTCTTCATCAAGCATCGCAACGAGACGCGTGGTGTCGGCGGATTGTTCTTCGACGATCTTGGGGAGGATTTCGGTTCCGACTTCGCTTACATGCGCGCGGTGGGCGACGGGTTCCTGGACGCGTACCTGCCCTTGGTTGATCGCCGCAAAGACATGCCATATGGCGAACGTGAGCGCGAGTTCCAGTTGTACCGGCGTGGCCGCTATGTCGAATTCAACCTGGTCTACGACCGCGGCACTTTGTTCGGCTTGCAAAGCGGTGGCCGCGCCGAATCGATCCTGATGAGCTTGCCGCCGCGTGTGCGGTGGGAGTATGGCTATACGCCGGAGCCCGATAGCCCGGAGCAACGCCTCAATGATTATCTGAAGCCGCGCGACTGGTTGAACGAACTGGCGTGATGTCCGTGGGCGCGTTACGGCCTTGTTTTTGATGCTCCTTTCCCCGGATTGACCAGCCATTCGGCTGTTAAAAGCCACTGCGCTGCATTGGGCCATTACGGCTCACAGTAGCTCCGTGTCAGTCGCGACTGACGACAGTGATATGACCGTTGGTCTCCAGCACCGCCATGCGGATATCGTCGACCTCCTCGATACCGGCTTCGCGCATCGCCTTCTCGAAGTCGGCACGGCTCACCAGCTGGCGCCGCAGCACCTCCTTGTAGACCTTGCCGTCGCGCGCCAGCAGCACCGGCGTGCCTTCCACCAATGCCTCGATCTTGTCGCTACGCGCCGATACCAGCCCGACCAGTCCATTCAGCGCGATCAGCGTGGCGGCCAGCAACAAGCCGCCGGCCAACGAGTTGTCGCTACCCAGCAACGCGTTCTGGACCGCGTTGCCCAGCAGCACCACCAGCAGCATGTCGAACGCGGTGAACTGACCCATCGTGCGTTTGCCCGACAGCCGGATCATCGTCAGCAACACGAAGTACACCACGCAGGCGCGCAGGACGAATGCCCACCAGGGCATCGATAGCTCGAACATCTGGTCGAATTCGGCGTGCATGGCATGTCTCTTGATGGATGCGACGCCACGTTAGAGGTTTTTCGTGCCGGGTGGGTTCCGGATCAATCACCGTTCGCTGTTGTAGGAGCGCCGTCTCGGCGCGAGCTCTTCGCTTTCTATCGCAATCTGACGGGAAGAGCTCGCGGCGGGACGCCGCTCCTACCGCCGGGCGGCGCTCCTACAAGGGCTTCATCGATGGTTGATTATGAAGAACCCGCATGGCTAGACATCGCCATCACTAATCTTCAGGCAATAAAAAGCCCCGCAGACCAGGGGGGGATCAGCGGGGCCAGGGAACGTGACCTGGGGAGGGGTCGCCGTTCCGGGGAGATCACTCCAGGGGATGGGAGAGATCCAGCGACAGACCTTGCATCTGTCGCGACCTATATGACCATTTCAGGCATGGATGGTTCGTGAAGATTTCCGTTAGTAAACCGTAAGATTTATTGGAGATTCAGTTTACTAAACCCGTAAGTTCATTAATGTACCTGACTGAAAATCACGGTCAATCTCCATAAATTACTGTTCTTCAACGACTTTGCGGTTCGGGCCTCCTCAATGCGCCTCGTCCCAGTTGTCCCCAACCCCGCTATCGACCATTAACGGAACGGAGAGTTGCGCCGCACCGGCCATCAGCCGGGTCGCTTCGCTGAGCAGCGTCGGCACGAAATCCTCGTCCGCTTCGAACACCAGTTCATCGTGCACCTGCAGGATCATCAAAGCCCGCTGACGATAGTCCGCCAACCAGGCATCCACGGTGATCATCGCGCGTTTGATGATGTCCGCCGCGGTGCCCTGCATCGGCGCATTGATCGCGGCACGCTCGGCACCGGCACGCTGGCCCTGCGTGCCCTTGTTGATGTATTCCAGATACAGACGTCGGCCGAAAACCGTCTCCACGTAGCCATACTCGCGCGCCTGCTGGCGAGTGCGCTCCATGAAATCGCGCACGCCGGGATAACGGCTGAAATACAGGGCGATGTAATCCTGGGCTTCGCCGCGGCCGATGCCCAGCTGACGCGCCAGGCCGAATGCGCTCATGCCATACATCAAGCCGAAATTGATCGCCTTGGCGGCACGGCGTTCATTGGAAGTGACTTCCTCCATCTTGCGGCCGAACACTTCCGCGGCGGTGGCTTTATGGATGTCGGCACCGGATTCGAACGCACGCACCAGGCCGGGGTCTTCTGACAAGTGAGCCATGATGCGCAGTTCGATCTGCGAGTAGTCGCAGGCGATCAGCTTGCGGCCTGGCGGAGCGACGAATGCCTTGCGAATGCGCCGCCCGTCCTCGGTGCGGATGGGAATGTTCTGCAGGTTGGGATCGGTGGACGATAGCCGGCCGGTGGCGGCACCCGCCTGGTGATAGCTGGTATGCACGCGACCGGTCACCGGGTTGACCATTTCCGGCAGCTTGTCGGTGTAGGTGCTGCGCAGCTTCGCCAGTCCGCGATATTCCAGAATGACGCGCGGCAGTTCGTGCTGGTCGGCGATGGCTTCCAGCGCTTCTTCATTGGTGCTGGGTTGTCCGGTTGGTGTTTTCAGCACCGCAGGCAATTTCAACTCATCGAACAACAACGCCTGCAACTGCTTGGGCGAGTCCAGGTTGAAGCTGCGCCCCGCCAGTTCGGTGGCTTTCTGCTGCGCCGCCAGCATGCGCTTGGACAAGTCCGCACTTTGCCGCCGCAGTTCTTCGCCGTCGATCATGACGCCGTTGGCTTCGATCGAAGCCAGCACCGGCACCAGCGGCATTTCGATCTCACGGTAGACACGCTGCAATCCAGGCTCGGTAACCAGCTTCGGCGCGAGCACACGGTGCAGCCGTAGCGTGATGTCCGCATCCTCGGCGGCGTAACGAGTGGCATCGTCCAAAGCAACTTGCGAGAACAGGATCTGTTTGGCGCCCTTCCCCGCCACTGCTTCGTACTTGATGGTCTCGTAGCCCAGGAAGCGCTTGGCCAGGCTGTCCATGTCGTGGCGGTTGCTGCCGGAGTTCAGCACGAAGCTCTCCAGCATGGTGTCGTCGCTGTAGCCAGCAACGTCGACGCCGTGGCGGCGCAGCACCTGGAGATCGTACTTGCCGTGCTGGCCGAGCTTTTTCTTTCCCGCGTCGGCGAACAATGGCGCCAGCCGCGCCAATGTGGACGCGCGATCCAGCTGCGCTGGAGCGCCGGGATATTCATGCGCCAGCGGCAGGTATGCCGCCTTGCCCGGCTCCACTGCGAAACTCAGCCCGACCAGATTGGCCCGCATCGGATCCAGGCTGTCGGTTTCGCTATCGAAAGCGAATTCGTCGGCTTGGCGCAGGCGTTCGATCCAGGCTTCGAGTTGCTCATGCGTCAATACAGTTTCATATTCGCCGGGCGCGGATAGTTCCGCATCCACGACGGCTTCGATCTCGGTGGACGAGGCAACGCGTCCGGTACCACGCGCACGTCCCGGCTCTTTTTCCTGCAGCGGTGCGACAACGCCGCCATCCAGTTCCTTGAGCGCCTGGTTGAATCCGTAGCGCGCGTACATTTCGCGCAGCGTTTCGACGTGGCGCTCGCGCAGGGCCAGAGTTGTGGGCCCGCCTTCCAGCGGTACGTCGGTCTTGATGGTGACTAGCTGGCGGTTCAACGGCAGGCGCGGCAGCGCCGCGCGCAGGTTTTCGCCGATCTTGCCCTTGACCTGATCGGCGTTGGCGATGATCGCATCCAGCGTGCCGTATTCGCCCAGCCATTTGGCTGCCGTCTTGGGGCCGCACTTGTCCACACCAGGCACGTTGTCCACCGTGTCGCCCATCAGCGCCAGCAGATCGACGATCTGTTCCGGGCGTACGCCAAACTTATCGATCACCGTCGCTTCGGAATCCAGGCGGCTGCCGCTCATGGTGTTGACCAGCGCGATGCCCGGACGCACCAGCTGGGCGAAGTCCTTGTCGCTGGTGGAGATGGTCACTTCCATGCCTTCGGCCGCGCCTTGCAGGGCCAAGGTGCCGATCACGTCGTCGGCTTCCACGCCGTCGATGCAGAGCAAGGGGAACCCCAACGCCTCGACGATCCGGCGCATGGGTTCCACCTGGGCCCGCAGTTCCTCCGGCATTGGCGGACGCTGAGCCTTGTATAGCGGATAGAGCGCGTCGCGGAACGTCGGCCCGCTGGCGTCCAGCACGAAGGCGACGTAATCGGGCTGCTCCTTCAAGGTGGAACGCAGCATGTTGACCACGCCGAACAGCGCGCCGGTGGGTTCGCCGGCGGCGTTGGTCAGTGGCGGAAGCGCATGGAAGGCGCGGAAGAGATAGCTGGAGCCGTCGATCAGTACGAGTCGTGTCATGGCGGGATTCTACCTCCCCTGCTTCCCGCGTCCGCCATCACGGCGCGGTTCTGCCGGCCGGGCGCATAATCCGGACATTGGTAATCCGAGGAACCCGTATGTCCCGCACGACTCTGCAAATCGCGCTGCTGTTGTCCGGCACACTGGCCTTGGCCGGCTGCGCCGCCTTTGGCGGTGCTCAAGACGATCCCAACGTGGATCTCGCCGACGCCCAGGTGGCCGTCCGCACCGAAAAGAACGGTGATGTGATCGAGGAATACCGGGTTGGCGGAGCGCTGAAGATGGTCAAGGTGGTTCCCGCACGCGGGCCTACCTATTACCTGATCGACGAAAACGGCGATGGCCGCCTGGACAGCAGCAAGGGCGAAGGCCCGGTGTCGCCGGTGTATTGGAAGCTTTACGGCTGGTAGGGCGGCATCGCCTTATAGGAGCGACGTCGGTCGCACCGGTATCTAAAGCTCTTAGACACGGATCAACGCAGATAAACACGGATGAAAAGCAATGAATGACTTATCCGCTTTTTCCGCGTTAATCCGTGTCTAAAGCTCTTGGATTTCGGACTGCGACTCACGTCGTTCCTACATATCTTCCGCAAGCTATCCGCTATACCGCCTGCAGGTTCGCGTAGGCCAGCACCAGCCACTTGCTGCCTTCGTTGTCGAAGTTGACCTGCACGCGCGCGTGCGCGCCGCTGCCTTCGTAGTCGATGACGACACCACGCCCGAACTTCGCGTGCTGGACGTTCTGGCCCAATTTCAACGCGGGTGTTTCGATAGCGGCATGTCCGAAGTCCCGCCGCGGCGCATAGCCCGGCACCGGCCGGGATACCTGTACCCGCGGACGAACCTCATGCACCAGGTTGGCCGGAATCTCTCGCAGGAAGCGCGATGGAATACCGTACATATCCTGGCCGTGCAGGCGCCGCGCCTCGGCGTAGCTGAGTATTAGTTTCTGCCGCGCGCGGGTGATGCCCACGTAGGCCAGCCGGCGCTCTTCTTCCAGCCGACCGCTTTCGTCCAGCGACTTGTTGCTGGGAAACAGGCCTTCTTCCAACCCCGCCAGGAACACCAGCGGAAACTCCAGTCCTTTGGCCGAATGCAGCGTCATCAGCTGCACGCCATCCTCGCCGGCCTGCGCTTGGCCTTCGCCGGCTTCCAGGGCCGCGTAGGACAGGAACGCCACGAGTTCCGTCATGCCTTCGTCGCTTTCGTCGTCGGCGATGTCCATTTCTCGGCGCACGAAGCGCGAGGCGACCGAAACCAATTCATCCAGGTTGTCCGTGCGCGAATCGAGCTGGCCGCGACTTTCAGCGGCGTAATGGTCACGTAGCCCGGACCGCATCAGCACGTGATCGATCTTGTCTTTCAGTTCCAGCTCGCCGGTCTCGTCGGACAAGCCATCGATCAGTGCGAGGAATGCCGCCAGCGCGTTGCGTGCCCGCGCCGCCAACGCCGTGCCCGTGGCGATCCGGCGTGCACCTTCCCACAAGGGCACCGCGCCATCACGCGCGCATTTGCGCACTTCGTCCATCGTGCGGTCGCCGATGCCGCGCGTCGGCGTATTAACCGCGCGTTCGAATGCCGCATCGTCATCGCGATTGGCGAT
The DNA here is from genome assembly GCF_040948865.1 of Pseudoxanthomonas sp. UTMC 1351. Classification (NCBI taxonomy): domain Bacteria; kingdom Pseudomonadati; phylum Pseudomonadota; class Gammaproteobacteria; order Lysobacterales; family Lysobacteraceae; genus Pseudoxanthomonas; species Pseudoxanthomonas sp. UTMC 1351. Next base: position 241,421 of record NZ_JAVGJT010000008.1, on the reverse strand, counting down.
CAAGCGCAGATAAGCCAACGTGTCCTTGATTTCGGCGCGCTCGAAGAAACGCATGCCGCCGTAGACGCGGTACGGCACCTGCTCGGCCAGCAATGCTTCTTCGAAGGCTCGTGATTGCGCGTTGCTGCGATAAAGAATGGCAGCGTCGCTGATGCTGCCGCCATCGCGCACCCACTGGCGGATGCGTTCGACCACGAAGCGCGCTTCGTCGATTTCGTTGTAGGCGGCGTACAGGTCGATGGGATCGCCATCGCCCGTATCGGTCCACAGCTGCTTTCCGATACGGCCGGGATTGTGCGCGATGACGCCATTGGCGGCATTGAGGATGTTGGCGCTGGAGCGGTAGTTCTGCTCCAAGCGGATCGTCTGCGCACCGGGGAAGTCGCTCAGGAAGCGCTGCACGTTCTCAACTTTGGCGCCGCGCCAGCCGTAGATGGCCTGATCGTCGTCGCCGACCACGAATACGTGGCCGCTTTCGCCCGCCAGCACACGCACGAAGGCGTACTGAATGGCGTTGGTGTCCTGGAATTCGTCGACCAATAGTTCGCCGAAACGTGCGCGGTAATGCGCCAGCAATGCCGAATTGTCGCGCAGCAATTCATGCGCGCGCAGCAACAGCTCGGCGAAATCGACCAACCCCGCACGGTCGCAACGCTCCTGGTACAGCGCGTAGGCACGGCGCAGCGTGTCGGTCCATACGTCCTCGCCTGGCTGGATGTGCTGCGGGCGGCGGCCTTCGTCTTTCTGCGCATTGATCCACCAGCCGATCTGGCGCGGCGGAAAGCGCGCTTCGTCCAATTCCATCTGCTGCACGACTCGCTTGATCAGGCGAAGCTGATCGTCACTGTCCAGCACTTGGAAGGTTTCCGGCAACTTGGCTTCCTGCCAATGCAACCGCAACAGGCGATGAGCCAGACCATGGAAGGTGCCGATCCACATGCCTCGGCTGCCATTGCGCAGCTGCATGTCGGCGCGCGCGCGCATCTCGCCGGCGGCCTTGTTGGTGAACGTCACCGCCAGAATGCCGTGCGCCGGTACGCGGTGCACCTCATTCAGCCAGGCGATGCGGTGCGTCAGCACGCGCGTCTTGCCGGAACCGGCGCCGGCCAACACAAGATAGTGGCCCGACGGCGCCGAAACGGCTTCGCGCTGCGCGGGGTTCAGATCATCGAGTAAGTGAGAGACATCCACCGCGGCATTTTACAGGAGCGGCGAAGCTGCCGGTCTTTTTCTTTGTAGAGCGGAGCTTGCTCCGCTGCTTTTCGTGACAGCCCCAATTACCGGCACGTTGCGGTCAAAAGCAGCGGAGCAAGCTCCGCTCTACGAGAAGCGAAGCGGCTATTTCCTACGCCTGCCGTTGCGACGGCCTCATTGCCATTAACCCGGCACCATCACGGAGCTTGCTCCGCTCTACGAGAGAAGCAAAGCACCCTGGAATCAATGCGCCGCGTGCTCGCCCTTGGGCTTCGCCGTGACATGCAACATCAAACGGTCGGTGTAGGCGATGCCGACCGCCGACAGGATGAAGACGCAGTGGATGATGGTCTGCCACATCACGCCCGCTTCGGTGAACTTGCTGCCCGGCATCCCCAGGTCACCGACTTCGATGAAGGTCTTCAGCAGGTGGATGGAGGAGATGCCGATGATCGCCATGGCCAGCTTCACCTTCAGCATGCTGGCGTTGACGTGGCTCAACCATTCCGGCTGGTCGGGGTGGCCTTGCAGGCGCAGGCGCGACACGAAGGTTTCGTAGCCGCCCACGATCACCATCATCAGCAGATTGGAGATCATCACCACGTCGATCAGGCCCAGCACGATCAGCATGATCGCCACTTCGGCGCTCGGGCCCCCATCGGCCAGCTTGGCGGCTTGCTCCGCCTCACCGCTGTGCAGGAACACCTCGCTGACCAGATGCACCAACTCCACGCCGAACTGCCAGACATACACGCCCTGGGCGACGATCAGTCCCAGATAGAGCGGCAGCTGCAACCAGCGGGAAGCGAAAATCAGATTCGGCAAACTGCCAAGACGTGCTGCGGAAGGCTGGGACATGTGCGGGATGCTGCGTTGCGGGGATGCGGCAGGTTACCGGCAGTCTGTGACGCTGCCAACCCGACCGCCGGCGCTAAACTCGCTCTCCCCCATAGCGAAGGCGAACTGCCGTGATCGACTTTTACTACTGGCCGACACCCAACGGCCACAAGATCAGCCTGTTTTTAGAGGAAGCCGGCCTTCCCTACAACATAAAACCCGTCAATATCGGCGCGGGCGATCAATTCAAGCCGGAATACCTGGCCATTTCGCCCAACAACAAGATGCCGGCCATTGTCGATCATGCCCCCACCGATGGCGGCGCGCCCATCAGCGTGTTCGAATCCGGCGCCATCCTGATGTATCTGGCGGAAAAAACGGGACAGTTCCTTCCCGCGGACCTGCGCAGCCGCGTGGCCACCATGGAATGGCTGTTCTGGCAGGTGGGAGGACAGGGCCCGATGACAGGACAGGCGGGGCACTTCAACGTATATGCGCCCGAACCCATTCCTTACGCCATCGATCGGTATGGACGTGAGGTGACCCGCCTGCACGGTGTGCTGGACAAGCGACTGGCCGAACATGCTTTCGTGGCCGGCGACGATTACAGCATCGCCGACATGGCCATCTATCCATGGGTCGCGGCCTACGACAAGCTGCCGCCGGATTTCGATGCGTTTCCGCACCTGGCCCACTGGCATGCGACCATCGCGGTGCGTTCCGCCACCCAGCGCGCCTACGCGCTGAAGACACAAGTAAATCCGGAAGCAGGCAAACCGCTGAGCGATGAGGAACGCAAACACCTGTTCGGCCATGGCCAGACGCCTAAGTAAGCCCTCGCCGCACGTGACAGACTATGACGCTGTGATGCCGAACCGAGATTCTCCATGCGCCCTGCGTTGCTCGCCCTGATGATGCTGACTTCCTCCGCTGTCGCCACCGCCGCCCCGCCCGGCCAGAGCGGACTCACTCTTGAGGCGATCACCGGCAATGCGCCACTGTCCGGTCCTACGTTGACCAAACCGCAGATTGCGCCGGATGGATCGCGCGTGACGTTCCTGCGCGGCAAGGAAAGCAACCGCAACCAGCTGGATCTGTGGGAATACGACGTGGCGAGTGGGCAGACGCGCTTGCTGGTCGATTCGACGGTGGTGTTGCCGGGTGAGGAAACCTTGAGCGATGAGGAAAAGGCGCGCCGCGAACGCCAGCGCATTGCGGCGTTGTCGGGCATCGTCGATTACCAATGGTCGCCGGATGGCAAGGCGCTGCTGTTCCCGTTGGGTGGCGAGTTGTATCTGTACGATCTGGCGAACAGCGATAAATCCGTCGTGCGCAAGCTCACCGCCGGTGGCGGTTTCGCCACGGATCCGAAGATCTCTCCCAAAGGCGGCTACGTCAGTTTTGTCCGTGACCGCAACCTATGGGTGATCGAGCTGGCGAATGGCCGGGAGCTGCAACTGACGTTCGACGGATCGGACACCATCGGCAATGGTGTTGCCGAGTTCGTCGCCGACGAGGAAATGGACCGCCACACCGGCTACTGGTGGGCGCCGGACGATTCGGCAATCGCGTTTGCCCGCATCGACGAATCGCCGGTACCGGTACAGAAGCGCTACGAGGTCTACCCGGATCGCACCGACGTCATCGAGCAGCGCTATCCGGCTGCCGGCGACCGCAACGTCGGCATCCGCCTGGGTGTCATCGCACCAACAGCGAAAGCGGAACCGCGCTGGATCGATCTTGGCAAGAACCCGGACATCTACCTGGCCCGCGTGGATTGGCGCGACCCGCAACGGTTGACGTTCCAGCGTCAGTCGCGCCATCAAAAAACACTGGATCTGATCGAAACGGTGTTGGCGACCGGCAAGCAGCGCACGCTCGTCACTGAAACTGCCAAAACCTGGGTACCGCTGCACAACAACCTGCGCTTCCTGAAGGACGGCCGCTTCATCTGGGGTTCCGAGCGAAGCGGCTACGGCCACCTTTATCTCGCCTCGGAAGATGGCGCATCGTTGGCTCCTTTGACCCAGGGCGAGTGGGTGGTGGATGCACTGCTGGCGGTCGATGAAACCAAAGGCATGGTCTATTTCAGCGGCACTCGTGATTCGGCACTGGAAAGCCATCTCTACGCCGTCCCGTTGCAGGGTGGCGACATTCGCCGGTTGTCGACGGCGCCCGGCATGCACGGCGTTGCGTTCGCCAGAAACGGTAGCGTCTATGTCGATAGCTGGTCGAACAACGAAACCGTGCCGCAGATCGAACTGTTCAAATCCGACGGCAGCAAGATCGCCACCCTGCTGACGAACGATGTGACGGACCAGGCGCATCCCTACGCGCAATATCGCGGCGCGCAGCGACCGGTGGAGTTCGGCACGTTGGCGGCGGCCGACGGCGAGACGCCGCTTCATTACAGCCTGATCAAGCCGGCAGGATTCGATCCCGCGAAGAAGTATCCCGTGGTGGTCTACGTTTACGGCGGCCCGGCGGCGCAGACGGTGACACGCGCGTGGCCGGGCCGCAGCGATGGTTTCTTCAACCAGTACCTGGCGCAGCAGGGTTACCTGGTGTTCTCGCTGGACAACCGCGGCACACCGCGCCGGGGCGCGGCGTTCGGCGGCGCGCTGTATGAAAAACAGGGCACGGTGGAAGTCGCCGACCAGCTGCGCGGTGTGGAATGGCTGAAGGCGCAATCATTCGTCGACCCGCAGCGCATCGGGATCTATGGTTGGTCCAATGGCGGCTACATGACACTGATGATGCTGGCTAACCACAGTGAGGCTTACGCTTGCGGTATCGCCGGGGCGCCGGTGACCGACTGGGCGCTGTACGACACGCATTACACCGAGCGCTACATGAATCTGCCCCTCGTCAATCCGAACGGCTACCGGCAAGGCAGCGTCTTCACGCATCTGGGCGGGCTGACATCCAAACTGCTGCTGGTCCACGGTATGGCCGATGACAATGTCTTGTTCAGCAATTCGACCAAGCTGATGAGCGAACTTCAGAAGCGCGCCACACCGTTCGAACTAATGACCTATCCCGGAGCCAAGCATGGCCTGCGCGGGAATGATCTGCTGCACCGCTACCGATTGAGCGAAGACTTCTTCAACCGTTGCCTGAAACGCTAAGCGCCTAGCGCTGCCACGGAGATCACATGAACGCCACGAACGTACCGCAACCAAACTGGTGGGGACGCAACTGGAAATGGTTCGTGCCAGTGCTAGCCGTGGTGATGTTGGCGCTGTTCGCGGCATTTTTCGCTGCGATCTTCGCTTTCGTTTTCGGCATGATGAAATCATCGGAGCCTTACCGGGAAGCAGTGGCGCGCGCCACGGCGAATCCGCAGATCGTCCAGGCCCTGGGCGAACCGATCGAATCCGGTTACTTCGTGCAGGGCAATATCAGCACACAGGGGACCACCGGCGAAGCCAATCTGGCTATCCCGCTGAAGGGCCCGAAAGGCAGCGCCAAGGTCTACGTGGACGCCAGCCAATCCGCTGGACGCTGGGAATACAAAACGTTGGTGGTCCAGATCGAAGGCAGCCATCAGCGCGTCGATTTGCTGGAAGGCAACGATGAGTTGGAAGTTCAAAGCGAGTTCTAGAGATTTCTAGACGATTCTCATCGAGCGCGTTCGCCTGCTTTCGGATGGTGATGGAAGAGCAGCCGAGCCCCCAAGGGGATGCAAGCACAAGCTCGGCTCTACAAAAGCACGGATGAATTCCTTGTGGGAGTGGTACCGGCATGCCGGTACCGGTAAGTCGCGACGTTGATGTTTCCGGTCGCGACTCACGTCGCTCCCACAATGATGCCTTCACCGGCATGCCGGTGCGACTCCCACAATGATGCCTTGTCGACACTGTCGCCATAGCGGCTAGACAGTCGATATAGGATCTCGGCTCTACCTAGAGCGAGGGCCTCTGAAAGCCTGGGTGTGGCTTCGTCGAGTCTGAAATAACGCGGTTGCCGGTCCGCCTGCAACAGAAAGACGCAATTTTGGGACAGCCATTCCATGACGTGAGACAGGCTCGGGGTATCACTGTTCGGTGTAGCTTCCGTCTTTCACCCTGGAGAATGCTGATGAAACCACTCGTCCTTGCGATTGCCTTGGCGCTGGTCGCGCCACTTCCTTCCCTGGCGCAGACCGCGTCCAAGCCCGCCGCGCAAACACCCGCGCCCGCGCCCGCATGGGTCGCCAAGAGCAACGAGTACGCGCATATCCTGCTGAATGCGCAGGCGCCATTCCAACCGGAAACCCTCAGCTTTTTCGGCGTTCCCGGTTACGACGATCAGGTAACCGATCTGGGCCCGGACAACAGCCGGCGTTATCGCGACGCCGTTGCGAAGGCCAGCGCCACGTTGCAGGCCAGGCTTGCGACGGAGCGCGACCCCAACGTCCGCCAGGATCTGGAGATCATGATTGCCGCGGCGGCCGAGAGTATCGAAGGCAGCGAGTTGAACGAACGGTTGATGCTGCCGTGGACCGATGCACCACGACAGGTGTTCACCGGAATCAATGGGCTGCTGTCGAAACAAACGTCGCCCGAACGCCAGGCCAAGGCAGTGGATCGGCTACAGCGCTACGTGGGCCTGACCGCCGGCACTTCGCCGTTCACTCAACTCGCGCGCGAACGCTACGAAGAAAAACTGTCCAACGCGGCGCTGCTCCCGCCGACCAAACTGGAGGTCGAGCGCGCTCTGGACAACATAGAGACGTACGCGGCCGGCATACGCAAGCTATTCGCCGAGTACAAAGTCGCGGGCGGCGAGGAAGCGCTTGCGGCCATGGATCGCCAGTTCAAGGAATACGCCGCGTGGGCACGCAGCACCGTGCTGCCGAAAGCACGCACCGATACTCGCCTACCGCCGGAACTGTATGCCTATCAACTGAAGCAATACGGCATCGATATCGATCCGGCCGTGTTGATGCAACGCGCGCAGCTGGAGTTCATCGAAACCCGCGCGATGATGCAGCAGATCGCACCACTGGTGGCCAAAGCCAAGGGCATCGATGCCACCGATTATCGCGACGTGATTCGTGGCTTGAAGAAGAGCCGGATTCCCAACGAACAGCTGGAACCGCACTACCGCGGCGTGATCGACGCCATTGACCCGATCATCGAGAAGAACCGGATCGTCGACGTGCCCCAGCGCCCGATGCAGATGCGGCTGGGCTCGGAAGCCGAAAGCGCCGCGCAACCCGCACCGCATTTCCTGCCTGCGCCGCTTATCGGCAATACCGGCCAGCAAGGCACCTTCGTGTTGCCGCTGGGCAATCCGGGCAAAGGCGACAAGAGCGAACAGTACGACGACTTCAACTTCGACGCGGTGACCTGGACGCTGACCGCGCACGAAGGCCGCCCCGGCCACGAGCTGCAGTTCACCGCGATGGTGGAGCGCGGGATATCGCTGGCGCGCACCATGTTCGCTTTCAACTCGGTCAACGTGGAAGGCTGGGCGTTGTACGCGGAAGCCGAAATGGTGCCGTACGAGCCACTGGAAGGTCAGCTGATCGCGTTGCAGTTCCGGCTGATGCGCGCGGCGCGCGCCATGCTGGATCCGATGCTCAACCTGGGCCTGATTGACCGAGCGCGCGCCGGACAGGTGCTGGAGAACGAAGTCGTGCTGTCCAAGCCGATGGCACGGCAGGAACTGGACCGCTACACGTTCAATGCGCCGGGCCAGGCCGGCAGCTATTTCTACGGCTACAGCCGCATCATGGAGCTCCGCGTGCAGACGGAGCTGGCATTGGGCGACAAGTTCGACCGGCTGGCGTTCAACAACTTCCTGCTGGATCAGGGCCTGCTGCCGCCGGATCAGTTGGCTAAAGCGGTGAAGGAACAGTTCATTCCCGTCCAACACGTTTGTCTCCGGTCGCGAGTCCGGGCACATCGCGCGCAAAGCGAAAGCTTTTAGACACGGATTAACGCGGATGGGCACGGATGGGCACGGATGAAAAGCGTTCATTGCTTCATCCGTCTTCATCGCTTTATCCGCCTTCATCCGCGTCGATCCGTGTCCAACGCTCTTGTCGTCGGTCACGAGGGAGACCAATCGGCGTCTGCAACATGTTTATTCCGGCTTGACCGGCGTCGGATTCGGCTCCACCACCGAGGCCGGATCGACCGCCGCACCTGGCGGAACATAGATCGCTACGCCGGCCGCGCTGCGCTGGGTGGTGGGAATGCCGATGCCGACGCCGCCGGCGCTGTGGCGACCATAACTGCCGGCCCCGACCGACATGCCCACCGGTGAACCGCTGGAACCCACGCCCATCAACACGACGCCATTGGCGCCCAGTGCGGCGGCTTCGCGTTTCAAACGGGCGATCGCGGCATCGGTTTGTCCTTGCGTGCCGAAACCGACTGCGCTGGTCGATTCCAACTGCGCGATTTCGACCGATCCAACCGGCGGCGTGCGATACACCTGGACCTGGCTCGGGTCGACCGGTGGACGCGCCTGGCCCAGCATGACCTTGGATGTATTGGCGCAGCCACCCAGCAGCAGGGACAGCGCCAGTAGAGGAGCGAGTCGGAACGACATGGCGATTCTCCCAATGGATTCGACCGGATGATCCGCCGATTCGGCTGAATAATGGCCTATCTGGATTGAAGATCGCATCACGCGAAGCTTTTCCTTCTCCCCTCAGGATGAAGGACGGGCGCCGCCCCCGGACCCAAACCGTGCTGACCGCGGCGGCCGGCCTGAGAGTGGGCTGGCAGCTCCGAGGGCGGAGGAACCCCGGCGAGTTATCATTTACGGTCTTCCATGGGTCCGCATTCCGCACGATGAGCGTTCTTCCCGACTTGCAGCGCGCGCCGTCGCGGCTGGCGGTCGACTATGTCCATGCCGCCACCCCGGGGCCGTTGCTGGGCCTGCCCGAAACCCTGGCGGTATTCGGGTTCGGCGAGCTGGCGCCGGCGCCCACGACGGTCGGCGATGCGCGCTATTTGCGGGTTCCCCTGCCTGCCTTGCAGGGCGTGGCGCCGTTCGAGGTCTGGCGCGCCTCCGGTCCGGTGACCCAAGGCATGGACGGTCCCATCGCGCATAGCAGCGATGGCGAACTGCAGTTCGGTGCGCTGGAAGTACAGGAGATCGAAGGCAACATCCTGTACGCCAGCGAGCTCGCTTACGCACAGCTCAGCGCTTTCTGGCGCAGCAGCGGTTATCCGCATGTGCTGCGCATCTGGAACTATCTGGACGCCATTACCGACGGCGAAGGCGATGGGGAACGCTATCGGCAGTTCTGCGTCGGCCGCGTGCGCGGCCTGGGAGGCATCGATACTTCCCGCCTGCCCGCGGCGACGGCCATCGGTTGCCGGGACGGCCGGCGCGTGCTGCAGGTGTACTGGCTGGCATCGCGCTTACCCGGCACGTCACTGGAGAACCCACGCCAAACCAGCGCCTACCGGTATCCGCGCGAGTACGGCCCGCAGTCGCCGAGCTTCGCCCGCGCACTGCTGCCGCCGGCCGCCGCGCAGGTACCGCTGTTCCTGTCCGGCACCGCCAGTATCGTCGGCCACGCTTCGCAGCACGCCGACTCGCTGCGGGCGCAGCTGGACGAAACCCTTGCCAACCTGGACAGCCTGTTGGCCATCGCCCGCGGACGCGCACCCGCGCTGCCACCGCACTTCGATGGGACTTCACGCCTGAAGGTCTACGTGCGCGACGAGGAAGATGCCGCGGCGGTCGCCGCGCAGCTCAGTGCGCGGCTGGGCAGCGGCGTGCCTTATCTGATGCTGCAAGCCGATGTCTGCCGGCGGGAACTACTGGTGGAAATCGAAGGCATGCACGGCGTATCGGCTTGATCTTGCCGCCGACGCGTCTATATTGCTGCCAGGCGCACGCACTGGCGTGCCAACAATGGGATGGAAGCGAATGGGACTGATCAGTCTGTTGTGGGGCATCGTAGCCATGATCTGGATGGTACTGGCGCTGATTCCCCTATTGGGTTGGGGCAATTGGTTCCTGATCCCATTCGCCGCGGTGGGCGCCATCATCGCCGCGGTCGGCATCCTTTTCACCTCCCCCGAGCGGCGCGGCCGCGCCAAGGCCGGCCTGGTCCTCAACGGCATCGTCATCGTGGTCGGCATCGGCCGCCTGGTGCTGGGCGGCGGCATCATCTAGGGCGTGCCATCTCTCGCTGCAATGCGGGATTGAACTTGCAGCAGCGGTAGGAGCAGACTGCGATACCGGCCAGTTCCCCAGGGGCTTCACGTCTGGCCGCAGTCACTCCTGCGCGTTCGCCCGGTTGCTCAACACGGGCAGGCGCAGGCATTCCCTGTCGCATGCTATGGAGAGTGCAATGAATCGAAACCATCGTTCCCGATGGCTGCTGGCGGCTATCGCCGTCGGCATGGCCACGCACGCCACGGCGCAAACCGCCGATCCCCAAAAGCCTTTGCAAGCCGTACAAGAGACGTCCGCCGACAGCCGGGTCGCTATAGACCCCGTTACAGGCAAATTGCGGCCACTGACCGCGCAAGAACGGCAGCAACTCAGCGCACAAGACGCCAGGAAGGCGCGCCGCAGCGAACCGTTAGGCGCGGCGAGGAAGGGCTTTATTGCGCCAGCGACCGAAGCCGAAGCGCAGGCCGCACAACGTCGTCTGCCCAACGGAGGCCTGGCGCAACAGGTGCCCGAAAGCATGATGACCCAGTTGATGGTCACGCGTGACGCCGATGGGCAGCTGCGCATTCAGCACGCAGGCGAAGGCGACGATGGCACCCCAGGTGACACCCATGCGGAAAAACGGGAGGGCGCCGCCCATGAATAAGCTTTCTTCGCTTGCATCCGCTCTTTGCCTCGCACTGGCGGCAGCCTCTTCGGCATCGGCTGCCCAGTTGGTGCTGGTCAGTGGCGACGTTGGCACCGGCTTGGGCTTGGAAGATCCCACGCCAAAAGCTCCCGAAGGGCTCAATCCCGGCACGACGCTGGGCGAGCAACGCACCCTGGCTTATCTGTTCGCCACCGACTTATGGGGCGCGGTGCTGGAAAGCGACGCTACCGTCTACGTCGGCGCCAGCTTCCAACCCCTCGCCTGTACGCCTACCAGCGGCACTCTGGGTTCGGCCGGCACCACTTTCGTTTTCACGGACTTCGCACCAGGCGTTGTGCCTGACACATGGTATTCGTCGGCGCTTGCGGACTCCCTGGCCGGTAGCGATCTGAATCCGGGTTTTATCGACATCAACTCGCGCTTCAATGGCGATATCGGCGTCAATCCCAATTGTCTTACCGGATCGGACTGGTACTACGGACTGGACGGCAATACGCCCGCCGGAAAGATCAACTTCCTCAATGTGGTGATGCACGAAATCGGCCACGGCCTGGGCTTCCAGGGCTTCACCAATTCGGCCGGCGGGTTCTTCAATGGTCGCCAGGACATCTACTCGACGTACGCCTACGACAACGTGCTGGCCAAGCACTTCCCGGAGATGAGCGTTGCCGAACGAAGTGCCGCGCTGCGCAACACCGGGCACCTGGTCTGGTCGGGCGAAACCGTCAATGAGCAAGCCGCGTTGGTGCTGGACAACCGCAGCGTGCTGAGCATCAGTTCGCCGGGAGCCATCGCCGGCAGCTACGAGATCGGCTTTGCCGGGTTCGGGCCGGCGCCCACTAGCGCCAATTTCGCCGGCACGATCGTGGCTGCGCTTGATGGCGGCACCAGCACGTTGGATGCATGCGAACCGATCGCCAACGCGGCGGCCATTGCCGGCAATATCGCCTTGGTCGATCGCGGCAGTTGTGCCTTCGTGATCAAAGCCGCCAACGTGCAGAACGCCGGTGCCGCCGGCATGTTGGTGGCCAACAATGCGACGGGTGCGCCGGCACTGGGTGGCTCGGATCCGAGCATCACCATTCCCAGCGTAAGCGTGTCGCAGGCGGATGGCGCACTGATCCGGAACAACCTGCCGGCGCAAGCCAGCTTCATGATCGATCCCACGTTGCTGCAGGGCGCGGACGATCAGGGCCGGGTGCGTCTGTACGCGCCCAATCCGTATGAAGGTGGTTCGTCGTTCTCGCACTACGACACGGCACTGGTGCCCAATGCGCTGATGGAACCCGCCATCACCGCCAGTCTGCGCGGTAACTACAACATCGATCTGACGCCAGCACTGTTCCAGGACCTCGGCTGGCAGGTCAATCCGGGCAATGCGCGCATTGGCAATTGCACCACCAATGTGGACGTGGTGGGCGATGGCGGACTGATTCCTGGCGCGAATGTGCAGGCCTGGAGCAATCTCTGCCTGCGCACCAACAGCAGCAAGGGCGCTTATCAGAGCTGCATGGACCGCTACAAGACGCACGCGCTGAGCGTGGGGATACTCTCGGGCAATCAGGGCGGCAAGGTGATGTCCTGCGCCGCGAAGATACCCAAATAAGCATCAAGGTTCGATCTGGCCGGCGTCGCGAGACGCCGGCTTTTTTATGCGCCGGTTGCTGCATGCGCGTGCTCGCAACTCAAGCGCCACGGGCACAGGCGTATTATTCGCAAACCCCAAGGATGCAACCCTTCCAGGAGCTGCGAATGGCCTTCCCCTATACCCGCCCGCGCCGCATGCGCCGCGACGAATTCTCACGCCGGTTGATGCGCGAGCACGTGCTGACGGCCAATGACCTGATTTATCCGGTTTTCGTGCACGAGTTGGAGGGCCGCCAAGCCGTGCCTTCGATGCCTGGCGTGGACCGCGTGTCGATCGACGAACTGCTGAAAGTCGCCGAACAGGCCGTCGAGCTGCGCGTACCTGCGCTGGCCCTGTTTCCGGTCACCGCGCCAGCAGCCAAATCGCTGCAAGCCGAAGCCGCTTGGGACGACGAAGGTCTGGCGCAGCGCGCGGTGCGCGCGCTGAAGCAGCGCTTCCCCGAGCTGGGCGTGATCACCGATGTGGCGTTGGATCCGTTCACCACGCACGGGCAAGACGGCATCATCGACGACAGCGGCTACGTGATGAACGACATCACCGTGGAAGCGCTGGTCAAACAGGCGCTATCGCATGCGCGTGCCGGTGCCGATGTCGTCGCACCGAGCGACATGATGGACGGCCGCATTGGCGCCATCCGCACCGCGCTGGAAGAAGAAGGCTTCGTCCACACCCGCATCATGGCGTACTCGGCCAAGTACGCCTCGGCGTTCTATGGCCCGTTCCGCGATGCGGTGGGCAGCGCAGGCAACCTGGGCAAGAGCAACAAATACAACTACCAGATGGATCCGGCCAACACCGACGAAGCGCTGCACGAAGTGGCACTGGATCTGGACGAAGGCGCCGACATGGTGATGGTGAAACCGGGCATGCCCTATCTGGACGTGGTGCGGCGGGTGAAGGACGAATTCGGCGTACCGACTTTCGCCTATCAGGTCAGTGGCGAGTACGCGATGCTCAAGGCCGCCTACGCCAACGGCTGGTTGGACGAGAAAGCCTGCACCCTGGAGGCACTGACCGCGTTCAAACGCGCGGGTGCCGACGGCGTGCTCACGTACTTCGCCCTGGATGCGGCGCGCTGGCTGCGTGAAGGCTGAAATCTCACTTCGCTTCACGACGACCTTTTGTAGGCTGGAACTCTGGTCGCGATCAAAAAAAAACGGGAGCCCTTCGGCTCCCGTTGTCGTTGCAGCTCAGAACAGATTTTCAGAAGCGGGCTTCGACGCCCAGCATCACCGTGTCGGCACGGTTGAACTCGCAATCATCGTAATCGACGCAGTCGTCGTAGTTGTATTCGTCGGCGTAGACGTAGGCGGTGTAGACCAGGGTGACGTTGAGGTGACGGTTGATGTCCACGCCGATGCCCAGTCCGGCGTACCCGCCGTCGGTGGAGAAATCGCCGTAGGAAGTGTCCTGATCGGCGCTGAAGTAGCCGCCACGCGCAACGGCGAACCAGCGGCTGCCGCCGAAGTTGAAGCGAGCGTTGGCGCCGATCGCGCCAAAAGTGGCCTCCGGGATCAGAAAGCCGTCTTCGCGGGTTTCGTCGAGCCGGCCGCCCGAGATCTCCACGCCCACCTGCGCCCAGGGGCCAGTCTGCCAGCGGTAGCCGGCGCTCACGGCCGTCGCGCGCTGCTCGATGTCATCGTAGATCCAGCCGCGCCCGCCCTGCACACCTACGAAGAAGCCACCCTGGTCATCACGGGCAGGAGCACGGGATGCCGGAGGGGCAGCGTAGGACTGGGGCTGGGGCGCCGCAATGGCCTGAGGCGCAGCGGGTGACGGGGGCTGCGCAGGCTGATCGCCCTGTGCCGCTGCCTCGGTGGCCTTTTCTTTATTCCGATACTCGTCCCATGCGGGCGAGAACGACTGTGCGTTCGCGTGCAGGGCGAAGGCAGCCAACACGAGCGGTAGGTAACGAACGGGGTGTTTCATGGATGATCCTCTCCTTGGCGATATGGAATGTTTCCCAGGTCCATGCGTGATCGAACGGCCATACCAGGCAGGTGCCGGGTGGCCGAACCGGAATGTGCACACGCCGCCCGCACCGCCAACGATGGAAGGTGCTTTCGACGAAATCGATGAAAGGCAGGTCAGAACGCAAAGCCGCCAGCTTCATGCGACGGAACACCCACTCCCCTGGGCGGCGGAAACATTGGAGTGCGGCATGCAAGCTGTCAAGTCGGTGCGCGCCCGACATGCCCTAGACTTCCCTTTTGCAGGCACGGCATCTGTAGGAGCGGCGTCCCGCCGCGAGCTCTTACCGGATTTCATGGCAATCCAACCGAAGAGCTCGCGGCGGGACGCCGCTCCTACATCAGGTGGTGTAGATCACGGCAAACAACCTGCCTTGCCGCGACTGGCAGGCGCCAACGCGCGGTAGATATCCAGCTTGCCCGCCTTCGGTGAACGTGCGGAACCGGTGACCAGGATCTCGCTGGGCTTGGAAACATCGACGACTGGCCCGAGCGTCGCACCTTCGGCGGTGTTGAACGACAGCGTCCACGGCGCGATGTTCGAGTAAGCCTTGCCATCGCACTCCGCCACAAACAGACGGATCGGTTGTGTTTCGACATTCTGCGAGCGCGCAAACACCAGCGCATTGCCACCATCCAACCAGGCTGCGTCGAATTCATCCGCCGCGGTATTGACGCCCGGTACTGGTCGCGGATCGACGAACGCCTTGCCGTCCCAGCGCGCGACGAATAGATCGTGCCGGCCGGCGCCGCCGAAGCCGTCACTGGCGAACATTAGCCAACGGCCATCCACGCTGGACAGCGGCGCCCATTCGTTGCCGGCGCTGTTGACGCCGCTGCCAAGGTTTTCAGGCGTACCGAAGCTGCCATCGCTGTGCACTGCGGCCCGGTACAGATCATCGCCGCCGCGGCCGCCGGCACGATTGGAAAAGAAGTAGAGCCAGCGTCCATCGGCGCTGAATGCCGGGTCGAAATCGTTGGCGGAGGAGTTGATCGGCAACGGCTGCGGATCGGTCCAGCGTTTGTCGCGCAGCCACGCCTGCCACAAATTCCAATCGCCGGGGCCGCCGTCGCGGTCGGTGCTGCCCCAGACGATGCGCTGGCCGTCGGGGCTCACGCTGGCGCGGACTTCGTTGCCACGCGTGGACACCACACCCATGCCTTCAATGCCAAACTCAGCCAGACGCGCTTCGGCCAGCTGCGCCGCTGCGGGGCCGCAGAGTAGACTGACCGCGATTGCGGCTGCCATGAACCTACGTTTCACGTTCATCGTTTCCCGCGCCTGTTACCTTTTCCCAATCCCGTTTATACCAATCTATGACTACTCGCCGATATGCTGTTTTTGGTCATCCGGTCGCGCACTCGTTGTCGCCGCGCATCCATGCGGCGTTCGCGCGGCAAGCCGGCATCGATCTTTCCTATGTAGCCATCGATGCGGCGCCGGAAGCTTTCGCGACGGCGCTTGAGTCGTTCGCGACCCAAGGCGGCGCCGGCGCCAACGTCACGCTGCCATTGAAGGAGTCCGCGTTTGCGCTGTGTCAGCGAACCACCGAGCGTGCCAAGCGAGCGGGCGCTGCCAATACGCTGACGCGCCGAGAGGGACAATGGCATGGCGACAACACCGACGGCGTTGGCTTGGTCCGTGACCTGACAGGCCGCCAAGGCGTGGATTTGCGCGCGCGGCGCACGCTGTTGCTGGGCGCCGGCGGCGCGGCCCGCGGCGTGGCAACCGCATTGCTGGATGCCGGCGTGGAAGAACTGATCATCGTCAACCGTACGCCGGAGCGCGCCGATGCGCTGGCCGATGCGCTGGGCGAGCCGGAACGCGCGCATTCCCGCTATTGGGAAAGCCTGCGCGACGAAGGCGATTTCGAACTGATCATCAACGCCACCGCCGCCGGCAGAGTTGGCGGAGACGATCTGCACCTGTCTTTCACGCTGACCAACAGTCGCACGCTCGCGGTGGACCTGAGCTATGGCGAAGCCGCCATCCCGTTCCTGTCCTGGGCCAGAGCGGCGGGTTGTCGCTCCGTGGTGGACGGCCTGGGCATGCTGGTTGAACAAGCTGCCGAGAGCTTCGAAGTCTGGCACCACGTGCGTCCTGATACCGACGCGGTATATGCCAGCCTGCGCGAACAAAATGCAGTACTAGTGACGGCAGACTAACGGGGATTCGAGCATGGATGGGATGGGGATGCAGGTGCTGACGCTGGTGGGATACCAGCTTCCGGGGCTGATCGCCGCCGTGGTGGCGCTGGCCATGCTGTGGACATCGGCACGTTCGGGCCCCGCCCGCACCAAAGGACTGATCGGTGTTGGTTTGACATTGTTTGCTGCAATCTGCGGTCTTGGGATGAGCGTGCTTCAGGCTTGGATGTTTTCCGGCAAAGACACTGCGACGGAACTGCAACAGTTCTTCGCCGTCATGGGAGCGGTCGGCATTCTGCTGAACCTTCTGCTCGCCGCGGGCTTGGTGCTGACCGCATGGGGTTTGTGCCAAGCCACGCGTTCGGGTCCGCAAGCCCCGCATTGAGCCTGGCGCGACGCCTCCTGTCGCGCACGTAGAACAAAACCACATAGCGGCGGCGTTATCTGGAATAGGAATCGGCACGGCTTTGCGTGGTGGTTACGCTACGATCGACCCATGAACAAGATCGTCTTACTGCTTGCGCTCGCATGCGCGCTGATGGCGGGTCCAATCCGCGCGCAACCGCAATTCAAAGTGCTGGTCGCGGCCATTCCCAACAAGTACCACCACGATTACGCCGTGGTGGCGAAGCCATCGTTCGAGCAGATGGCGCGCCAGCATAATTTCGAACTGGTCTGGGCTTGGGATGCACGACCCTTCGACGGTGATTTGTCGCCGTATGCCGCCATTGTCTTTCTCAACACGCCAGGCGAGGAATTGAAGGGCGAGCAACGGCAGCGACTGGAGAACTATATGCGTGGGGGCGGCGGTGTGATGGCGGTGCACCGCGCTTTGATCGCAACGCCTGGCCAGTGGCCCTGGTTCGAGCGGCTGATCGGCCGCCCTTTCCGCACGCATCCGTACATCCAGACCGCCGCGATCGATGTGGTGGATCGCAATTTCCCCGCCACCCTCTCGCTGCCGGAACGCTGGCTGTGGACCGACGAATGGTACGAATACGGCGAACCGTCTTCGCCCGATCTGAAGGTCGTGCTGACCGTGGACGAGTCCACCTACGACCCCACGCTGATCTGGCCCGGGCAAAAAGCCGAAGGCATGGGCAAACAGCATCCGGTCGCGTGGTATCACCACTTCAGTGGCGGGCGCGTTTTCGTTACGGCTTTGGGGCATACGCCAGAGCTGTATGGCGACTCGGTGTATTTGGCGCATCTCTACGGCGGTATCTATTGGGTCGCCACTGGGCGTGGTGTCCAGCCGAATTGACTCGAACTCTGGTGCTGTTTTCCGTAGAGCGGAGCTTGCTCCGCTGCTCTTGGGCTTTAGGCATGAAGGTCGAAGAGCAGCCGAGCAAGCTCGGCTCTACAATCCGATGCACACTTCTCGTAGAGCCGAGCTGCGCCCCGCGACGGTGCCGAGTCAGCGGTAGTGAGCCGTCGCAACGGCAGGCGATAGCGAATAGCCGTTGAGAAACCGCTTCTCGGAGTCTCCGAGACCGGTGCTCCACTAGCAGCGGAGCAAGCTCCGCTCTACGAAAAAGCCCGTCATTGCGCGTGCTTATCCGCGCGACAAAGCTCAGGCATCTCCAGCCGCTTGGCCGCCTCCCCGCACAGGAACGCGACCTGCGCTTCGTAAGTATCCGCACCGCCATAAGCCAGTACCGTCCACGACTCTTCCGCTTCCATCGTCTCCTCCGGCTGCAGCGTGCGGTAGGGCGCGTGCACTTCCATCTCCAATAGTCCCTTGCTGGCATCCAAGGTCTCGTCGAGATAAAGCTCCACTTGTCCTTGCTCCGGATGAATCAACGAGCGCGCACGATGCGGGAAACGGATA
Organism: Pseudoxanthomonas sp. UTMC 1351; assembly: GCF_040948865.1. Lineage (NCBI taxonomy): Bacteria > Pseudomonadati > Pseudomonadota > Gammaproteobacteria > Lysobacterales > Lysobacteraceae > Pseudoxanthomonas > Pseudoxanthomonas sp. UTMC 1351. The sequence continues at coordinate 223,014 of NZ_JAVGJT010000008.1, read as the reverse complement.
ATGAAGAGTTGATCGCCGGCAAACCCCGCCATCCATCCCTCGGACGGTTGCAGGAATACCTTGCCGCGGCGCCCACTCATGCCGTCCGGCAATGGCCGGCGTTCGAACGAGAACAAGCCATCCTGGATGCGCGGCAGCAACTCGCCGATTGTCGCGCCGGCGGATGATTCCACGCGCACGTCCTGCTTGCTGGCGACCGGTACGTAAACCCGGGTGGTGGGCGATACTCGCGTGTTGAACCACAGGTCCCACGCTACCGGCGTGTCGCGGATATTGCGGGCCTGCACGTGCAACACCGCGGTATCCGATCGATCCGGACTCAAAGCGAACGTCTTGCGAAGTTGCACACCCGAGACCGGGCTGGGTACGCCTTCCAGCACCAGACGCTTGCTGGTGCGCTCGACAGTGCGGGTGTTGGCGAACGCCAGGTACGGATCCGGCGGCCAATTCGCTTTGGCGTCGCGGCGCACCGGGTTGACGTGCTGCCGTGTCCACCATTGGCTTTGCGGCCCCAGCCATACATCGTGGCCGAGATAACCGATATCGCCGGCCGTTGCGGAAACCTCGGGATTGGGCTGTGCGGTGAGAGCTTCGCCCACCTTGAGCAGATTGCTGCGGCCTTGCAGCGAGAACCCCAGTCCCCGGCCGCCCAGTTGCGGGGTGACCTCCAGGACTACGATCCCGTTGTCCAGCCGCACGGTTTCCACCGCGGATGCCGCCAGTGGCAACCACATCAGAACGCCTGCCAGCCAACGCATCAAGAATTCTCCACACAGGTGCCCGGGCTCACTTTAGCAAGGTCAGCCTTACGAGAGCGCGGGATCATGTAGAGCGGAGCTGCGCCCCACGATAGCCCCGAGTCAGTATCAATCAGGCCGTCGCAACGGCGAGTGATAGCGAATAACCGGTATCGCGCTTCTCGTAGAGCGGAGCTTGCTCCGCTGCTCTCCCGCCCGCGTGCGTAAAGCCATAGAGCAGCGGAGCAAGCTCCGCTCTACAACAACCCCGCCCGCTTCGCGGCCAGATACCGCTCCACCAACGCAGCCGGCAGCTCTTCACTGGAGACGTCCAGCACCATTACCCGGTGGCTACGCAATGCGTCGTGCGCGGCGGCACGCTGCTCCAGATAGCGCGCCGCCGCGCCGGCATGGATGGCGCCGTGCAAGTCGTTGACGTCCCGGTCCAGCGCCTCGTCCAGCGAGCGCTCGCGCAGGCTGGCGACACAAACCAGGTGACGCTTCTGCAACAGCCGCACTGCGGCCAGCAGGTCTTCGATATCTTCATCGCGTACGTTGGTCACCAGCATCACCAGCGAACGCCGACGCTGGCGCAACGACAGCTCGGTGGCGGCGGCGAGATAGTCGGTCGCCACCGCCTGCGGCTGCAGGTCGTAGCTGGCGCGCAACAGGGTGTCGATGGCGGCCATGCCACGTTGCGGCGCTACCCAGCGACGATCGCCGCCGCTGGCGAGCAACCCGACGGCATCGCCCTGACGGAGCGCCAGATAAGAGACCACCAGCGACGCATTGAGTACATGGTCGAAATGCCCCAGCTCGTCTTCGCGTGCCAGCATGCGGCGGCCGGTGTCGATCATCATGACCAGTTGTTGGTTCTTCTCGTCCTGATACTCGCGTGAGATCAATTTGCGCGAACGCGCCGTGGCTTTCCAGTCGATCTGACGCATGCTGTCGCCGACACGGTATTCGCGCATCTGATGAAAGTCGGTGCCTTCGCCGCGCCGGCGCTTGAGGTGGGCACCGACCAAACGCGACGCCTGCTCCGCACTGAACAGCGCGAATTTCGTCAGCGGTGCGAAATTGGGATACACGCGCACGCGCTGCGGCGCGCCGGCCACGCGCGATTGCCGCCACAAGCGCAGTGGCGAGTGCAGGCGCAACTGTATGCCTTGGAACCACGCGTCGCCACGCATATTGGGACGCAGGCGGTAACTGAAGCTCGTTGCGGTGGCGGGCGCCAGCTTCAACCGCTGCGGCAGGCCTTGCGACGGCCAGGCGCCGGGATGAAGATCGAACAGATCGACGCGTTGCCGCCTCAGAGATTCCACCCGCAGGACCACGTCGCGCTCAATGCCCAGCGGCAGTGCTTCCGGAATTTCCCGGAACACCTGCGGCGTGGCGCGGCGCCGCAGCAGCATTGCATCGGCCGCACAGAGAAGCAGCAATACCGCGCCGGTGATTTGCCATGCCACTGCGGGCACGCCGAAGAACAGCACCGCCAAGCCGGACAGACCCCACAGGATCAACAGTGCGATCAGCAGCGGCGCGGGCCTCATGGAATCTTCCTTGTGGGAGCGATGTAAGTCGCGACCGCAGCCCCGCGGGCATCTGTGAACTTTCCGCAGGTCGATATTTCACGGTCGCGACTCACATCGCTCCCACAGAAATGGACCATCGCGGATAGGCCAAAAATCATTTCCGCGGCGCTTCCACTTTGGCGAGCAATGCATGAAGCACATCGTCCGGCGATTGGCCTTCGATCTGCAATTCCGGCGCCAGCATGATGCGGTGACGCAAGGCGGGCTTGGCGATATCGCGAACGTCATCAGGCGTGACGAAGTCCCGCCCTTGCAGGACTGCCTGCGCACGCGCCGCACGGATCAGCGCGATGCTGCCGCGTGGGCCCGCGCCCAGGGAAATCCCCGGCCATTTACGGGTGGCGGCCACAATGCGCACCGCGTAGTCGACCACTTGCGGATCCACCGCCACCTGCGCGGTACCGTGCTGCATGGCGGCGATATCGTCCGGCCCCAGCACCCGCCGCACCTGCGACAGGTCGAAGTCGCCCGCCGTGCGGCCGGTGGTGATGGCATCGACCATGCGCTTCTCGTCTTCCAGCGCTGGGTAGTCGATCAGCACCTTCAAGAGGAAGCGATCCAGCTGCGCTTCCGGCAATGGATAGGTGCCTTCCTGTTCCACCGGATTCTGCGTAGCCATGGTCAGGAACGGTGGCGACAACATGAAAGACTTTCCTTCGATGGTCACCTGGCCTTCCTGCATCACCTCAAGCAATGCCGATTGAGTCTTGGCTGGCGCGCGGTTGATCTCGTCGGCCAACAGCAGATTGGTAAACACCGGCCCGCGGCGGATCTTGAAGCTTTCGGTTTTGGGGTCGTACACGGCATGGCCGCTGACGTCGCTGGGCATCAAGTCGGGGGTGAACTGCACGCGGGCGTAGGTGAGCTCCAGCGCTTGCGCCAGCGCACGCACCAGCAGCGTCTTGCCCAGGCCCGGCACACCCTCGATCAGTACGTGCCCACCCGCCAGCAACGCGATCAATATCTGATCCAGTACCTCCGGTTGCCCAATGAAGGCCTTGGCTACTTCCTCGCGTACGGCGGCGGCACGTTCGGCGAGCGTTTCGCCGGTCATTGGAGCGGCAGCGGTATCGTTCATAGTCGGTTTCTCAGCTGGATCAAAGTGGAAATACGGTCGCGGAAGGCTTGTTTGTCGTGCCCGGCAGGCGTCTGCAAAGCGGTGCGTACAACGCTGTCGCTCAATCCGAAGCGTTCGGCGATAGCGGCAATCTGTGGTTCCCCACTTAGTGCAGCCGCCACCGGATGGCGACGGCGCAGCCTCGCGAAGAATGCGTTGCGCACCGCGCTATACAGCAGCACGCCGCGGCCATAGCGGAACAGATGCTCACCGCTGGCCCGCACGTGTTCCAGTAGCGAGCGACGCTCAGCGACCGGCGCCGGCCATTCAGGGCCGAAGCGCTGCATGCGTGTCCATAGCCAACCCAGCAGCGCGATAAGCAACGGCAACCAGACCATCCAGCCTTCGAACAGCACGCGGCGGAACAGCGACGGCATCTGCGCCGCATACACCAGATGCACGGTTCCGTGGCCATAGTTCGGCGCCAGCACCTGCCGCGCCAACGCGCGATGCGGACCGTCACGCAGACCGCCCTGGGGCGGTTTGGTCAGGTCGCCACCGAAGAGGCCTTCGTTGGATCCGCCATTGAGCATGAAGTCGAAGTCGGCCAGCACATCGACATGGCCATCTTCGTAAGCCATGCGTGCGTACACGAAGCCATCGCTGAAATCGCCCCACGACAACTCGGGTTCGACCTCATCGAAACCGAACCGGCGACCGCTGCAGAACTCGACGTGCTGGTCTTCGCCTTCCACTTTGAACGGTTGGCATTCGGCCGCGTCCGCCATCGGTACCACGCCCACCGCATCCAGCATGTCCGCGTACGGCTCGCCGCCGCGCGTGAACGGCGGCGTGCGCAACAGCAGATGCCCTCCGCCAGCTACCCAATCCAGCAAACGATCCACTTCCGGTGGCGACAGCGTGCGTGGATCGTTATAGATCAGCAGCGTGTCGCGCGGACCCAGCGTGTGCTCGGCCAGGTTCAGCCGTTGCCGCGCCTGTACTTTCACGCCATCGGCCAACAGTGTCTGCTTCAGCGCATAGAGCGGGTTGTAGCCGGCTTCGCCGTGCGGCGGCAGATAGAGCACCCTGTCGACGCGGTGATGCGTATGCAGGAACCAAGCGACAGCAGCAGCGGCTATCCCCAGTACCAGCAGCACGATCAATGCGATACGCCAGAAGCGGTTCATGCCGCCCATCCGTAACGCTGCTGAAGCTGCGCAATCAAGGCTTCGAATTCTTCTTCGGCCGGCAATCGCTGCGCGTAGGCGGCGTACTGCCAGACCCGCACGATACGCGCGAACGCGCTACGGTCGTCGGCATCCGGCATCCGCCGCGATGCACGCAGGCACTCGGCTTCGGTCGCGCCGGGCGGCAATACGGCGTTGATTCGCGTGCTCATGCTTTCCACGCTGGCGCGATACAGCAGCGCCAGGGCATGACGCGGCTTGCCCTCGCGCCACAGCCTGCGTGCGGCGGCCGGGACGTTGTCAGGCAACAGTTCCGGTACAAGGAGCGCTTCGGTTTCCACGTCGGCGTGGCGCGCGGCCCGGCGCTTGTAGCCGCCGCGCATCCATGGAAGCCAGTAGCGCATCGTCGCCAGCAGCACCACGACCAGCACCAGCGCCACCAGCCATAGCGCCCATTCGCCCAGCAGGGCGAAGAAGCCAATGATGCCCTGCAGCCATTCGGGAAGATCACTCCGCTTGGGTTCCTCCTCCTTCTTGGCGTCCTTTCTTTCCCAAGTGGTTTGAGTGCGTTTTCCCCTCAGCAACGGATCCTGATACGCCTTGTCGGCGGCCTTGCGAAAGCGTTGATCGTCCACGCGCTGTTCGCCGAATACCTGCGGCAAGGTCGGCGCAATCGGAGGCTCGTTCTCTTCGGAATTCTCGGTGGTAGAAGACGACGGCGGCGGCACGTCCCGCTCTTGCGCCCAAACCGTATTCGTTGGTCCCGCCAGCAGGACCAGCAGCAGAAGCGGTGATGCCGCGGCGGCGAGGCGTGCGCGCAACTTGCGGAACGCGATCTCCACATCCCACGCTTCGATCTGCGTGCGGCGATTGAGATAAAGACCAAAGCCGGCGCCAACGAAGAAGGGCTCGACAATGCTGGTCGCCAGCCACAGGAAGGCGTTCCAGGCGAGCTTCATCCAAGCCGCCGGTTGTTCGCCGATCAGCGCCCAGGCCGCCTGGAAACTATCCGGCAGATAGCTCACCGGCAGGTACATCATTACCGCCACCACGCAGCCCAGCACCAGGGCGCTCTCGAAATGCAGGCACACCAGCGTCAGCAGCGCCGCATTGCCGTATGCCATGCCGCCCAGCACGCTTCGGCGCTGGCGCATGCGTTCGCCACCCACGCCTTCCAGCAAATCGACGGGCAGATACAACGAACGAACCGGGCTGAAGCGACGCCAACTGAGATAGTGCGGCATCGGCGCCCAGCCCCAGCGGCGTTGCGCCTGCAGCGTCTCTCGCACGCCAGGCACGGAACCGAACACCGCGCGCGACACCACGTACAACGGGATACGGTCGAACACCGGCTTCAGCCACCACATCAGCAACGCGGCCAGCCAGAACAGATCCAGTGCCCACGCCGCTGCGTTCAACAAAGCGAATACTGGCAGCGTCACCAGTAGCCAAGGCTTCCAGATGGCCGCGGCGTGCCGCCGTACCAGCGCCATGCCAAGCTCCACCGCTTCCCAGGCCGAACGCGCACGCAGGCGGACGGTCAGTTGCTCAAGACGCATCGCTGCCACCTCCGCGTCCGCCGCGCCACAGCCACAGCAGCACCAGCGTCCACAGCACGCCCGACACGCTGTACTTCACGGTCGCCGGGATCGACTGCGTGGACGACCAGAACGCTTCGATGAAAGCGGCGATCAACAGCATGGTGGCAATGCCCACGCACAGCTTGGCGCCCTTCACGCCTGCCGCGACCAGCGCATCGATGCGCCGTTGACGGCCCGGCGCGATCAAGTTGAGACCCAGGCGCAGGCCCGCGCCGCCAGCCAGCACGATGGCGGTGAGTTCGAACGGCGCATGCCCGGCGACAAAGCGCCACAGCGGATCGCCGGAGCCGATCTGGTGCAGATGGCCGAATGCCGTGCCGATGGACACTCCGTTGACGACCAGCACTAGCAACGCGCCCACGCCGGCCAGCAGGCCGCCGGCGAACGTCTTCAAACCGATGCTGATGTTGTTCCAGATATAGACACCGAACATCTGCCAGTCCGTACCGCTTTCGCGGCCGAGCTTGTGGTTGGGATCGCTGGGGTCATACATGCGTTCCAACCCGGCGATATCCTCCGGCGCCATCACACCATGGACCAGTTCCGGGTAGTACTGCAGCAGCACGAACATCAGCAGCAATGGCCCCGCGAACAACACCGCCGCGGCCCACATGCAACCAGGTTCGCTACGCACCAGCCGCGGAAAATCCGCCAACAGGAATTCCGCCGCCCGCCGCCAGCGCGGCGGCGGCGTGCGATACAGCAGGTTATGGCCACGCTGCATCAGTCCTTGCAGACGGTCGACTACCGCCGGGCTGTAGCCGCGCTTGCGCGCCAGCGCCAATTGCTGGCAGATGCGGCGATAGCGTGCAGGGATGTCTTCATCGGTCGCCACACCGGTATTCGGTGTGCCGCGAGCGTCGCGCGCACTGCCGCCACGGGTCTGCAGCCAGTGTTCAAACGCTTTCCATTCGGGCTGATGCCGTGCGACGAACTGCTCTTGTCTCATCGGCGCCCCAACAGCCAGTTGGCCATGCCGTACAGCCGCAGCACGCCGGGTTGCCCGCGCGTTTCGGTGAGTGGCCCCGCGATGTCGGCCAACTCCACCTGCCGGGCGGGCGTCAGCAACGGCGCGCGTTCGCCGAACGCGACCACCGCTGCCTGTTCGTCCGGCTGCAGCATCAAGGGTGGCGCATAGACCGCATTGATCGGTGCCGGTGCGTGGTCGCGGTCCTGCTGTACATGCACCACGAGCGTTCCTGCCACCATGTCGCCAAGACGCCGGCCATGCGCATCGGCAAGACTGGCGATCAATCCCACTGCGTAGCCGAACGGCAACATGTCCACGGTGCGCAGCAGATTGCGGGTGATCGCCGCCAGCCAGCCCAGCGGTGCACCATCGGCCGATACCACCTGCAGTCCCATCGCTTTTTTGCCGACGGTCTGGCCGTTCCAGGCGGCCTCCAGCACGATGGGATACGCCCAGTACACCAGGAACAACGCCACCAGATAGATGCCCTGGCCCACACGGCCCAACAACGCCAGGATGGTCCCCAGGATGACGATGATGCCGATGCGGATAGCCAGATCGATCGACCACGCCACCGCACGCGGCACCGGACCGGCAGCCGGCAAATGCAGCGCCACGCCTTCGGGCGTGATGACCTCGCGATAGGTATCCAGCATCAGGCGATCGCCATGGCGGCAAAAGGCCATCGAATTGCGAATGCGGTAAGCCACGCTTTTGTCATTGGATCGTCACGAACGACAAAGGGCACCGTGAGCAGCTTGCCAATCTCCGGGCGCACGACGCCGCTCACCTGCGAAAAGGCACGCCGGCGCCGAGTGCAACGTAAAGATCTGGATTTGTGTTTTGCGCTTTCCATGCGTGCTTCCCCTGTGCCGCCGACTTTAACGGTCGCCGCTGAGTTTGCCCAGCCCGGCTTATAGTGGCGAATGAAATCCGACGCCTTTCCATGCCGTAGCGGCTGTGGCGCCTGCTGCACGGCGCCCTCGATCGCCTCTCCGATTCCCGGCATGCCGCTGGGCAAACCCGCCGGCGTCGCATGCGTGCAGTTGGACGATACCTATCGATGCCAACTGTTCGGCAAGCCAGAGCGCCCCGCGTTCTGCGCTTCCCTGCGACCCGGCCCGGAAATGTGCGGCGCCAGCCGCGGCGAAGCAATGGCGTTTCTCTCCCGCCTGGAGCAACTGACGCGCCCTTAGCAACGGAATTTTTGTAGGAGCGCCGTCCCCGGCGCGAGCTCTTTCTGTCAGGTGGCGATAAAAGCGAACAGCTCGCGCCGGGACGGCGACTCCTACCGGGCCCTGCTGTTCCGCCGCGCCTTACGGCTCGCCGGTCAAATAGCGATCCTTCAACCGCACATAGTGGCCGGACGAATAGTGCAGGCTCTCGATTTCCTTGTCGGAAAGCTTACGAGCGAAGCGGGCAGGGTTGCCCAGCCACAGTTCCGCTTCGCCGATCGTTTTCCCGGGACCGATCACCGCACCGGCACCGACGAAGCCGTACTTCCTGATTGTCGCGCCATCCAGGATGCAGGCGCCCATGCCGATCAGGCACAAGTCCTCGATGGTGCACGCATGGATGATGGTGCCGTGGCCGATGGTGACGTCAGCGCCGATCAAGGTCGGATACCCGGCTTGGTTATACGGGCTGTGATGGCTGACGTGGATGATGGTGCCGTCCTGCACGTTGGTGCGCGCACCGATGCGGATGTGGTTGACGTCGCCGCGTATGACCGTGCCGGGCCATACGGAAACATCTTCGGCCAGCTCAACATCGCCGATGACGGTAGCGGCCGGATCGACGTATACGCGCGGGCCAAGGACGGGAAAACGGTCAAGATAGGGGCGGATGGCGGTCATCCGGTCATTGTAGCGAGCGCGGCCGCGCGGCCCCGACTACACTCCGGCGTATGGACATGCCCACCGATTCCGCCATCGCCGAACTCGCGCCCACATTGGCCCGCCTGCGCACCGCATGGCAGGCGCGGCGGCCCGATTACACCCAGCGCAAGGACGATCTGCAGCGATTGCGCACCGCGCTGAAGCGCAGGCTGGACGAAATGGCCGACACCGTCGCCGCCGACTTCGGCCACCGCTCCCGGCATGAAACGCTGATCGCCGACGGCATGACCGTGTTGAACGAGATCGATCACCTGGCCCGGCACCTGCGCCGCTGGATGAAGCCGCAGCGGGTGGGAGTGGGCTGGCGGTTCTGGCCGGCGCGCGCCGAGGTACGTGCCGAGCCGGTAGGGGTGGTGGGTGTGATCTCTCCTTGGAACTACCCGGTCAACCTGGCGCTGATTCCGCTGGCGACCGCGATAGCGGCGGGCAATCACGTCTATCTGAAGCCTTCCGAACACACGCCGCGCACGGCCGAGTTCTTGCGCAGCCTGCTGGCGGAAGTCTTTCCCGCAGACCGCGTCGCCGTGGTGATGGGCGGCGCTGAGGTGGCGGGGGCATTCGCCGCTTTGCCGTTCGATCATCTGGTGTTTACCGGCTCCACCGCGGTGGGCCGCAAGGTGATGGCCGCGGCCGCGCCCAACCTGACGCCGGTGACGCTGGAGCTGGGTGGTAAATCGCCGGCCATCGTCTGCCGCGACTACCCGGTGGAGCAAGCAGCGGCGCGGCTGGCGACCGGCAAATGGTTCAATGGCGGCCAGACCTGTATCGCACCGGACTATATCCTGGTCGATGCCGATCGGCGCGATGCGCTGGTGCAGGCCCTGCGCGATCAAGTCCAGGCACGCTATGGAGGGCTGCAGGACGCGCGCGACTACACCCGCATCATCAACGACAGCCAGTACATGCGCCTGAGCGGCTATCTGGACGATGCGCGCGCGCGCGGACTGGAGATCATTCCGCTGGCCGGCAACGGCGATCCACAGCAGCGTTTGTTTCCGCCCACGTTGGTGCTTGAACCTGGCGATGACGCTCGCGTGATGCAGGAAGAAATCTTCGGGCCGATCCTGCCGATCCGCTCGGTTCGCTCGGTGGACGAAGCCATCGACTACGTCAATGCGCATGATCGTCCCTTGGCGCTGTATCCCTTCAGCCACGATCGCGCAGAAGTAGAAAAGATTCTCCGTAGCACCTTGGCCGGCGGCGTCACGGTCAATGACACGGTGCTGCATTTCGGCATCAATGCGTTGCCGTTTGGCGGCATTGGCCCCAGCGGCATGGGTGCCTATCACGGCCGTGCCGGCTTCGATGCTTTCAGCAAAGCCCTGCCCATCCTGTGGCAGTCGCGCCGCGCCGGCAGCGATCTGTTGAAGCCGCCGTATTCCCGCGTGCAACGCTTCATCGACTTCATCATCCGCTAGTAGGAGCGGCGGGGCGCCCCGCCGCTCCTACCCAGCGGAGGACCGCTCCTACGTCATGTCTTGGCTTAGAATCCCCGCATGAAAATCGCCAGCTGGAACGTCAACTCGCTCAACGTACGCCTGCCCCACTTGGAGCAATGGCTATTGTCCTTCGCGCCCGACATCGTCGGCTTGCAGGAAACCAAGCTGGAAGACGCACGCTTTCCGGACACGGTGCTGGCAGGCATGGGCTACCGCAGCGTATTCATCGGGCAGAAAACTTATAACGGCGTCGCCATCGTTTCGCGCGAGCCGGCCACCGATGTGCAGATCGGCATTCCCGGATTCGACGACGAGCAGAAGCGGGTCATCGCGGCGACGGTCGGCGACGTGCGCATCGTCAACCTGTATGTCGTCAATGGCCAGGCCGTGGGCACCGAAAAATACGCCTACAAGCTCCGCTGGCTCGATGCCGTGCACGATTGGTTGGCAGATGAGCTGCAGCGGTACCCGCGCATGGTGGTGCTGGGTGATTTCAACATCGCTCCGGACGAGCGCGACGTCTATGACGCGAAAGTCTGGAACGATACGCACATCCTCACGTCCACCGCCGAACGCGACCAGTTGAAACGGCTCTACGCACTGGGCTTGCATGACGCTTTTCGCCTGCATACCGACGAAGCCGGTGTCTTCAGCTGGTGGGACTACCGCCTGGGCGGCCTGCGCCGCAATCTGGGCCTGCGCATCGATCTGACGCTGGTGTCGGATGCCTTGCGTCAACAAGTTGTCGCCGCGGGTATCGATCGCGAGCCACGCACCTGGGAACGCCCCAGCGATCACACGCCCGCCTGGGTGGAGCTGCGCTAAGAGCCTGTTCCCGGTCTCGGAGATGCGGCCGGTATTCGGGAAAAACAAGGTCGTCATTCCGGCGAAAGCCGGAACCCAGTGTCTTTAGCTCTTAGGAATTCTGCCTCGGCCAACGAAAGTCGCTGGGTTCCGGCTTTCGCCGGAATGACGAACCTCTTTTTTTTGATAGCGACGGACTTCATTCGGGATCGTCAAACCAACCACTAAGACAAAGGCCCGGCGAACCGGGCCTTTGTTTGCCACGAACCTTGGGTGCGTCTCAAAACGCGCACGCGGCCGCAGCTAAACCATCTACCTCGCTCGTCCGCGGGTGAACAGGTTGACGATCAGTAGCAGTACCACTGCACCGATGAACGCCGTGATCAGGAAACCAACCCAACCACCGCCAAGGCCCAGGCCTAAAGTCGGCAACAGCCAACCGCCCAGGAAACCGCCGATAATCCCTACTACGATGTTCAAAAGCAGGCCTTGCGAAGAATCGCGTTTCATGACGATGCTCGCCAACCAACCTGCCACGCCGCCGACAATCAGGTAAATAATGAAATTCATGCGCTCGTCTCCTTCCTTATGTGGACATATCACTTGCCACGGGGTGCACTTGGGTCAACATTACTTGCGTGAAGTGCTCGTTAAACGACGCTCATTGATGACGGTGGGACGACATCCTGTCGATGCGATAGATAGCGCGATTCGCGGAGATTTGCACGCTGTGATGCATCAGTTCACGAAAACGCTCAACTGAAGGCGCCCATGTCCGAATGGTCTCCCGCCCGACCTGACTGGACGCGCCACGGCATCCAGCTATGGCTACGCCCCCATATCGCCAGGCAACGCGGTGAGCCGACTGCGCGCACGGTGCTGGGACCGGCGCTGGGATTGGCGCCTTCCGAATTGCCCGTCGAGCGCAATGACTGCGGCCGTCCGCACCTGCGCGGCGCGTTCGAAAGCCACGATATCGGCTGGAGCCACAGCGGCGATGCTCTGCTGATCGCACTCGGCGACGCGGTCGAACTGGGCGTGGACGTCGAACAGCTTCGTCCGCGCGCGCGCGCGCTGGAGATCGCGCAGCGGTTCTTCCACGCCGATGAAGCGGACTGGTTGCGGGCGCACGAAGAGGCGGATCGGGATTTCGCGTTCTTCCGGCTCTGGTGCGCCAAGGAAGCCGTATTGAAGGCGCACGGACAAGGTGTTTCATTTGGAATGCATCGGCTGGTGTTCGCCGAACGCGCCGGCAAGCTGATGCTGGACCGTTGCGACGCCGCGCTGGGGCAGGCAGCTGACTGGACGCTGGATGATTGGGCGCCCAAATCCGGCTATCACGCCGCGCTTGCGTGGCGCAGGCGTTGATTGCGCCCCGATAGCCCCTCGCCACGCACAATCAGGAGCGCGCCGCAGCGCGTCCGGATGGCGAACGCTCGGGCTTCTATTGCTCTTGGCTTTTATGGCGACCTGACAGGAAGAGCTCGCGGCGGGACGCCGCTCCGCGCCCCGGTAGCCCTCGCCGCGCACGATCAAAAGCGCGCCGCAGCGCGTCCGGATGGCGAACGCTCGGGTTTCTATTGCTCTTGGCTTTTATGGCGACCTGATAGGAAGAGCTCGCGGCGGGACGCCGCTCCTACAAAAATCGAACAATCATGACCGTAGGAGCGCCGTCCTCGGCGCGAGCTTTTTGCCTCTATCGCGATCTGACGAAAAGAGCTCGCGGCGGGACGCCGCTCCTACAAGAGCACCGCAACCCGAGGCATTTAACTGCCCGGCGCTGCCGAGCATCGGCCGCCCTGCGATACTGTGCACGATGAACGAAACCACTTTACCTGCCGACCTGCGCGACACGTTGCAACGCGGCCTGATTTCCCTGGGCCTGGATGCCGATGCGCTGGCACCACGCCTGCTCGACTATCTGGCCTTGTTGGCGCGCTGGAATCGCACCTACAACCTCACCGCCGTCCGCGACCCGCGCGAGATGGTCACCCGGCATTTGCTGGATTCGCTGGCCATGCATGGGCATGTCGAATCGGGCACGCTGGCCGATCTGGGCACCGGCCCCGGGCTACCCGGCATACCTCTGGCCATCGCCAAGCCGCAACTGCAGGTAACGCTGGTGGAAAGCAATGGCAAGAAGGCGCGATTCCTGCGCGAGGCCGTGCGCACGCTGGGCCTGGGCAATGCACGCGTGGCGGAATCGCGCGCCGAGGCGCTGGACGAACCCGCGGCCTACGATGCGTTGACGGCACGCGCGTTGGATGTGCTGGCCGGCATCATCGAGGTCGGTGGCCACCTGCTGAAGCCGGGTGGCCGGCTGTTGGCAATGAAAGGCGTGCGGCCGGAGGAAGAAATCGCCTTGCTCCCGGCGGGATGGACCGTGGAAGCCATCCATCCGCTGACCGTCCCCGGGCTGGTGGGCGAGCGTCATCTGGTGGTGGTCAGGCGCGATCCCGCCTGATCGCGGCGGCGTGTATTGCCGTGCTTGCGAGCCGGTAAGCGATTGAAATGCTTGGCGTGGACCCGCTTCCCTGGCAATGCCACTGCCCGGGCAGGCGCCGCGTGAATACTGTCGGCTATCCCCAATTTCGCAGAGCCGGCCCCGACCCCGCATAATCCCCTACCCACCCACGGTTTCCACGAGGCGCACCACGCATGGCCCGCATCATCGCGATCGCCAACCAGAAAGGCGGCGTCGGCAAGACCACCACGGCGGTCAATCTTGCCGCGGCCTTGGCGCGTGCGCCGCAGCGCGTCCTACTGGTGGACCTGGATGCCCAGGGCAACGCCACCATGGGCAGCGGCGTGGAAAAGCGCGACCTGGAAGCTTCCACCTGCGACGTACTGCTGCAAGAGATCGAAGCCAAGGCTGCGATTGTTACTGCGCCGGAAGGCTTCGATCTGCTGCCTGGCAACATCGACCTGACCGCCGCCGAAGTCCAACTGATGGATATCGTCGGCCGCGAGCTGCGCCTCCGCAGCGCGCTGGAACCGCTGCGTCCAGACTACGATTTCATCATCATTGATTGCCCGCCCGCGTTGTCGCTGCTGACGCTCAATGCGTTGACTGCAGCCGATTCGGTGCTGGTGCCGATGCAGTGCGAGTACTACGCACTGGAAGGCCTCAGCGCACTGATGGAAACCATCGAAGCCATGCGCACGCGCCTGAATCCCAAACTTGAAATCGAAGGCGTGCTGCGGACCATGTTCGACATCCGCAACAATCTGGCCAACGCGGTGTCCGGCGAACTGACCACGCACTTCGGCGACAAAGTGTTCCGCACCATCGTGCCGCGCAACGTGCGCGTGGCCGAAGCGCCCAGCCATGGCCAGAGCATCGTCGGTTACGACCGCACCTCCCGCGGCGGCGTGGCCTATCTGGGCTTGGCCGGCGAAATACTACGCCGCCAGGCCGACCGCAAGAAACAAGAAATGAGAATGGAGCACGCTTGATGAGCGCCCCCAAGAAGCGCGGCCTGGGCCGCGGCCTGGAAGCCCTGCTCGGTCCCAAAGCCGCTGAGACGCCCCCGCCGGAAGCACAACCGGGCGAGACCCTGCGCAACCTGCCCATCCGCCACCTGCAGCCGGGCAAGTACCAACCGCGCACGTCGATGGACCCGGGCAAGCTGAGCGAACTGGCCGAATCGATCAAGGCGCAGGGTGTCATCCAGCCCATCGTGGTGCGCGAGCTGTCGCCGGATAAATTCGAGATCGTTGCCGGCGAACGCCGTTGGCGCGCTTCGCAGGAAGCCGGACTGACCGAAGTGCCGGTGGTAGTGCGCGACCTGGACGACCGCACCGTCATCGCGATGGCACTGATCGAAAACATCCAGCGCGAGGACCTCAATCCGCTGGAAGAAGCACAGTCGCTGCAGCGCCTGATCAACGAATTTTCGCTGACCCACGCCGAGGCCGCCGAAGCGGTCGGCCGGTCGCGCGCAGCGGTGTCCAACCTGCTGCGCCTGCTGGAGTTGCCGCCGGCCATCCGTGCATTGCTGGAAGCGCGCCGCCTGGAAATGGGCCACGCGCGCGCGCTGCTGACGCTGTCGCCGGAACTGGCCAGCAAGCTGGCGTCCGACGCGGCCGATCAGGGCTGGTCGGTGCGCGAAGTGGAGCACCGCGCGCAGCAATTCGCCGCGGGCAAGGTGCCGGTCAACAGCAAGAAAGCCAAACCAGGCAAGTCGACTCCGCAGGCGGACATCGCCTCGCTGGAAACCGAACTTTCAGAATCACTGGGCACCAAGGTCACCATTGCCCATGGCCGTGGCGGCAAGGGCAAGTTGATCATCCAGTACAGCGACCTGGACACCTTGGATGGCGTGTTGGAGAAGCTGCGCCCGAAAGCGGTCTAGCGACCGCGCGGAACCGTTTTCCTCGGCGCATCTTTGCGATGCACATGTAGCCGACCTGTCTCACATTTAGTCAGGGCAACACGCTTAACGGAATTCCGGCATGGCGTCATGGACAATGCGCCGCCGGACGGATTGCCTCACGCTGAGGGAACAGCACGCGATGCTGTCCCGCGTCCGCTTTCGTCCACTCTTTTTTCTATTGTCCCGATGAACCCAGCGCCCGCACTCTCCGTCGTCGTACCCGTCTTCAACGAACGCGACAACGTCGTACCACTTGTCGAAGAGATCGTCGCCGCGCTGCGCGGCAAGTGCGGTTTCGAGATCGTCTACGTCGATGATCATTCACGCGACGACACGCTGACGGTACTGACGTCACTGAAAGCGACCGTGCCTGAACTACGCGTGTTGCATCACGTCCAGCAAAGCGGGCAAAGCACCGCGATCCGCACCGGCGTGAAGGCCGCGCGTGGCGCCTGGATCGCCACCCTGGACGGCGACGGCCAGAACGATCCGGCCGACATTCCCAAGCTGATCGCCGCGCGCGATGCTGGCGATGTCCGGACCAAGCTCTACACGGGCTGGCGGGTCAATCGCCAGGACAGCGGCAGCAAGCGCTGGGCATCGAAATGGGCCAACACCATCCGCTCGAACATGCTGCGCGATGCCACTCCGGACACCGGCTGCGGCATCAAGTTGTTCGAACGCGAGGCCTTTCTGGACCTGCCCTACTTCGACCACATGCACCGCTACCTGCCCGCACTGATGCAGCGCGCCGGCTGGCAGACCATCAGCGTGCCGGTCAACCACCGCCATCGCACTACCGGCGTGTCCAAATACAACAATCTCCATCGTGCGTTGGTGGGCATGCGCGATCTGCGCGGCGTCGCCTGGCTGATCAAGCGCAGCAAGCGCACCGCTGTGCGGGAAGTTTGAGATGGAGCCTAGTCTGCTGAACCAGGAAATTCTCTGGCTGAGTTGGACCGGCCTGCATGTCACCGGCTGGAAGCTGATCGGCTACACCGGCGCATTGATGTTCGGCGGACGCTGGCTGGTGCAGTTCATCGCCTCCAAACGCGCCCGCAAGCCAGTGATCCCGCGACTGTTCTGGTACATGAGCGTGGTTGGCAGCCTGATGACGCTGAGCTACTTTCTGTTCTCGGCCAAACAGGATTCGGTGGGCGTACTGCAGAACCTGTTTCCCGCATTCACGGCGATCTACAGCCTGTATCTGGATATCCGCCACCGCGGTTGGAAGCGGGATAAAGCGGAGCATTAGTTGTGTTGCTTGTTAGCCGGGTTGCTTGCCGGACGCCGAAGGAATACTGGTCCGCACAGGAACAACTAATCGCAATTGCCGTCATCCCGGCGAAGGCCGGGACCCAGCGACTTTGCTCGTTGCACTGACCGCGCTAATGCAAAAGCAGAGACGCTGGGTCCCGGCCTTCGCCGGGATGACGGCCTGAAATATTCGGTGATCTGAGGCAATCTCTCTTCGACAACCACAGAGCTAAGCTCCGTCCCTGCCGCGCAAGACCACCTCTCGCGGCCGCTAACCACCCGGTGGCACTAGCCCCCACCCACCGTTGTAATACCATCCGCTCTCCGCCGACTTCGGAATCGCCGTCTTGAAGCGCTACTGCCTTGTCCTGCTGCTCGTCCTGGCTCCAGTGGTCCAGGCCCAGACTCTTCCCTCCTCCGCCAACACCGCGGATCAGCGCTTCCAGGCGGTCTACGAGAAGGAATGGAAATGGCGGCAAGAGCAGACCGGCCAAGCCGATGAGGATGCCGATGGCAGCGGCAACAAGACCCGTCTTCCCGATGTGGATGCGGCTTCGCAAACGGCGCGGCTGAAAGTCTGGGAACAGGTGCTGCGCGATCTGGATGCCATCGATACACAGACGCTTTCGCCGGATAACCGCATCAACCTGGCCATCTACCGTCCCCAGGTGGAAAACCTCGCTGCCGAAGTGCGGCTGCGCACGTACGAGATGCCATTCAATTCGGACTCGTCTTTCTGGTCCAACCTGTCGTTCATGGCGCGCCGTCCGCTCAAGACCGCCGACGACTATCGCGCCTATGCCGCGCGACTGGCCGATGTGCCGCGCTATTTCGGCCAACAGATCGACAACATGCGCGCCGGCTTGAAACGCGGCTTCTCGGTGCCGCGCGCGGTACTGGACGGGCGCGATGTTTCGATTGCCACCGTGGCCGAGCTGAAAGACCCGGAATCCTCGGCGTTCTACGCCCCCTACAAGAAAATGCCCGCCAGCATTCCCGCCGCCGAGCAGGAAAAGCTACGCGCCGAAGGACGCGCCGCCATCCGCGACCGGTTGATCCCGGCGTTCGGCACCTTGCTGACCTTCTTCCGCCAGGAATACGTCCCGCAGGCGCGCACCACGCTCGCCGCGGAGGCCATGCCGGATGGCGAGGCGTTCTACCGTCAACAGATCCGCGAGTACACCACGCTGGAGTTGTCGCCGGACGAGATCCACGAGATCGGGCTGAAGGAAGTCGCCCGCATCCAGGCGCAACAGCAGGAAATCATCCAGCAGCTAGGTTTCAAGGGCAGCTTCGCCGACTTCCTTACCTTCCTGCGTACCGATCCTCAGTTCTACGCGAAAACGCCGCAGGAATTGCTGGACCGCGCCGCCTGGATTTCCAAGCGCGTGGACGGCGAAGTCGGCAAGTACATCGGCACCTTGCCGCGCGGCCGCTTCACCATCATCCCGGTGCCGCCGGAGATTGCGCCGTTCTGGACCGCCGGCCGCGGCGGCGTGGGCACCTATTGGCTGAATACCTACAACCTGCCTTCGCGCCCGCTGTACAACCTGCCCGCGCTGACCCTGCACGAATCCTCTCCCGGCCACTCGCTTCAGGGTGCACTGGCGCAGGAACAGGGCGAACAACCCGCCTTCCGTCGCGAGAACTACATCTCCGCCTACGGCGAAGGCTGGGCGCTGTATACGGAGAAGCTGGGCAAGGAGATGGGCATCTATGAGACGCCCTACGAAGATTTCGGCCGCCTGACCTACGAGATGTGGCGCGCCTGCCGCCTGGTCATCGACACCGGCGTCCACCACAAGGGCTGGACCCGCGACCAGGCCATCGCCTACTTGCGCGACCACAGCGCCCTCAGCGAACACGAGGTGGTTACCGAAGTCGACCGCTACATCTCCTGGCCGGCGCAGGCGCTGAGCTACAAGCTGGGCGAAATCGCCATCGTCCGCCTGCGCGAAGAGGCCGAGCGGGCGTTGGGCGACCGATTCGACATCAAGGCGTTCCACGACGCCGTGCTGAAGCAGGGCTCCGTCCCGCTACCGGTCCTGGAATCCCAGATCCGCGAGTTCATTGCTGCCAGCCAGGCGGGTGCCGGCGGGACCAAAGCCGCTGCGCCGTAACGAGGGCTTTTTTCGTAGAGCGGAGCTTGCTCCGCTGCTTTTTGTTCCAAGCCATGAATCCGTGAACGCATTCACGAAGAGCAGCGGAGCAAGCTCCGCTCTACGACGGGCGCCTTTCGGCGCCGTAGGGTGGGCCCAGGCCCACCATCGCCATCCGTCAGCTCTCATCGGCTCCGGGCTTACCATTTGCATCCATCTGTCCTCGTCGGACCTGATGGCATGCCCTCAACTCGAAGGCCTTAACGAGCGGCGGGATGGCAATGTCGGGCCTGGGCCCGACCTAAGTGCTTGCGGCGCAAGGGAAACACGGGCATAATGCGCGGCTCGCTGCGTCCGGCCCGTCCGGATTTGCGGCCGGAAACGCGATTCCGGCTTGTGTCTGTAGCGATTTACCGCCTGTATCGCGTGGCGTTCGTCCTGTCCCAGGCCGCGCCGGGGCCGCCGTCTTCCTGGCCAAGGGAGGCAAAATTTACCTTCGAGGTGCGTAATGTCCCGCGTATGCCAAGTATCCGGCAAGCGTGTGCAGACGGGTAACAACGTCTCCCACGCCAACAACCGAACCCGCCGTCGCTTCCTGCCCAACCTGCATGAACGTCGTTTCTGGGTCGCCAGCGAAAACCGCTGGGTCAAACTGAAAGTTTCCGCGCATGCACTGCGCACCATCGACAAGAACGGCATCGACGCCGTCCTGGCCGAGCTGCGCGCCCGCGGCGAAAAGGTCTGAGGAGTAATCAAACATGGCTTCCAAGCGCGACAAAATCCGTCTGATCTCCTCGGCCAACACCGGCCATTTCTACACCACCGACAAGAACAAGAAGAACACGCCCGGCAAGATGGAGATCAAGAAGTACGATCCCGTCGTCCGTAAGCACGTGATCTACAAGGAAGGCAAGATCAAGTGACGCTTCGGCCCGCACGCGCATAGCGCGAGCGGCTTTGCCGAATCGTCACCCCGGCGAAGGCCGGGGTCCAGCGACTTCATCCACCTTCCAAAGTTCTACAAAAAGCCCGCCGCAAGGCGGGCTTTTTGTTTGCGGACCCGACGTCGAGTCCCAACTCCCTTCTCCCCCTGTAGGTGAAGAGGCATGCTTGCGAATCATCGGTGCGCGTGCCGATGAGCGCCCGAGCGGCACGAGCGTCGTGAACACGTAGGAGCGGCGTCTCGCCGCGAGCTCTTTCTGTCAGGGCGCAATAGAAGCGAAGAGCTCGCGGCGGGACGCCGCTCCTACAATAGCCCGAGCTCCGCCTGACGTAGCCACCTAAAGGCAAACGCTGATCGTTATCGGGATCAAATTTTTATCTCAGTTTGGTCTGCGATATTTTTCTACGTTCAGCGTGGCAATGAGGCAGTGAAAAACATCACCTGCCCTTTCGCTCAAGCGAGTCATGCCGCAGTGACTTAAGCACGAATTCGGCATCGCTTAAGATAGCGGCATGACGAGCACTCAGAACGAAGACATTTTCGATCTCGCCATCATCGGTGGCGGCGCGGCGGGTGTGCTGGCGACCATCCATGCACTGCGTGTTGCGCGGACGGCGGTCCGCATTGTGTTGATCGAACCAGCGGAGCGCTTGGGCGAAGGCGTGGCTTACGCCACACGCTATCGCGAACATCTGCTCAATGTTCCCATCCGCCGCATGAGTGCGTTCGATGATGCGCCTGCGGATTTCCTCGATTACATGATGGATGTTTCGGATGACGGCGCCGACCGCCAGACGCTGGCCCATCAGTACGCGGAACGCCGGCAATACGGTCACTATCTGCGCGATCGCCTTGAGCGTGCACGCGCCGCCAGCAGCGCGACGTTGCAGATCTTGCGTGGACGCATGATCGGGCTGGTTGAAACCGGCGATGTCTTCCATCTGGACCTGCAAGACGGCGAAAGCTTATCCGCGCAAACCGTGCTACTGGCGGTGGGCAATGCCTCCAAACCGCTGCCGGCACGGGGCGCGGGCGCGTTGCCGGCGGGCGCCGTGATCCCGGCCTGGGATTTCGATGCGGTAAAGGCCATACCCGTGAACGCGTCGGTATGCATCGTCGGTTCCGGGCTGAGCATGGTCGACAGCGCGCTGAGCCTGGCCGACAACGGCCACCGCGGAAATATTCACGTCCTGTCCCGGCACACGTTGCTGCCGTTGTCGCACAGCAAACATGCGGTGGCCGATTTCGATACACAGCAGCTGTTGGCGATGAACCTGCGTCAGCGTATGCGCTTTCTTCGTGCCGCCGCACGCGATGCCGCAGTGCAAGGACTGCCATGGCAGGCGGTAATGGAACGCATCCGGCCGCTGGGGCAAACCTTGTGGCAGTCGTTGTCGGTCGCCGATCAGCGCCGTTTCCTGCGCCACGTGGTGCGCCTATGGGACGTGCACCGTCACCGTATCGCGCCACAGGTGCATGCCCGCATCAAAGAGCTGCAGATCAGCGGTCAGCTGGAACAACACCGCGGCCGACTGGATGCCGTCATGCCAATCGGCGCATGCGTCCGGCTGGTACTGCGGCAGCACGATGGCCGCGATCAACCGCTCGATGTGGATCGCATCATCAATGCCACCGGCGTGGAAATGCGGGCGCAGACCATGCGCAATCCGCTGCTGCTGGAATTGCTGGGCAGCGGCCACGCGCAAGCCGGACCGCACGGCATCGGCTTACGCACTGATCGCGATGGCGCATTGCTGAATGCACAAGGCCAGCCGCAACCGCGACTTATGGTTATCGGCAGTCTGCGCATCGGCTGCCTGTGGGAAAGCATCGCGGTGCCGGAACTGCGAGGTCAGGCCGAAGCGGCCGCGCGTCAGTTGCTGTCACGCTCATTGGTGTTGTCAGCAGGTACCGCAGCAGCACGGTAGGCCTCTATCGTCGCGACTGCTGCGGCAACCATCTGCGCGGGCGGCGGCGCAATATCGATCGGCAGCACGTCCGGTTCGGCTTCTGGCTTCTCCAGCGTTTCGAACTGGCTTTCCAGCAGCGAGGGCGGCATGAAGTGACCTGCGCGCGCGCTCAATCTTTGCGCAATGAGCTCTGGCTCGCCCTGCAGGAACAGAAACAGCAGACGCAGTCCACTGCCTGTACGCAACTGCGTTCGATGCGCGGCGCGCAAACCAGAAAAAGCCAGCACTACCGTTTCGCGACGGTCGGCATGGTCGCGCAGCGCGGCGGCCAATGCCGCTACCCATGGCACGCGCATTTCATCGGTGAGTGGTTGGCCGCTGGCCATGCGTGCGCGCGCCTGCGCACTATGAAAATCGTCCGCGTCCAGGTAGCGGGCGCCGTAATGTTCGGCCAGCGCACGCGCCAGCAGCGATTTTCCGCTGCCGGATACGCCCATCGTCACGATCGCCTGCACGGGTGCGAGCACACCTGCGGTATTCATTGCCGAGCTCCCGATACGGTCGCGAAGGCTGCGACGAGCGTGGATGACTGCACGCTCAGCGGCAGCGTGACCTGCACGCGGTAGTGGCGTCCGGCTTCGATCGCACCAATTGCGGCCTCTGCCATCAGGACGCCATCGACACTCACCGCGATTTCTTCGCAATCCGCTTCACGACGGAACTCCACGTCGAATTCGGCACCACGGAAGCGACGCTGCGCGCGCGCATGCGGCCAATGCGACGGCAGCTGCGGTGCGATGCGCAAGACATCGCCATCACCGCGCAGGCCGAACAAGCCCTCGATCGCGCAGCGGTACACCCACGCTGCCGTGCCGGTGTTGAACAACTGGCTGGAACGGCCCGCGCTATCCGGGTACTGATACCACGCGCCGCGATAGTAATTCGGTACGAAGACCGGCAGCTGGCCGCGCCGCAGGTAATCCTGCGGATCCGGGCCCGGCAGCATCTGCCGTAACAGCCGGTAAGCGCGATCACCGTCGCCGACGTGGTACAGGCTGTGGATATAGAACGCAGCCGCGTGGTTGTAGACCGATCCGTTCTCGGCCGAACCGGGAAATTTCTGCGTCAGCCGGCCGACATCCTCACGCATGCCAGTGTAGGCCGGTGCCAGCATCGTCACGCCGTATGGCGTTTCCAGCTGTGCTTCCACCGCTGCGATCAGACGTGTCTGTCGCTCCGGACCGGCGGCGCCGCTGAGCATCGCCCAACTCTGCGGATTCAAATAAATACGGCCTTCGGCATCGCGGGCGACGCCGAACACGATGTCATCGTCGGTGATGCCGCGCGCGTACCAATCGCCGTCCCACAGATGCGTGTTTACCGCGGCGTTGGCGTGCGTGGCGCCGGCGCGGAATTCGGCTGCCGCGTCCGCGCGACCATGGCGTTCGCAGATGCCGGCCCACAGCGTCAACGCATGCGCCGTGGCCAGTGTCAGCCAGCCCGACACACCGCGCCCGCGGTAACCGACCATGTTCATCGGATCGCACCAGTCGCCTTGTGCGATGAAACTCAGGCCGCGTTCGTCGCGTGCCGTCAGCAACCAGCGCATGGCAGCACTTATGCGTTCGAACACGGTCGCGGTGGTTCCATCGCTGCCGGTCACCGGCTCGTCCAGCAGTGCGCTGTCACCCGTCTCGTCCAGGTAAGGCTGCAGACACACGGGCAGCCATACGCAGTGATCGGTGTGCGGGATCTGGTTGATGTACTTCAGCTCGGCGCCTTCGGCGAGCAGGATGCCGTCGGGCATCGCGCCGCTGGCTTCCTGCTGCGACAGCGCGCGCAAGATGGCATAGCGGGTGCTCTGCGGCTGCACGTACGCCATGCCCATGTGATCCTGCAGATAGTTGCGGGTCTGCGGATCGGTGGTCAGACGGTTGGCATCGCCGTGGTAGTAAACCTGCCGCGGCAGCCAGTGGTTGATGAACTCATCCAGCGCCGGTTCCGGCGTTTCAATCCGCAGGCAGCCGCGACCTTGCGCCAGGTAGTGTGCGTAAGCGGCATCGGCCGCAGCGAAGCCGTCGGCAGATAGATGACGCGCGCGCAGTGCGGCGATTTCGGCTTCATCGTGGGCCGGCCCAAACAGGAAACGGAAGTGTTCGTCGGTGCCCTCGGCCATCTCCAGCCGATACTGCAGCGCCGTGGTCGGCATTTCGTAGTGCGCTTCGCCGGCCGCCAGCAGCGGCGCCTGCAAGGCGCTGGGTGCGTGCAGGCCGCCTTCGCCTTCGAACGCCGCCTGCCGGGTTTCCCAGCTGTCCGGGGCTCGCTCATGCAACAGGAAGGTCAGGTCCTTGAAGTCGCGGTTCTTGAAGTAGTCTTCGACGCGCTGATACGGCGTGACGCTGGCGCAGACGATGCCGCCCAGCGCGGCGCGATAGCTCGCCGACTGGTTCATCCATGACATATAGCCGACCGGGAAATACGGATAGACGCTGATCCGGCGTACGCGTCCCGACACATTGCGTACCCGCAACGACCACAGCTCGACCACATCCTCAGGCGCCAGTTGCATCGACGCCTCCACCAACAACCCATCCTGCTGCACACGCCAGCCGATCCGTCCCGGTTCGGCAATGAACTCGAACACCTCGGCCGCGGCGCGCACCGGCTCGTACGGTACCGAGAACAACGTACCGCTGTCTTCATCCTTGATGTAGAAGAAGCGGCCGGGATGGTGCGCGTAGTACGGCTGCTCCGGCTGCATGAAGGTGCGCGCTTCCAGGTTTGGCGCATGTGCGTACTTGGCGGGTTCCGGCTGCATGAACTGCGCGGTGGCGTAGCCGCGGCAGTTGATCTGAACCATCATCCGCCGGTTCCATAGGAACGCCGACGCCAGCGGCATCGCCGTAGGTGTGGACAGGCTGACGCGTGCGCCATCCGCGCTGGTGGCGATCAGCGGCACGCTCATGGCTGCACCGCCTTGCGCGCCAGCAGCTCGCTCTGTATCTGCGCCAGCCGCGCGTTATCCAGCGGATAGAAGCGCATGGTGAAAGCGGCAATGAACGCCACCGCCCCCGGAATCACCGTCAACAACAACACAATGCCCATCTGCGACGCATCCGATTGCGCCTGGTTGGCGACATAACCCATTCCGGCCAGCATCCACGCGATGATCGCCGACGCAATCGCCCCACCCAGTTTTTGCGAAAACGTCGCGGCTGCGAACGTCATGGCGGTCGCGCGCCGCCCCATCTTCCACTCGGTGTAGTCGGCCGTATCGGCGTACATCGAGAACGCCAACGGCGATTTCGGCCCCAGCGCCAACCCTATCAACGTGTTGAGTACGAACATCACGCCTATTGCGTCCGCGGGAACAAAGAACATCGCGCAGCTGAGTACGCCAACCGTGGCCATCAGGCCCACCATAAGCCGCTTCTTGTCGACGTACCGTGTCAGTAACGGCGTGATGGCCGCGCCGACCGCCAATGCGACCGAATAGACGCCGAGGAACTTTCCGGTCAAGTCCGGACGCTGCACGAAGTACTTCATGTAGTACACCGAAGTGCCGCCGCGCATGACGATCGTCACCATGATGATCAGTGCCAGGGCGAACAGCACCAGCCAGGCCTTGTTGTTCAGCAAATCCTTCACGTCCTGCCGCACTGCGCTGTTCTGCTGGGGCGGCGGTGTTATGCGTTCACGGGTAGTCAGAAACACGGTGATGAACAGCGCCGCCGCGGCTACGCCGTAGACGGCCATCGTCAGTTGCCAGCCGAGCGGCTCGTCGCCGCGGCCCAGCCATTCGACCATGTCCAGCGTGCAGTAGTTGACGATGGCGGTACCGGCGAATGCGGCGATGAAGCGGAAACTGATCAGCGTGGTGCGCTGCTGGCTGTCGCCGGTGATGACCCCGGACAGCGCCGAGTACGGTGTGCTCAGCACGGTATACGCCAGCATCATCAGCGAGAACGTCGCATACGCCCACAGCAGCCGCGCGCCGCCATCCACGGGCGGTACGGTATAGGTCAGTACGCCGGTGACCGCCATCGGCAGCGCGGCATACAGCAGATAGGGCCGGAACTTGCCGAAACGGGTGCGGGTACGGTCGGCGAAGGCGCCCATCATCGGATCGGTGATGGCGTCGATGATCTTGGTGACCAGGATCATCGTCCCGACCGCGCCGGCGGCCAGGCCCATCACGTCGGTATAGAAAATCAGCAGGAACGAGGAAATGTTGGCCCAGTAGAAGTTGAATCCCATGTCACCGATGCCGTAGCCGACTTTCTCGCGAAGGCGCAGCGGCGCGTTCGGGGATGCTGTTGTGGGGGTCACTGCTGGATGCTCCTGGGTTCCGGCGGATGGCAGACCCTCATTGCGGAGCGTCGCGGTGCCGTATGGGTATGCGAGCTTCCCCGATCCTGCCCCCAGCGGCAAGCCGCCCGCGCCCACTTCCGCGCGCCGCCTGGCCCCGCAGTACACTGGCGGCGCAGAGCAATGGGGAGGACAACCTTGGTTTCGAGCTGGCTCCTGTTGCTGGTATCGGTGGGCTATGCCGCGCTGCTGTTCGGCGTGGCGTGGTGGGGCGACCGTCGCCCGATGTATCCGGACCGGCCATGGCTGCGGCCGGTGGTCTACAGCCTGGCCCTGGCGGTTTACTGTTCCTCATGGACGTTCTACGGTGCGGTAGGCAGCGCCGTACGCAACGGCATCGGCTACCTGCCGATCTATCTGGGACCCCTGCTATTGCTGCTGTTCGGCTGGCGCATCATCGAGCGGCTGGCACTGATCGCGCGCAGCGAGAACACGGTTTCCATCGCCGACTTCATTTCCTCGCGCTACGGCCGCTCGCGGCGGCTGGCCGCCCTGGTGACGGTGATCGCGCTGATCGGCGTGGTGCCTTATCTGGCGCTGCAGTACAAAGCCGTGGCGATGAGCCTGAACGTGCTGACCGGCCAGTCAGGTGAAAGCCCTCAGGGTTTCTTCTCCGATCCAGCGTTGTACGTTGCTTTGCTGATGGCGTTGTTCGCCGCGTTGTTCGGTACACGCCAGGTGGATGCCACCGAGCATCACCACGGCATGATGCTGGCGATCGCGTTGGAATCGGTGGTGAAGCTGGTGGCGATGATCGCCATCGGCGTTTTCGCCTATTTCTGGCTGGAAGGGCACTCGATCCACGTCGCCGACTCGGCGCGTACGCTGTTCGAGAACTCGCCGCCGGTCGGTTTCATTACTCAGACGTTGCTGGCGTTCCTGGCCATCGTCTGCCTGCCCCGCCAGTTCCATGTCGCGGTGGTGGAATGCGGCGACGTCAGCGATATCCGCCGCGCGCGCTGGCTGTTCGGCATCTACCTGGCGCTGATCTCGGTCATGGTGGTGCCGGTCGCGGCAGCGGGCATGGCGCTGTTCGGCAATGGCAGCAGCGTGGCCAACGACAGTTTCATCCTGGCGCTGCCGCTGGCCGAAGGCCGCAACGCACTGGCGCTGGTTGCCTACGTGGGCGGCTTTTCAGCAGCGACGGGCATGGTCATCGTCGCGAGCATCGCGCTGGCGACGATGGTCAGCAACGATCTGGTCATGCCGGTATTGCTGCGGCGCGGCTGGGCCGAGCATCACGCCGAAGCAGACGTCGCTTCACGCGTGTTGTGGATTCGCCGCGTGGCCATTTTGCTGCTGGCGCTCACCGCGTATACCTACTATCGCAGCAGCAGCAACGACAGCACCTTGGCCTCGTATGGCTTGATGGCGTTCGCCGCGGTCGCGCAGTTCGCGCCCGGGCTGATCGGCGGGCTGTACTGGCGCGGCGCCAGTCGCCGCGGCGTGGAAGTCGGGATGGTGCTGGGCTTCCTGACCTGGATCTATACGCTGTTGCTGCCGACGATGACGCAGGCCGGCTGGATCGGATCCGGCTGGTTGCAAAGCGGACCTTTCGATATCGCCTGGCTGCGGCCGCAGCAGTTGTTCGGCCTCACCGGATGGGATCCGCTGACGCATGGCAGCTTCTGGTCCTTGCTGCTGAATACCGGCGCGATGATGATCGTGTCGGCGCGTTGGCGCCCTGGCGTCGACGAGCGTTTGCGTGCCGCGCCGTTCCTGGATCCTTACGCGCAGCGTCCTGCCCTGGTCGCCGGCGAGTGGCCCGGCAACGTGCGTGTCGGCGACCTGCGCACCTTGGCCGAACGCGTGGTCGGCGAGCGTCACGCGCGGCGCGCTTTCGCCGAACAAGCCCAAAGCGCCGAGCGCGAACTGCAAATCAATGCGCCGGCCGACCGCGTGTGGGTGCAGTTCACCGAACGGCTGCTGGCCGCCGCCATTGGCGCCGCGTCGGCGCGCATCGTGCTGACCAGCGTACTGCGCGGCTCCGGCATGGAACTGGGCGAAGTGGTGGCGGTGCTGGACCAGGCCGGACAGGAGCTGCGCTTCAACCGCGAAATCCTGTCCACCACGTTGGAGAACATCAGCGCCGGGGTCAGCGTGGTGGATCCGGACATGCGGCTGGTCGCGTGGAACCGGCGATACCAGCAGATGTTCGGTTATCCCGACGGCATGCTCTACGTTGGCCGGCCGGTGGCCGACCTGATCCGCTACAACGCCGAGCGCGGCGAGCTGGGTGGAGGCGACATCGAAGGACAAATCAATAAACGTATCCGCTACATGCGCGCCGGTTCGCCGCACGTGTTCGAACGCGTGCGGCCCGATGGCCAGGTGATCGAGATGCGCGGCCAGCCGCTGCCGGGCGGCGGCTACGTGACCAGCTACAACGACATCACCGATTTCAAGCGCGCTGAAACCCTGTTGCTGGAGGCCAACGAAACATTGGAGGAACGCGTGGCCGAGCGCAGCCATGCCGCCGAGATCGCGCAGCAATCGAAGACGCGCTTCCTGGCGGCCATCAGCCACGATGTGCTGCAACCACTCAATGCCGCGCGTCTGTTCGTGTCTGCCTTGCGCGACAGCGAGCAAGGTGTCGAACAGGAGCATCTGGCCGAACGCGTGGACGCCTCGTTGCGGGCGGCAGAGGAGTTGCTGGATGGCTTGCTCGACGTCTCTCGCCTGGACGCCGGCGGATTGCGTACCGAGATCAGCGATTTCGATGCCGGCGAACTGCTGCGCGAGTTGGCCCAGCAATATGCGCCGGTCGCCGCCGGCCGTGGGCTGGACCTGCGCGCGCACGCCCGCCGGATGCCGGTGCGCAGCGACCGCCGCTTGTTGCGGCGGGTACTGCAGAACTTCCTGGCCAACGCGCTGCGCTACACGCGCGAAGGCCGCATTGTGCTGGGCATGCGCGCGCGCGGTGGCGAAGTGGTGCTGCAAGTCTGGGATACCGGGCCCGGCATTCCGCAAAACCATATGCGGCAGATCTACGAAGAATTCCATCGTTTCCAACAGCCCTTCGACTGGGGCGAACGCGGCCTGGGTTTGGGCCTGTCCATCTGCCAGAGAATTTCCCGCTTGCTCAACCATGAGCTGGATGCGCGTAGTGCGGTCAATCGCGGCAGCATGTTCTCCATCACGGTGCCACGCGCCGCTTCCATCGTCGAACACCACGCGCCTTCGCAACGGACCGCACCGCCTTCCGGTTCGCTGGCAGGCCTGCGCGTGCTGTGCGTCGACAACGACCAGGAAATCGTCGATGGCATGCGCGCGCTGCTCGGGCGCTGGCAGGTCGAGGCGCTTACCGCGACCACCGTGGATGAAGCGCTGGAAAAGATCGCGGCGGCACCTACGGTCATGCTGGTGGACTATCACTTGCATGATCGGCTGGATGGGTTGGATACGCTGGACGCGTTGCGTGAGGCGTGTCCTGGTCCGATCGCTGGTGCGTTGTTGACGGCGGATGGTCGCGATGAGCTGAAACAACTATCTCGCGAACGGGGTTATCGCGTGCTGACCAAACCGGTCAAGCCGGCATCGCTGCGCGCGTTCCTGGCGGCTCATGCGACGGCGCAGGCGGCTACGCCGCTTTAGCTTTTTGGCTCTTCGGCGCTGGCGCGGATAACTCATCAGAACGGATGATCTACGCGCTTGCAGCGGGCGTCACTTTTCTTGTGTGGCCAAGAAAAGTAACCAAAAGAAGGCCACCCCTGGCAACGCGCCCTTCGGGTACGTGTCGCCGGTGGGAATTTTCGGCAGGCACATCCATGTGCCTGCCGAAAACGCCGCGCATCGTGCGCGGCGCCCCAAGGGGTTGTACCTACCGGCGCCACCGCGCCTTAAAGGGGACCCCAAAAGCTAAGGGCAACAGCAAAGGCAACAGTAAAGGCAAGAGCAAGAGCGACAGCTAAGCAAGTACATCGGCTTTCAGCTGAAGCAAGATTTTTGCTTTTGCCTTTGAGCTTTTCTTCTGCCGTTGCCTTGGCTTTGCCCGCTCTTGCCTCTCGGGGCCCCGTTTAGGTGCGGCAAGCGGGACGGGTACAACCCCGTAGGGGCGGCGCACAGGATGTGCGTCGTTTTCGGCAGGCACATGGATGTGCCTTCCGAAAATTCCCGGCCCGATTGCGAACCCCGAAGGGGCGCGCCGCCTGGGGCGTGTTTCTTTTGGTTACTTTTCTTTGCACGAGCAAAGAACAAGTGACGCCCGCTGCAAGCGCGTAGAGCTTCGGTTCTGATAACCACTCCGCGCAGCGCCGAGAACGCTATCTGGGGTATTTTTCTAAGCAGTATTGGGGCTTCTGACCTGACCCCACAGCAGGATCAACCACCCACATCAGAAAGAAACCCCCGCACCTCCTCCAACCAATGCGGCCACCCCGCCTCACGCTGCAACAACAAATGATTGCGGCTGTGAATGGGCACGAAGCGCGCACCCGGAATCGCATCGGCAATCAGCTGACTTTCCTGCGCCGGCACCCGCACATCGTCCAGACTATGCAACACCAGCGTGGGACAACGTACCTGCGGCAACAACGCAACGACATCAATCTGAGCGAACTCGCGCATGAAGCGCGCAGCGTTGACGGGCGAAGTGGAAATGCGCTCCAGTTCGTTGAACCACTCGTGCTGTTCGGTGGTGCCGTCGGGGATGAACTGGCTGGTGAAGAACTGGCGGAAAGACGGCTCCGATTTGCCCCAACCCAGCTCCGCCAGCTTGGCCATCATCTCGGCTTCCTCGCGCTGTTGTGGCGTATCGCTGCGGACCAGGCGCCCGCGCGCATAGCCGCCATGCAGTACCAGATGACTCACGCGCTCTGGATGGCGGACGGCATAAGCAATAGCGATCGACGCGCCTTGGGAGATGCCCAGCAACGCGAATCGGGGCAATGCCAACGCATCGGCCACGGTTTCCAGATCGCTGAGCCAGCTATCGAAAGACAGGTCCGCTACCTCCCAGTCGGACAGTCCACATCCGCGTTCGTCATAACGGATGTAAGTGAACTGGCGGGAGAGCTCGCGCACCAGATGGCCCCAGACGGGGCTGTCGCGGTCGTATTCCAGGTGCGACAGCCATGTGGCGGCCTTGATCACGGGCATGCCCGCGCCGGACACCGCGTAAGCCAGGCGCACGCCGTCAGGCGCATGTGCGAAGGCGACGGCGTGGTCGTCTTGTACTTCAGCACTATCGGGCAACGCATCGAGCACTTCCGCCGCTGGCGCCTGCCGCGCCATCGCACACGCACTGGCGTAGGCGGTTTCGACCATGCTGGAAGGCGTGGTGCCGTATTCATTACGCAGCAACCCGGCGCAACGGAAGTAAGCAGCCTCAATGGCAGAGGCGTCCCCACGATGGCCCAAGGCCACCATCAGCTGCGCATAGCCGCTTTCGGCCAACGGATCCAATGCGATCAAGCGCTCGGCTGCGGCTTGCGCCGTCGCGATGTCGCCCCCCGCGATACTGCGTTCGGCGCAACGTTGCAGACCTTGCGCCAATAGCCGCTCATGATGCATCCGCTGCTGCGCTACCCAGTCCTGATAGCCGCAGGACTCCAGCCAAAATCCTTCCAGCAGCCGATGAGCATCAGGGCCGAACAACGCATCTGGGCTCATGTCGGCTGGCGCGGCTTCCGATGATCCGGTCCACTGCCCGGCCGATGTCTGGACCTTCAGCACATCGCAATCCAGTTGCACCCGTTTCTCATCGATCCAAAGCGTGTCGGTTTCGCCGGCGATCACTTCTGCGCCGCAGGTTTCGTTGACGGCGTACACCAGCCGCCGTAGCCGGGTACGCGCCACGGATTCGGCCACATCCGGCCATAGCAGCGTGGCCAGATGCAGGCGCGATGACCGCCGCCTAACCAACGCCAGATATGCCAGCAGCGCCAGCCCGTACTTCAGTCCCAAGGTGACGCCCATGTCCTCCACGGACACCTGCGGCCAGGTGTGAAGAGACAGGGCTACCCGTTGAGGGACGGCGAAAGGACGGTCCATGGGCAGACTTCCGAAGTGGACAAGCCTGAAGACACGGTTCGCCCACAT
Organism: Pseudoxanthomonas sp. UTMC 1351; assembly: GCF_040948865.1. Classification (NCBI taxonomy): domain Bacteria; kingdom Pseudomonadati; phylum Pseudomonadota; class Gammaproteobacteria; order Lysobacterales; family Lysobacteraceae; genus Pseudoxanthomonas; species Pseudoxanthomonas sp. UTMC 1351. Next base: position 190,728 of record NZ_JAVGJT010000008.1, on the reverse strand, counting down.
TACCCCAATCGCGCACTCCGCGCCTCAAGGCCGGGCCCCCGCCCGTTCTGACAGATGATCGCAGGTGAACAACATGCATTTCGATTCTCGCGGCTGTCCGGTTAGCACCGGATCGACAACCGCTGTAGCCCATGCCGAGCAGGCGCTGTGGCGCATGCTGACTTATTTCGGCACCCCTTTTGACGACCTGGACGCCGCCCTGGCGGAAGATCCGGAGTGGACGATGCCGTTCGTACTGAAAGCCAACACACTGCTTTCAGCCGCCGAACACGCCTATACCCAACAAGCGCTGGCACTGCTGGAAGCCGCCGGCGAGCGGGCCGCGCGTGGCGGCGCCAATGACCGTGAACGCGCGCATATCGCCGCGAGCCGAGCCTGCGCGTCCGGCCAATGGAAACAGGCGTGCGATCTATGGGAAGGCATCCTGGTGGAGCATCCGCGCGATGTGGCGGCGCTGCTGGCCGCGCACTTGTTCGACTTCTATCGCGGCGACAGCCGCAATCTGCACCGCCGCGCGGCCCGCGTACTGCCTGCATGGTCGCCGGAGTTGCCGCTGTACAGCCATGTGCTGGGCATGCATGCCTTCGGTCTGGAGGAAAGCAATCACTACGCGCAGGCACAAGAAGCCGGCATGGCCGCGTTGTCGCTGGACCGCCGCGACCCCTGGGCCATCCACGCGGTAGCGCATGTCCATGAAATGCGTGGCGAGTACGAACAAGGCGCCGAATGGTTGGAGTCGCGTCGTGAAGATTGGGTACCGGACAACGGCTTCGCGTTCCACAACTGGTGGCATTTGGCGTTGTTCCATCTTGAGCAGTTGGACCACAACCGCGCACTCGCCTTGTTCGACGAACACATCTCGCCCAATCCCGAAATGGCCCTGCAGAGCGTGGATATCTGCGCCATGTTGTGGCGGTTGCGACTGTTGGGCGTCGACGTCGGCGACCGCTGGCGGCACGCGGCCGCTTGCTGGCCGCAGCAGACGCCCGATGCCGGTCACTATCCCTTCAACGATTTCCATGCCGTGATGGCGTACGTGGGTGACGGACAGCTGGAGGAAGCTCAACGTGTGCTCCGCGCGGTGGAAGCGCGCGCCAGAGATGACAGCAGCCCCGGGCACATGGCCGGCGAAGTGGGCGTGCCCTTGCTGCGTGCGCTGTTGCAGTACGCAAGCGCGGACTACGCCAATGCCACCGAGGGCTTGCTGGCGGTACGCGAACGGAGCTTCCGCTTCGGCGGCAGCCACGCGCAACGCGACATCATTGAGCAGACACTGCTGGACGCCGCGGTACGTGCGGGACGCAAGCCATTGGCAAGGCACCTGTTGAACGAGCGCCTGTTCACCAAAGCCAGCTCACCGCTCACCCAGCACTGGACTCAGCGCGTGTCATGAAAGTATCGCTCAAGGGAGTGGTCATCGCAGGATCGATGACATTGCTGGCAGTGGCATCTTTCATCGACTTCTATCTGATGAAACCGGGGCGGCTACACGCCCCGGCGCTGAGCGGCACGCTGGTCTACCAGAGCCTGCAGCACGACGGGCGACTGCGTCGTTACGCACTGTATCTGCCTGCGAACCTGGCAAGCGGCGCACCGCTGGTGATGGCCCTGCATGGTGCAAAGAGCGATGGCACCGGCATGCGCCTGCTCACCGGTCATCGGCTGGATCATCTGGCGGATCGATATGGCATGGCGGTGGTTTACCCCGAAGGCGAGCAGCGCCAGTGGAGCGACTGCCGTCGCGCTGGCGATGGCAAGGACCAACGCGAGCACGGTGCGCCGGACGACATCGGGTTCCTGCAGGCCTTGCGCGATGATCTGACGATGCGCCATGGCATCGACGCCGCGCGCGTGCATGTCGTTGGATTTTCCGACGGCGGCCAGATGGGCCTGCGCTTGGCGCTGCAGAAACCCAAGATGGTTGCCTCGCTGTCGATCATCGGGGCCAGCATGCCCTCGCCGGGCCGTTCGCTGTGCGGCCCATTGCCGCGCAACGCACCACCGGTGTTGATGATCAACGGCACGCATGACCGGCTCAATCCTTATCGCGGTGGCGTTGCGGAAATGGCGTCCGGTTCGGCGATCAAGGTGATGCCGGCCATCGACACGGCGGCTTGGTTGGCAGGTGCGGGCGCGTTGCAAGAAGCAACGCCCCCGTCTGCGCAAGCCGAAGACGGTTGCCGAGTGGAACACGCGCGCTGGCGCAACGGAAATCGCCAGGTCGCGCTATATACCGTGCATGGCGGCGGCCATACGTTACCCCAGCCGTATGTGCGCTATCCGCGCCGGCTGGGCCACACGCACGACGGGTTCGATGGCATCGCCGTCATCGGGAATTTCCTGCTGTCCCACAATGCGCCAAGACAGCCACCGAACACGACAGGGTGTCTGCAATGCTGATCTAGCTCGTAGCGGCGAGGGTCAGCAGTCGTCTTCCGGCGGCAACACGATGCCGTCCGGATCCACCGCCAGGCGACCAGCCATCAGCACAGCCTGCGTGCGATTGGTGACGCCCAGTTTGCGCAGGATCGCGGTGACGTGGGCCTTGATGGTAGCTTCCGACACATTGAGGTCGTAGGCGATCTGCTTGTTCAACCGGCCTGCACCGAGCATCTGCAGGACCTTGAATTGCTGCGGCGTCAGGTCGCGCACGCGCTGCGCCACTTCACGCTCGTCGCTGCCGATGGCAGGGGCGTTGTGCGCTTCCGGCGGCGCCCAACGCTCGCCATCCAATACCAGGCCGATGGCTTCGCCGATGGTGTCCGAATCGGCGGACTTGGGAATGAAACCCAGCGCGCCATGATCCAGCGCGCGCCGCATCACCGCAGGTTCCTCACGCGCGGAGACGATGACCACCGGCAATTGCGGATGCAAGGAGCGCAGATGCACCAGTGCGTTGAAACCGTGCGCGCCTGGCATATTGAGATCCATCAGCAGCAGATCGGCATCCGGGTGCGCATCGGCCAGTACGTACAGCGCATCGACGCTATCGGCTTCATGCAACAGCACGCCCGGCAGCACACGCTTGACCGCACCGCGCAAGGCTTCGCGGAACAGCGGGTGGTCGTCGGCGATTAGTAGGGTTGGCATGGCTAGAGGAGCCGAGAACGGGGAACGGGGAACGGGGAATGAAAGAGGCTCGCGCCATGGACGGTGAGTCGCCCCTTCAGGAAACTGCGGGCGGAAGAGAGACTGTGACCGCTCGCGCTGCCGCATTCCCCGTTCCCCGTTCCCCGTTCCCGGCTCTCCATCACTTCACCTTCCGCTCCGCTACCAGCGATTCGACCACGGACGGATCGGCCAGCGTGGAGGTATCGCCCAGCTGGTCCGGTGCGTTCTCCGCAATCTTGCGCAGGATGCGGCGCATGATCTTGCCGGAGCGGGTCTTGGGTAGGGCGGGCGCCCATTGCAGATGATCGGGGGCGGCGATCGGGCCGATTTCCTTGCGGACCCACAGCACCAGTTCTTTCTGCAATTCGTCGCTGGGCGTCTCGCCAGCGATCAACGTGACGTAGGCATAGATGCCCTGGCCCTTGATGTCGTGCGGGAAACCGACCACCGCGGCTTCGGCGACTTTCGGGTGCGACACCAGTGCGCTTTCCACTTCGGCGGTGCCGATGCGATGGCCGCTGACGTTGATGACATCGTCCACGCGCCCGGTGATCCAGTAGTAACCGTCCTCATCGCGGCGGCAACCGTCGCCGGTGAAATACGTACCGGGGTAGGTGCGGAAGTAGGTGTCGATAAAGCGTTGGTGATCGCCATACACGGTGCGCATCTGGCCCGGCCAGGAGTCGAGCAACACCAGATTGCCTTCGGCTACGCCTTCCAGTGTTTCACCGTTGGCATCCACCAACGCCGGGCGCACGCCGAAGAACGGCAGCGTGGCCGAACCGGGCTTCAGATCTATCGCACCGGCCAGCGGCGTGATCAGGACGCCGCCGGTTTCGGTCTGCCACCAGGTGTCGACAATCGGACAGCGAGAATCGCCCACCACTTCGTAGTACCAGCGCCAGGCTTCCGGGTTGATCGGCTCGCCCACACTGCCCAGCAACCGCAGCGAACTGCGCGAAGTCTTCTTCACCGGTGCTTCGCCTTCGCGCATCAGTGCGCGGATGGCGGTGGGCGCGGTGTAGAAGATGGTGACCTGGTGCTTGTCGATCACCTCCCAGAAGCGCGACACCGTCGGATAGTTGGGCACGCCTTCGAACATCAGCGCAGTGGCGCCATTGGCCAGCGGTCCATAGACGATGTAGCTGTGGCCGGTGACCCAGCCGACGTCGGCGGTGCACCAGTAGATGTCGTCCTCTTTTAGATCGAACACCGCTTCGTGGGTATAGCTGGCGTAGAGCAGATAGCCGCCGGTGGTGTGCAGCACGCCCTTGGGTTTGCCGGTGGAGCCGGAGGTGTACAGGATGAAAAGCGGATCTTCCGCATTCATGCGTTCCGGTTCGCACTCGGCCGGTTGCGCGTCCACCACCGCATCGAACCAGCGGTCGCGCGGCATCTGCATGTCCACCGCGCCGCCGGTATGGCGTACGACCAGCACGGTTTCGACAGAGTTCGTGCCGGGCAGCTTCAGGGCGGCGTCGACATTCGCCTTCAACGGCACTTTCTTGCCGCCGCGCAGGCCCTCATCGGCGGTGATGATCAGCTTGCTACCGCAGTCGGCCACGCGGTCGGCGATGGAATTGGGTGCGAAGCCGCCGAACACCACTGAGTGGATGGCTCCGATGCGCGCGCAGGCCAGCATCGCCACGGCCGCGTCTGGAATCATCGGCATATACAGCGTGACGCGATCGCCTTTCTGCACGCCCAGGTTGCGCAGTGCATTGGCCAGCTTGCAGGTGCGCTCATAGAGTTCGCGATAAGTGACGTGGTAGGACGGTGCGTCCGGGCTATCCGGCTCGAACAGCAGCGCGGTCTTGTCGCCACGGGTGGCCAGTTGGCGGTCCAGGCAATTGACGCTGGCGTTGAGTTCGCCGTCTTCGAACCAGCGGATGTGGAAGTCGTCCAGGCCGAAGCTGACATCCTTGATCTTGCTCGGCTTCTTGAACCATTGCAGCCGTTCGGCCACCTGCCCCCAGAACTTCTCCGGATTCTCCACCGAGGCCTGGTAATCGCGCTGATAGTCGTCCTGGCGAATGCTCGCCTTGGCGGCGAATGCCGAATCGACCGGATAGATGTCTGTCATGTGGCCTCCCAAAGACCGCCAAAATTTTTATCGGTTGGACTGGCTCTGCTCGGTACAGGACCCGCTTCAAGTAATGCGCCCAAGTAGTACGTTCAAGCAATACCGATTCAAGCCGGACCAACGTGAACTGGTCGATTTTGACAGGAACACGCGGTTCGCTGCGAATGCGGAGCCGATGCCTGCCGATGCGATGGTTGAGTTTGCCGCATTCCATCGTGCGGCATTGCAGCAAGATGCTTAGACCTTGGTCGTAAAAACCCGTATCCACCGTTACGTCCCAACCGTTACAGGGCCTGATTCACAGGGATTTGGCGCGCATCGCCCACGTATACGACTAATGGCGAATAGGCGAGGGACGCGCTCAGGCGCAAGTCTGCCTGGCGGCCGCCCCGCTGGCGGCCTGCGTCCATTTCCGGGAGGGGTTATGACCACACGATTCGCATCGATGACGCGACGGCCGTTGGCGGCCGCGCTATTCGTCGCCCTTATTGCGCCAGGCATGGCCTTTGCTCAGACCGCCAAGGAGAAGGCGTTGGAAGCACGTGTCGCCGAACTTGAGCGGCAGGTGCAAGTGCTGGTATCGGCGCAGCAACAGCAGCAGTCGCAGATCGCCACTACGCAGCAGCAGGTCACTCAGGTCCAAGCCACACAGGCCGCGCAGCCAGCGGCGTTGCCGGCCGGAAAACAGCCGATCCAGAACACCACCATCATGGCCACGGCCAACCCGGGGACGGTGTTCTCCTACGGCGGCTTCATCAAGATGGACGCCATGGTGACCGACACCAGCGACGGTCGTATCGCCGATGGTTCGTCCGGCCGCCTGTTCTATGTGCCCAGCACCATTCCCGTCGGCGGCGCCGGTGCGGATGGCGGCGACCCGTATGCCGATTTCCACGCCCAGTTCTCGCGCTTCTGGCTGAGCGCCGATCACGTGACCGAGGGCGGCGACAAGTTCAAGGCCTACATCGAGGCTGACTTCTTCGGCGGCGGCAACAACACACTGGTTGGCAACGAGACGTCGACCAATACCTATGCGGTCAGTCTGCGCCAGGCCTATGTGACCTGGAACAATTGGTTGGCCGGCCAGGCGTGGTCCAACTTCATGGATGTGGCGGCGCTGCCGGATGCCGTGGACTTCGTCGGTCCCACCGACGGCACTATCTTCGTGCGCCAGGCGCAGGTTCGCTACACGAACGGGCCCTGGTCGTTCTCCGTGGAAAACCCGCAAACGACGGTCACGCCGTACCTGACCGGCACCCGCTTCAACAGCGGCGACAACGTCGCGCCCGATGTCACCGCGCGCTGGCAGAGCAAGGGCGATTGGGGCCACTTCAGCGTGGCCGGCCTGTTGCGCCAGTTCAAAGTGGCGGATGAAACGGACACCGGCGCGGCAGTCAGCGTGTCGGGCAAGTTCAATCTGGGCAAGAGCGACGATATCCGCTACGCGGTCAACGCCGGCCAGGGCATCGGCCGCTATCTCGCCTTCGGTGTGGGCAGCGATGTCGTCACCGACGCCAACGGCGACATCAATGCGCTGGATGGCTATGGCGGGTTCGTGGCCTGGCGCCATGTGTTCAGCCCGAAAGTGCGCACCAACCTGATGTATTCGGCTTCGCACTTCGACAACGACGCGGCGATGACTGGTTTTGGAGTAACCGAACGCACGCAATCCATGCACGCCAACGTGATCTATTCACCGTTCCCGAAGCTCGATGTCGGCGCGGAACTGATCTATGGCCAGCGTTCGCTTGAGGATGATCGCGAAGGCGACCTGAAGCGCCTGCACACTCACGTCAAGTACACCTTCTGAGGGGAGAACACCATGTCCACCACAACCGCCGCCGCGCCCGCACCGGGCGCCCTGAGCCAGAGCCACCGGAAGGTCATCATCGCCTCCAGTCTGGGCACCATCTTCGAGTGGTACGACTTCTATCTGTATGGTTCACTCGCGGCGATCATCGCCGTGCACTTCTTCTCCGCGCTTCCCGCGGGCAGCGCCTTCATCATGGCGTTGCTCACCTTCGCCGCCGGTTTCGCGGTGCGCCCGTTCGGTGCACTCGTGTTCGGACGCCTTGGCGACATGATCGGGCGCAAGTACACGTTCCTGGTCACGATCGTCATCATGGGTATTTCGACGTTCCTGGTCGGCATACTGCCTACCTACACGTCGATCGGCATTGCCGCGCCCATCCTGCTGGTGGTGTTGCGATGCTTGCAGGGCCTGGCCTTGGGCGGTGAATACGGTGGCGCGGCCACCTATGTCGCCGAGCATGCGCCGATGGGCAAACGCGGCCTGTACACCAGCTTCATCCAGACCACCGCAACGGTGGGCCTGTTCTTGTCGTTGCTGGTAATCCTGGGCTGCCGCACGCTGCTAGGCGAAGAGGCGTTCAAGGAGTGGGGCTGGCGCATTCCGTTCCTGATTTCGTTCGTGCTGTTGCTGGTGTCGGTATGGATCCGGATGAAGTTGAACGAGTCGCCGGTGTTCCAGCAGATGAAGGCTGAAGGCAAGCATTCCAAAGCGCCGCTGACGGAAAGCTTCGGCAATTGGAGCAACGGCAAGATCGTGCTGCTGGCCCTGTTGGGTGCCACCGCCGGCCAGGCCGTGGTGTGGTACGCCGGTCAGTTCTACGCGTTGTTCTTCCTGACCCAGACGCTGAAGGTCGATGCCGTCACCGCCAACCTGTACATCGCGGCAGCGCTGGCGATCGCCACCGGCGGCTTCATCTTCTTCGGCTGGCTGTCGGACAAGATCGGCCGCAAGCCCATCATCATGGCCGGTTGTCTGTTGGCGGCGCTCACCTACTTCCCGATCTTCAAGGGTCTGACGCACTACGCCAACCCCGCGTTGGAAGCCGCCGCGGCGAACTCGCCCGCCATGGTGGTGGCCGATCCCGAGAACTGCTCGTTCCAGTTTGTGCCGGGTGAGTTGAAGAGCCACGTGAAGTTCAACACTTCCTGCGACGTGGTGAAGAATCTGCTCAACGCACGCAGCGTGCCCTACACCAACGAGCCCGCCGCAGCCGGCTCGCTGGCCAGCGTGCGCATCGGCGATACCGTCATCGAGAGCGTGGATGTATCCACGTTGGCGCCGGAAGTGGCCAAGGCGGAGCAAGAGAAGCTTGCCGCCGCGGTCACCGCGGCCATCGACGCCGCCGGCTATCCGGCCAAGGCCAACAATGACGAGATGAACAAGCCGATGGTGCTGTTGCTGCTGGTCATCCTGGTGCTGTACGTGACCATGGTGTACGGCCCGATTGCCGCCTGGTTGGTGGAGCTGTTCCCCACCCGCATCCGTTACACCTCGATGTCGCTGCCCTATCACATCGGCAACGGGTGGTTCGGCGGCTTCCTGCCCACCACTGCGTTCGCGCTGGTGTTGCTGACCGGCAATATTTACTACGGGTTGTGGTATCCGATCATCGTAGCGCTGATCACGTTCGTCATCGGTACGTTCTTCCTACGCGAGACGAAGGACGTCGATATCACCAAATAGGACTCTCCTCTGTTGCCGGCTAACACTGGCATCTTTAGCGCCGGCCCTTGTGGCCGGCGTTTTTTATTGGGTGGGGGTCTGTTGGTGCTGCGCTAGAACCTTGTCGTGTATCGGAAAGAAGGAAAGGAATCGTCATCCCGGCGTAGGCCGGGACCCAGCGACTGTTCCACCATCTGGAGTGCAAGGCACTGGGTCCCGGCCTGCGCCGGGATGACGAATGATCATTTTTTTGGGCTTATGTAGATACGACATGCTTTCCACTCACCGGAATCCCGTTCCCGCCAACCATTCCCTGAACCGCTGGCACGCGTGTTCACCCCGCGCTACCCTGCCGCGCGTTGGAATCATTCAACTTCATAAGGAAATCTCCATGACCCGTGCCCTACTGCTGATGCTTCCGCTCGCCCTGGCCGCCTGCACGCACCCGACACCGGAGTCCTCTTCCCCATCGACTGCACAAGCCAGCGCCACCACACCGACACGTTCCGCGAGCGCAACGAATATCGATGCGACGGTGCTTGTCGGCCATCATTGGCAGCTCACTGATGCGGTCACTGCCCGCGGTGAGCAGCGCGTCGAAGCGCTGTTCCCCAGCCCCGGCAAGGCGCTGCAGTTGGACTTCGCCGACGGCAGGCTCAGCGCGTCCGGTGGTTGCAATGGCATGAGCGGCACCTACACCATCGAGAAGGGAACGCTGAACGTCGGTACATTGGCGCAGACTCAGATGGCCTGCGAGCCGAAGCTGATGCAGGCCGACCAAGCCATCAGCACCGCACTAAGTGCAGCGCCGGACATCAGCATCGAGAATGGCTCGACGCCGACATTGACGCTGCGCACCGCGGGAGGCGACAGCCAAGTGCTGACGTTCACCGGCAAACCTACTGCCCAGACGCGTTATGGCGGCACAGGCGAAACGATCTTCCTGGAAGTCGCGGCAGAGACGAAGCCCTGCAACCATCCACTGATCCCTGACAAGCGCTGCCTGCAAGTGCGTGAGCTTCAGTACGACGCGCAAGGCCTGAAAACCACAACGGGCGAATGGCGGAATTTCTACGAAAGCATCGAGGGCTATTCCCACGAATCCGGCATACGCAACGTATTGCGCACGAAGCGCTTCAAACGCAATCCAGTGCCCGCCGACGCCTCCTCCGAAGTCTACGTGCTGGACATGGTGGTTGAATCGGAAGTGGTGCAGCCGTAAGGCTGTCAGATTACGGTCGCGACTCACGTCGCTCCCACAGATCGCAGGCAGCTACCTTGTGGGAGTGGTGCCGGCATGCCGGCACCGGTGAGTCGCGACCGTGGACACAACCAGACATTGCCCTCGCCTACCGCGGATATGCCCGATCAAAGAAAACGCTTTTATCCGCGCTTATTCGCGTTGATCCGTGTCTAAAGCTTTTTAGATTTTAGTCGCGAGTCACCGGTGCCGGGCATGCCGGCACCACTCCTACAATATCCAGAACACTCAACCAATCGCTTTCGGATTCAACGCATACGTGCCATGCATGGTCGCTTCGGCCAGCACATGCTGGTGCATGGCGCGGAAAACGTCCGCGGCGGTGAAGCGTTCCGGCAACGGCAGATTTTCCACGTCCAGCGCGAACAGGCGGAAGAAATAGCGATGAACCCGCAGGTCATTGAACGGCGGATACGGGCCGTCGTAGCCGAAATAATCACCACCCATGTCGGCATTGCCGGCGAACCAGCCGGTGTAGTCGTTCAAACCTTGTCGCGAACCGGCCGGCCCCGGCGGATTCTGCTTGCCTTTGGCGGTGATGGCGTCGCTGCATGAGCCCGCTGCAATCCCGCGCACGTCGGGGACGATGTCGATCACGACCCAATGAACGAACTCGGTGCGCGGCTGATCGACCGGAATTTCCAGGTCATCGCGGCCGACGGTTTCCGGCACCGTCGGCGCGTCCGGATCGATGCACAACAACGCGAGCGATCGGGTGCCTTCCGGCACGTCATCCCAGGCCAGGTGCGGGTTGCGGTTCGGCGCGAAACCGTCTGGCTGGCCCATAGCGAATTCGGCAGGAATACGCTGGGTGTTTTCGAAACTATCGCTCCAGATACGCATGATCGTTCCTGTTGAGTGGAATTATGGCTTGTTCGCGCTACTAGGATAGGCCACGTTGCTTCTCAGTCTTGCCAAGGGCTCGCTCTTGTAGGAGCGGCGTCCCGCCGCGAGCTCTTTCCGTCAGATCGCGATACAAGCGAAAGTTCGCGCCGAGGACGCGCTCCGCGCCCCGGCAACCCCTCGGCGTGCGCGATCAAAAGCGCGCCGCAGCGCGACCGGATAGCAGACGCTCGGGCTTCAACTGCTCTTGGCTCTATCGCGATCTGACGGAAAGAGCTCGCGGCGGGACGCCGCTCCGCGCCCCGACAACCCCTCGGCGTGCGCGATCAAAAGCGCGCCGCAGCGCGTCCGGATGGCGAACGCTCGGGCTTCAACTGCTCTTAGCTCTATCGCGATCTGACGGAAGAGCTCGCGGCGGGACGCCGCTCCTACAAAGGCCTAACAGCGGGCCCTAGTTTTCCGGGTAGCCCAACCGTACGGCTACCGGAGTCAACGCGGCGAAAGGACTGGCCAGCGCGTCCGCATAGTGACGCCAATGTCCTTCCACGAATCGCTTGTTGCCGGACGACGGCGGTGCCGGCAGCTGCATGCCCAGGGCCTCGCCGATGGCGGCGGATACGGCCGCGGCATCGTCCTTGATGGCGTCCATCCGGATCAGCCGGTGCGGGTATAGGTCTTGTGCGTGCAGGTCGGCAATCTGGATGAATAACTTCGCAAGCCATTCAGCCGCGGCTTGCTGGTCGGTCAGCGCCAGCGGCGCGGGCGAACCGAACGCCAGCCAGTCCAGAAAGGCGTCGCGCGGATCGCGTACGGCGATCAGCAGCAGAGCCTCCGGCAGATGCGGTCGTAGCGCATGCAGCAACGCGTTGTCCCACCACAGCAGCCAATCGATGAGCGTGCCATCGGCCGCGTCGCGCGCCGGCAGGCCCGCACGCCAGTCAGCGATCAACGTCTCGCCGTGGAGTTCGCCGGACGCCAGCGCCGCGGGCGTGTAGTAGCTCTGGAGGCGGTCCTGCGGCGGACTGGGGCTGAAGCGATCAGCGCGCAGCTTGCCACCGACAGCACTCAGCACGCCGGCGACCGATTCCACCACCGAACCTGGCGCGCCCCACAGGAACAAAGGACGCGGCCCCGGCGTTTCCGGCACCGGCGCGAGCGGCGGCCATTCGCGAGGCGCAGCTGTCAACGGCCATAAAGGCAATCGTGAAGGCGCCAGTTCTTGCGCCACCGCCGACCAGGTGGCGGCGGCATCGGCATACCGGCCTGCGCGGTCCTGCACGAAACCCAGCCAGCCGCGCAGGCTTTGCTTGACTTGCGGATCCTGCGCCCGCTCCATCAGATCTTCCACGCGCGAAATTGCCGCGGCCGGATCACGCTGCAACAAGCTATCGACCAAGCGCTGCTCGCCGCTGCTGCGGCCTGGCTCCAGTTCAACGATCTGGCGCGCGATGACTTCGGCCGCGTCGGTTTCGCCGGCGAAATCCAGTACCGCCATCTGCGCTTCCAGCGCCGGAATATGCGCCGGCATGGCGGAGACCCAACGCTCCACCACCGCGCGCGCTTCCACGCTGCCGACCGCTTCGAACAGCAGCCGCGCCAGCCACAATTCGTGCGAGTCGGACGTGGTCGCCAGCGCAGCATCCAATGTGGCGCGGGCATCATCCTGCGCGCCCAGGCGACGCCAGGCTTCGATGATGGCCAGCAGCGTGTCGCGGTTGCGCGGTTGTCCCGCCAGCGAGGTGCGCAGCGACTCCAAGGCGGCTTCGTTCTGCCCGGCAGCCAGGCGCAGATGTCCGGCATAGCGGTGTATTGCCGGATGAGCGGTGGGCCCGGACAGCAGCGGGGCCAGTTCGTCGGCAGCATCGCCGGGACGGCCTTGGCGGCGGACAAGGTCGGCGATCAGGCTGTGCAGGTTCTTGGCGGCCGGGTTCTTCTCGACGATGCCGCGGAACGCTTGCTCGGCGAAAGCCCAGTGACCCATTTCCATGTGGATGAAGCCCAGCGCGTAACGCAGCTGCGCGTCTTCCGGTGCTTGCTGGATCGCCGCGGATACCAGGCGCAACGCGCGATCCGCATCGCCGCGGCGCAGCGCGACCATGCCATCGATGGCGGCCAGTTGCGGATGGTCCGGCGACACGCGCCCGGCCAAGCGGTTCAGGCGTTCGGCTTCTTCCAGGTCGCCGCGGCCCAACGCCAACTGCGCCTGCATCAGGTAGGCGCTGAACTGATTGGGGTCCAGCCCGCTGGCGGTGTTCAGCGCAACCTGCGCTTCATCGGTGCGGCGGGTGCCGATCAACACGCCGGCGCGGGCCAGGTGCAAATCGGCTTCCTGCGGTGCAAGTGCGATGGCTTGGTCGATGCTGGCCAGCGCGGCTTCGTTCTGGCCACTCTGCTGCAACGCCGCTGCCAACCAGCGGTGCGCCTGGGCGTCGTCCGGGTGCTCGGCCACCAGCGTCTCCGCCGCGGTCAGCGCTTCGGTATTGGCGCCGCGGCGCAGGGCATCGATGATCTTGTCGTACATGGCGCTACCGGTACTGGGCAAACGCCTATTGTATCTGTCAGGGATCAGGGGCCAGGGAAAAGCCAGAGCGTGCGTCGCTTTTGGCTTTGGCCTCTGGCCTCTGGCCTCTGGCCTCTGGCCTCTGGCCTCTGGCCTCTGGCCTCTGACCTCTGACCTCTGACCTCTGACCTCCGCCCCTAACCCGCAGCCGAGGCCAACCGTTCGGCCACCCAGCGCTCGGCGAAGCCATCACAGGCCGCGTTCTCGATGAAGCAGCAATGCCCGCCCCATGGCGCGATCTCCAGCTTCGCGCTTTCCGGCAGCTGCCAGTCGCGGAAGGTGGAGAACGGGATGACTGGATCGTCCTCGGCCATCAGGATGTCGGCCGGCACCTGCAGCCCGGCCAGCCGTGCGCCGCCGATGGAATAGCCTTCGAAATAGGCTTCCAGCGATTCGAAGGTGGTATGCCGGCGCACCAACCAGTCGGTGAGCGCACGGATATCCAGCGCCAGCGTGGCGTTGTCGAAATCGTGCCGGTGCGGGAACAGCTCGCGCTTGCGGATCAGCGAACTGCGCCATTTGCGGGTGAAGTACCAGTCGTACAACGCCGGCCCCTGTTCGATGCTGTCCATGGTGCTTGCCGGATCCAGCACCGGGCAGACCGCCGCCACCCGCGCCAGCGCCAGTCCCGCCATTGGCGCGCGCAATGCCAGGCGCAATGCGAAATTGCCGCCCAGCGAATAACCCGCCACCACCATCGGACGCGCATCAAAGCGCGCGGAAATATCGGCGGCGGCGTGCACCACTTCATCCAGGCGGTTGGAGTGGAACAGATCTTCGTTGAGGTGATGGGTGTTGCCGTGGTCGCGGAAATTCAGCCGGAACACTTCGAAACCGCGGCTCAGCATCTGCGCGGCGGTCAACCGCATATAGCTGGACTCCGCGCTGCCTTCCCATCCGTGCAGCAGCAACGCCAGCCCCCGCGATCGCATACCCGGTATCGCGCTATGCCAGCCCTGCAGGCGGACGCCGTCGCCGCCATCGACGATATGTTCCGTGGTCATGGCGCCGGTATTGGCCAGCGCGCGCATGCCACGCCGCAGGCGCAACGGACTGGATCCCAGCATCGATTGCATATGCGGGTTGCGCAACCAGCGGGGCGGACGATAGTCGGCGGCGGTCACCATGGGCGTGGAGGAGCGAGGTGTCATTGCGGGTCAAGTCGGTGCATTGGCTTCGAGTATGCGCCCGATCGCCGAGTTCCATTTTCCACAGCGAACCGCGACGGAACGGTAATGACGAAGCAGGTCTTATTCACCCATTGCCTTCACGATGCGCTCACGCGACAGCTCGGCGATCCGGCGGCGACCATCCAGGTCGGTGACGCGGATAGGTTCCAGAAAACAGATGTCGGCGGAGCGCGCGGGTTCACCCAGCAAACGTACGAAATTGGCGAAAAAGCTTTCCTTCGGCCCGAACGCCACCACCGGTTGCGCGCTGCCGTGCGGTCCGTAACGCAGCGCGACCGGTTGCACCGGCACATCGGCTTCCACCGCGGCCAGGAAGATGCGCGCATGGAACGGACCCACTGCGTGGCCGTCACGGGTGCGGCCTTCCGGAAACACGCCCACCGAGCGGCCCGACCGCAACCGCTTCAGCATTTCATGCAATACGCCGCCCAGCGATTCCTGACTGCCGCGATGATGGAAGATGGTTTCCCCACGCGCCGCCAACCAGCCGACCACCGGCCAGTTGCGGATTTCGTGCTTGGCCACGAACCCCATCATGCGCTGGCTGTGCAGGGCTTCGATATCGATCCAGCTGACGTGATTGGCCACGAACAGCGCCGGACCGGGAAACGGTCTGCCCACGCGGCGCAGGCGAAAACCAAAGATCCGCATCAGCCCCGCGGACCAGGCCCGTACAGCGAAATGCTCCAGCCGTTCCCCATCCACGCGAATGCCTGCCAGCACCGGCACCATGCATAACAGGGTCAAAGGCAGGAAGAACAACAGATGGATCAGCAGCAGCGGCACGCGGTACAGATAGCGAAACGCACGCGCCAAACCGCCGCTACCAGCGGCAGGTGTGGAGAGATTACTCATATTCGCCCACGATACCGGATGGGCCGTGCCAGCGGAATGGCTGGGGGTCAAGAGCTAGAGCGGGAACAGGGAACGGGGAACAGGGAATGAAGAATCTCAATGCCTGACGGACTACGGTGCTGGCTGAACCTACCGCTTTGCAGGGGTTGGGGAAACGGGGAGTGAAAGTTCAATGCCACCGGTAAGACGGCGAACCATCAGGCACCGGGGTGCCTCATTCCCGGTTCCCCGTTCCCGGTTCCCGGCTCTTCTGCACCACCGCCAAGGTAAGCCGCGAAATGCACACCGGCTTGCCGGCTTCATTCTCGATACGAATCTCCCAGACCTGGGTGCTGCGACCGATGTGCAGCGCACGCGCGGTGCCGGTCACCACGCCTTCGCGAACCGCGCGCAGGTGGTTGGCGTTGATTTCCAGGCCCACCACCTGTTCCTTGGCGCTATCCACGCACAAACCCCCGGCCATGCTGCCCAGGGTTTCAGCCAGCGCAACCGAGGCACCGCCGTGCAGCAGGCCGAACGGCTGCCGGGTACGCGCGTCCACCGGCATGGTGCCGCGCAGCCAGTCGTCCCCGGCCTCGGTGATGACGATACCCAGATGGCCGACTAGCGAGTCCTTGGCGTAAGCGTTGACGGCGGCGAGGTCGATGGGGGCGCGGAAGGTCATGGTGGTGTCCTTGGGCTGGCGGAACAAGAAAAGGGAATGTTTTTTTCCTTCTCCCTCCGGGAGAAGGTGCCCGGAGGGCGGATGAGGGAACGGCAATGACTCGTCAAATGCTTTTGCTACAAGCGGACACTCCATTCCCTCATCCGTCGCTGCGCGCCACCCCCGCCTTCGCGAGGGCAGGCTCTTCTCCCGGAGGGAGAAGGAAAAGAACTTTCTTTTCCGCTCCCTATTTCCGGTTCCCAGCTCTCAAAGAATCGGCACCAATCCCGCCCCAAACGCTGTCAGCACCCGGGTATACAACCACTTCGGGCCAACGTTCACTTCGGGGAAGTCGCCGACGGCGACATAGCATTTATGGAACTGCGGGTCCTTGGCGGAAACGGGAAAGGCGCATTCCGGCCCGGGCCTGAACTCGTAGCTGGTGGCGTAGCGCCAGGGCCAGACGTCGAACAGTGGCAGTGCTTCGGAGACCTTGCCCAGGCTGTAGTCCAATCCAGAGAACACCGGCGGTTTGGCGCGAGGAGCGATCACCCAGGAGTTCTCGGGGCGCATATCGCGGCGAATGCTGGCCGCAAGCGCCTGCGCGAAGGCTTCGTCTTCGATCACCACGGCCGCTTCGGTGTTGTAGTTTTCCGAGCGCGGATCGAAGTTGTGCGTGCCGATCACCCCGATGCGGTTGTCGATCACCATCGACTTGGCATGCAAGCCGATGCGCACGCCAGCGCGCTTGAGCGGCAGCGGCTCGGTGGCCGCGCCACTGCTGAGGAAGGACGGCCGCGCCTCGGTGCGCTGCAGCCGGCGGGTGGTTTCGCCGGCCTTATCGCCGGAGCCGGAAGAAGAGGCCCCCGCTACAACCGGCGGCGCGATGGGCGGCCCTTCCGGCATCAGTGCCGCATAGTCCACCGGTGCATCCAGTGGAAATGGCTTGTATTCGAATATCTGAAAGCCGAACTCTCGCAGGTACCGGCGTTTGTACTTGAACGACATCGAGTACACGACAGGGTTGTCGGTCGCCGCCAGGCTGTTGGTGGATACCACCACGCTGGGCGGCGGCTTCCGCTGGCGCATTTCGCGGAACAGGTTCTGCGCCTGCTTGGACATCACCAGATAGGGTGTCTGCAGCAATATTTCCGATTGGGCCTGGGCCATCAGCTGCTCCAGCGGTGGAATCGCCGACGTGCCGTTGTGGACGTGGCCTGGTTCGTTGCCTGGCTCGCGCCGATGCTTGCGCGGCAGATCGGCCATGTATTCAACCCGGCCCACGGCGAACGCGGACCGCACGAATTTCTGCTCGATGATGTCCGGATCGTTGGCGGCCTGCGACAGCGCCTCGACACGTTCCGGCCGCAGATAGCGCGCAGGCGGCAACGCCGGTACGCCCTCGCGCAAAAGGATGCGGCCGACATCGTTGAGGCGTTCGACCGGCACACTGCGGCGTGCGTTCCAGAATGCCTCGAAGTTGGTCGCCATTTCGCGCGCCTCGGGCCCGGCCACCAACACATCACGGTCACGGAAGTTGTACTCGGCATCCCAGTCGTAATAGTCGTCCTGATAGTTGCGTCCGCCGCTGAAGCCCAACCGCTCATCTACCAGCAATAACTTGGTATGCATGCGCTGGTTGAAGCGGCGAAAACAGCACAGCACGCTGCCGGCGTAGTCGAAATAATTCAACTTGGCTTTGTGGAAACTGGGGTTGTAGATGCGCAGTTCAAAATTCTTGTGCGCGCCCGACAACGCCGCCAGGATCTGCAGGTCAGCGATGGCCGACAGCTGGTCGATCAGCACCCGCACCCGCACACCGCGGCGCGCCGCGGCCAACAACTCATCGATGACCAGACGCGCGCTGTCGTCTTTGTCGAAGATGTAGGTTTGCAAGTCGATGCGCCGCTGGGCGCTGCGAATCAGATTGATGCGCGCCAGCAACGCGTCCTGGCCCTGGTCCAGGATGACGGCATAGTGACGCGGTGCGGTCGATGTGGATTGTGCGAGCGCCCGATCGCCCAGCGCATACAACGGCGAGGCCAGTGCACAGGCATCAGGCCGGTCGCACTCGACTTCTTGCGAACGCTCGGCTCCGGCAATGACGGCTGCGTTGGCGCGCTGCTTCTGCGACAGCCCCGCGCAGGCGCTGCACAACAGCGCCAGCCACAGTACCGCGCAGCGCGCGGCCAGCGAAAGAACCTGTTCACGATCCTGCTGCGCTCGGCATGCGGCCCGCGTGCGGTGCGCGCAATGCTCACGTATCCCACATACGCTGCGCTTGCTCCGCTCCGCCACGAGCCGCCTGCCTTCGCTCGCGACGGATCGTAAACAGGTTCTGAGGGCATTGGCATTCACTCCACCGCCTCGTTCCGCACTCTTGCGCGCAACACGAACACCACGCGGTCGTTCACCGCCAACATCCAGTCGTCCATGTCGTAATCGCTGCGCCGTACCGCGCCGGTAGCTACCACATCGCACTCCTTGGCGGGCCGTTCGCAGGTCGCGGGCTCCACCGTCAGGCTTCTAGGGCGGCTGATGCCGCGAATAATCAGATCGCCCGCCAGCTCACCGCCGTGCCGCAGCAACTGCGCATCGTACGGCTTGGACACGAACACCACCACGGGGTAGCGATCCGCGCCGAAGAACTTCTCGCTGCGCGCCCATTCGGTGTAGCGCGGATGGCCGACGATCTCCACCTGCCGGGTGTGCATGCGCAGCTGCACCTGCTGCCGGCCGTCAGCCAACGTCCTCACCTCTCCCTCGTAGTGAGGAAAAAGGCCTTCCAGTTTCTGTCCCCAACGGGTGCGAAGCTCGAATCCCAGGCGTGTGTGTTCCGGGTCGAAACCGCTATTGCTGGCCGATACCGGCCAGATACCCCACATGGTCAGCCAACAGATCGCCAACAGGCGGCGAAAGTTCGCCGTCATGGCCACCAAAATTGGGTCAGGCTAGCCACTCCGGGCTCTATCAGCTTGTCTGCCGGGAGATTCAGTACCGCCACCGATGCCGGAGGCATGCCGCGGTAGTCGGTCGACTGGCCGGTGTGCATCAACGCCACCAGTTTTTCGAAGCCGGGGTTGTGGCCGACCACCATCAGGCGATCCGTGTCGCGGTGGCGGTCCAATACTTCCATCAGCTTGCCGGCGGTGGCCTCGTAGATGCCTTCTTCCAGACGCTGCTCGACATAACCGATGGCGGCGAGCACCGCCTCCAGCGTCTCCCTCGCCCGCCGTGCTGGCGAACAAAGCACGACATCAGGCGTCAAGCCCTGGTCCTTGAGCCATTTGCCGGCCGCCTCGGCTTCGGCCAGGCCTTCCGGCGAAAGCGGGCGATCTAAATCGGGCTGCCCGGTCGTCGCCGGTTCTGCGTGCGCATGGCGCAGCAGGATCAATTCACGCATGCAAACCTTCTCCTATGCGGCTGAAACGTGGTTGTGGCTTGGGATGGAAGGCCCATGGGCCGTAACCCGCGTTATGCCTTTTTGATCCACTTGAACAAAGGGTCCCAATCGGACTGGTGATCGCGCACCTGCGCGGATTTGTAGTCGAACAGACTGCGCCCCAATCCCACCAGAACGACGTAGGCCTGGGTATCGCGCAACTGCGCCACCACCGGGTAAGGCCAGCTTTTCAGCATTTCCAGCGCCTGCTGGGACGTGTTGGTCCAGGGGCGGCTGCGGTTGAGCACCAGGCCGACCGGCAATTTGCGCTTGTGGATGCGCTGCACCTTGGACAGGGTGTTGAGGAAGCCGACGGTGGCTTCGATGTCCAACGCTGAAGGCAGCACCGGCACCACCACGG
The DNA here is from genome assembly GCF_040948865.1 of Pseudoxanthomonas sp. UTMC 1351. Classification (NCBI taxonomy): domain Bacteria; kingdom Pseudomonadati; phylum Pseudomonadota; class Gammaproteobacteria; order Lysobacterales; family Lysobacteraceae; genus Pseudoxanthomonas; species Pseudoxanthomonas sp. UTMC 1351. The sequence continues at coordinate 170,904 of NZ_JAVGJT010000008.1, read as the reverse complement.
CGTCGGCATGCTCAAGGAAACTGTCCAGGTCGACGGCCATCGACCCGGCCGCGGCGTCAATAACCACCCGCTCGGCGTCTTCAGGCAGGGAGGACAGCCAAGGCCGTTTCCGACTGGCGTCGATCGGCAGCACAGCACTTTCCATCTCCGACCGTCGCTCGGCCCAACGGGTCGAAGACCCCTGCGGGTCGGCATCCACCAATACGGTTCGTTTGCCCTCCAGCGCGAAATTCGCGGCCAGGTTGGTCGCTATCGTGGACTTGCCGGCACCGCCCTTGGAGCTGGCGACCAGAATCGTCTTCATGCGCACACCTCAGTTGCCCGGGAAGCCGCAGGGTACACCGGGCGGGGGGGCGAGCGGGAATGGGTAAAAGCCGGGAACGGGGAACAGGGAACGGGGAATGAAGCCGCATGGACGTTTCGTCGACAGGAGCTGCCCGGATCGATGCGGAGCACAGGAGCTTTCAGCAGCGGAGATCCGTCATTCCCCGTTCCCCGCTCCACCGCCCACTGCTATCGTTCCGCTTCCCACGGAACGGCCACCCCATGAGCGAGCTGCAAGACCTCACCGCACTGATCCGCGCCAACACGCCGCTGATCGTCATCGAAACCCAGGACGAAGGACGCGTCATCGAGTTGTTCCGCCAGGCCCTGTCGCAGGTCTGGCGGGCGCTGCACCGCTGGAGCATCACCGAAGGCCTGCGCCGGCTGGACCTGGACCGGGAGGACGAGCCGCAGGGCCCACCGGATGCCAGCGCCGCGCTGCAGGCGATCAAGCAGGCCGATCAGCGCGGCATCTATCTATTGTTGGATTTCCATCCGTACCTGGGCTACGCCAGCAGCCAGCGCCAATTGCGCGACATCGTGCAGCGCCGTCATACCCTGCCGCACGTGCTGGTGCTGGTGGGCGCCAAAGTGGAACTGCCGCCCGAACTTGAGGCGGTGGCCGTCAGGTTCAATCCGCGCCTGCCCGACGCCAATGCGCTGCTGAAATTGGTGCGCGAGGAAGCCGAGCACTACGCACGCGAGAACGGTGGACGGCGCGTGGAAGTGGATGGCGAAGCGGTGAAGCAAATCGTGCGCAACCTGCAAGGACTCAGCCTGACCGACGCGCGGCGCATCGCACGCCAGCTGATCTTCGCCGACGGCGCGTTGAACGCGAACGACCTGCCACAGCTGGCCAAGCTGAAATTCGAGCTGTTGAATCGCAGCGGCCACCTGCACTACGAATACGACAGCGCGCGCTTCGACGATGTGGCGGGCGCACGCCGATTGAAGCGCTGGATCGAACAACGCCGCAGCGTCTTCGTTTCCGGTAGTGCGCCACCCGGTTTGGACCCGCCCAAAGGCGTCTTGTTGTTGGGCGTGCAAGGCTGCGGCAAATCGATGCTGGCCAAGGCGACGGCCGCCGGTTTCGGCGTTCCCCTGCTGCGCCTGGACTTCGGCACCTTGTACGACAAGTACCACGGCGAAACCGAAAAGAACCTGCGTGCGGCACTGGCGTCGGCCGAACAGCTGGCGCCCTGCGTGCTGTGGATCGACGAAATCGAAAAAGGTGTGGCGACCGGTGGCGAAGACGGCGGCGTGTCGCGCCGTGTGCTGGGTTATCTGCTGACCTGGATGGCCGAACGCAAAGCACCTGTCTTCCTGGTCGCCACCGCCAACCAGGTACAGGACCTGCCAGCGGAATTGCTGCGCAAAGGACGCTTCGACGAGATCTTCTTTGTCGATCTGCCCAGTCCTGATGCACGGGTGGAGATACTGCGCGTGCACCTGGCTCGCCGCCAGTTGGTTCCCGAGGACTTCGCGCTACCCGCGCTGGCCGCCGCGTCCGCAGGCTTTTCCGGCGCCGAACTGGAACAAGCCATCGTCGCCGCGCTCTACACCGCGCATGCGGAGCAGAAGCCACTGGACACCGATCTGCTGATGCAGGAAATCCGCCAGGCCAAACCGCTGTCGGTATTGATGGCCGAACAAGTAGAAACCCTGCGCACCTGGGCAATCGAACGCACCGTGCCGGCCGATTGAAGCACTGGCTAAATGATCCCCCGTAGGAGCGGCGTCCCGGCGGCAGGAGCGGCGTCCCGCCGCGAGCTCTTTCCATCAGATCGCGATAAAGCGAAGAGCTCGCGGCGGGACGCCGCTCCTACAAGGTCATGCGCTTGCACCATAGACCACATCGTTCACTGCCGCACGCCGCTCCATCCGCAAACTGAGCAAGGTCAAACCCAGTCCCACTACCGTTACTCCGGCAGCGGCCAAACTCAGGACGGGATAACCGGCGCCATGAGTCAGCAGGGTCGCACCGATCCAGGCGCCGCCGGCGTTGCCCAGGTTGAACGCACTCTGGTTCAGCGTGGACACCAGCAGGGGTGCATCCTTCGCCTGCTGCACCGAGCGCGCCTGTAGGCCGGGGCCGGCGACGAAGCCGATCAAGCCGATCAGGAAAACACCGGTCACCGCCAGCGCGGGCACGTACATGGCGCCGGCAAACGCGACAAAGAATGCGCACAACACCAGCAGCGCGATGATCAGTGCGGGCATCAGCTTCCAGTCTGCAAGCCGTCCGCCCAGCAGCGTGCCCGCGGTAGCGCCCAGCCCGAACAGCACCAGCACCAGACTGATGGCGTCTTCGCCCAGGCCCGCTTCGCTGGTCAGGATCGGCACGATGTAGGTGAAAACGGCGAAGATGCCGCCGAAGCCGAACACGGTCATGCCCAGCGCCAGCAGCACCTGCGGTTCGCGCAGTACGCGTAGCTCGCGGCGCAGTTGCGGCGCGGTCAGGTCATGCAAGTTCGGCACATTGCGGGCGATGATCGCCAGCGACGCCACGCCCAGCACCACCACCGCCCAGAAGGTCGCGCGCCAGCCCAGCGCCTGGCCCAGCAGCGTGCCCAGCGGAACGCCCAGGATGTTCGCCACGGTCAACCCAGTGAACATCAACGCGATGGCCTGCGCGCCCTTGCCCGGCGGCGCGATGTGGCGGGCAACGACGGCGCCAGCCCCGAAGAACGAACCGTGCGCCAGCGAGGCAATCACCCGCGCCACCATCAGCGTTTCGTAGTTGGGCGCCAGCGCGCACAACACATTGCCCAGCACGAAGATGCCCATCAGCACCAGCAGCACCGCCTTGCGCGGCAGCTTTGCCGTTGCCATCGCCAGCAGCGGCCCGCCAATCACCACGCCCAACGCATAGCCGGACACCAGCAACCCGGCCGAAGGAATCGATACACCCAGATCGTCCGCCATCTGCGGCAGCAGGCCCATCACCACGAATTCCGTGGTGCCAATAGCAAAAGCACTCACCGCGAGCGCAAGAAGAGGAAGCCGCATGGGAGATATCTGGGGGAGATCCGGCCAATTGTGCACTGCACAAAATGTGCGGGCAAGGCCGACCGCCCCAACCCAGCGTTGCATCGGTGGCGCTACAGATTTGGGGATTGCTGGCGATAAAGATTGAGTTGCTCCAGATAATTGGGCGACGGTCGTGTTCGCTTCGCGCGTCAGCAAGGAGACGCAAGTAGCTTTGCCGCCTCCTTTTTACAAAAGGGGGCTATCAAGGCGCTAAAGCCCTTCATTTCACCAAGCCTTATCATGGACGCATGGCAAACCCTCCATTCCCCGCTGAATCCGGTCCACTGACCCTTCCCGGCCCCGCCGGTACGCTGGAGGCGCATGTCGAATGGCCGGAGGACGGCGTCGCGGCGCTGCCGCTGACCGCCATCGTTTGCCATCCGCTGCCGACCGAAGGCGGCACCATGCACAACAAAGTCGTGGTGATGCTGGCGCGCAGCTTGCGCGAGCTCGGCGCGGTCACCGTCCGCTTCAATTTCCGCGGCACCGGTGGCTCAGTGGGGCACTTCGATCATGGCGAAGGCGAGGCGGACGACCTGCGCGCCGTCGCTACCTGGGTGCGTGAGCAGCGTCCGGGAAATGCATTGTGGCTGGCTGGCTTCAGCTTCGGCTCCTATGTCGCGCTACGTACCAGCAATGACATAAAACCCGACGCATTGATCACCGTCGCGCCGCCGGTTGGCCGTTGGGATTTCGACAAGATTGTGCCGCCTGCCTGTCCGTGGCTGGTGATACAGGGCGAAGAGGATGAGATTGTCGACCCGCAAGCGGTGTACGACTGGATCGATGAACTGAAAGATCCGCCGGAACTCATCCGCATGCCGGAAACCAGCCACTTCTTTCATCGCAAGCTGATGGACCTGCGCGGCGCGGTCAAGCACGCCATGAAAGCCTTTCTTCCGGCGGCATGATGGCTTACGGCGATATGCAGGACACGCTGTTACAGGACCGGCTCACGCCTTCGCAGGCCTATGCGCGCGGCGCGGCCAATGGCGAATGGCAGGACGATCCAGCCCAGCATGAAGCACTGCGCGAATTGGACCGTATCCATCTGGCGCTGCTGGAGGACGCGAAGGAAGGCTGGTTGGATCGGCTTTCCTCGTTGTGGAAGAAGCCCGAACCAGTGAAGGGTCTGTACTTGTGGGGCGGCGTGGGCCGCGGAAAGACCTTCCTGATCGATCTGTTCTACGACAACCTGCCGCTGCCCGCACTGGCCGCCACGGGCGGACCCGATTTGCCATTGCCGCACACGCAGCACAATGGCGAGAGCGGCAAGTACCGCACCCACTTCCACCGCTTCATGCGCAGCGTGCATGAGCGACTGCGCGAGCACGCCGGCCAGAGTGATCCGCTGGCGAAGATCGCGCAGGAATGGCGCGAGAAACTGCGCGTACTGGTGCTGGATGAATTCTTCGTCACCGACATCGGCGACGCGATGCTGCTTGGCCGTCTGCTGGAGCGGCTGATCGCAGAAGGCGTGACGCTGGTGACCAGCTCCAACACCCCGCCGGAGAACTTGTACAAGGACGGCCTGCAGCGCGACAGCTTTCTGCCCGCCATTGCATTGATCCAGAAGTATTGCGTGGAAGTGCACGCGATGGGCGCGGAAGACTATCGGCTGCGTGCGTTGACGCGCTCGCCGGTCTACCGCACGCCGTTGGATGACACATCCGACACGTGGCTTTGCGAACGCTGGAAAGAGCTGACCGCCGGTACCGCGCTCCGCGACGGCAACATCGTCATCGAAGACCGCAAGATACCGGTACGCGGACGCGGCAAAGGCATTGCCTGGTTCGACTTCGCCGCACTCTGCGAAGGGCCTCGCGGCACCAGCGATTACATCGAGATCGCCCGCGAATTCCACACTGTGCTGCTGGGCGGCATTCCCACCTTCGACCGCACCAATGAAGACGCCGCGCGTCGCTTCGTCAACCTGATCGACGAGTTCTATGACCGCCACGTCAACCTGGTCTGCACCGCGGCCGCGCCTCCGACCACGCTGTATTCCGGAATGCGCCTGCAAGGCGCCTTCGAACGCACCGCCTCACGCCTGATCGAAATGCAAAGCACCGAATACCTGGCCACCGAACACAAAGCCTGAAGCACACCCCATAACCCTGACCGTGGGAGCGACGTAAGTCGCGACCGTAAAAATAATCTCCCAACAAATGCCCCACGCCTCCCACGACATCGTCAAGACCCTCGCCCCTCTGATCGCGGAGGCAGACTCCGTTGCCGTCCTCACCGGCGCGGGTATGTCCGCCGAAAGCGGCATTCCCACCTTTCGCGGACAGCACAACAGCTTGTGGTCGCAGTTCGACCCGCAGCAGCTGGCGACGGCCGACGCCTGGCGGGCGGACAAAGCGCTGGTTTGGGGCTGGTACCGCTGGAGGATGGCCATGGTGCAGCAGGCCAAACCACACGCGGGACATCTGGCGCTGGCCAAGCTCGCAGTGCATACCAACATTTCACTGGTGACACAGAACGTCGACGACTTGCACGAACGCGCCGGCAGCCGGGTGTCCGCACACGTGCACGGCAGTCTGTCCGCTTTGCGCTGTTTCGACTGCGCACAAACTTATACAGCCGCATTGAAACCCATGAAACCGCAGGCGGCCGTGCTGCGCCTGATGCCGCCCACATGTCTCCACTGCGGCGGCGATATCCGCCCGGGCGTCGTCTGGTTTGGCGAAGCCCTGCCCGAATACGCCTGGGCGCGCGCGGAAGCCGCCGCGGACCGTTGCGACTTGATGCTGGTCATCGGCACCTCCGGCCTGGTCTACCCCGCCGCGGGCCTGCCTGCGGTGGCCCAGCAACACGGCGCGAAAGTGGTGGAGATAAATCCCGACGACACCGCACTCACACCACATGTGGACATGCATTGGCGCACGACCGCGGCGGAAGCGTTGCCGCTTTTGTTGAAAGAGATGGGTGGTTAGAGCGCAGGTTGTTGGCTTCGTCGCTCCAACGTCACCTTGCGCCAGAATCAACCGATAATCGTCCGTCATCCCGGCGCAGGCCGGGATGACGGATCTCTTTTGCCATAGAGATTTTCGCGATGGCTTCCAAAATAGATGACCCTGTAGGAGCGGCGTCCCGCCGCGAGCTCTTCGCTTCTATGGCGACCTGATAGAAAGAGCTCGCGGCGGGACGCCGCTCCTACAGGGTGGGTTTGTCTTACATGATGACCTTACCCAGCTCCGACACGACTCATCGCGTTGCGTACCGGCTGTAGGTAGCTACCGCCGAACAGATTGAGATGATTGAGCAGGTGGTAAAGGTTGTAGACGGGAACGCGCTCGCGCCAGTCGCCATTGATACCCAACTCTGACTGATACGCATCGAAGAACACCGCAGGCGTTTCACCAAACAACGTCAGCATCGCCAGGTCGGCTTCCGCCCAGCCGTAGTGCACGGCACCGGCATCGATCAACGCCAGTTCGCCATCCGCGCACGGATGCAGGTTGCCCAACCACAGATCACCATGCAGCAGCGCGGGCGGCTGCTTTGGAATCCGCATCGGCAGTTCGGCGCAGATCCGCTCGACACTCAAGATATCGCGTTCGATCAGCAGGCCGGTATCACGCGCACGCTTTGCCTGTGGCAGCAGCCGGCATTCGGCGAAGAAGCGCCAGCCATCCTGCATGCGTATGTTGAGCTGAGCACCATCACCGCACCAGCCATCGCGATCCAGTCCGAACTCGTTAGCCGTACATCGGTGTTGACGCGCCAGAGCCCCGCCTGCGCGCTCCCATGCGACGCTGCTGGGCTGACCACGTCCTAAGTCCTCGATCACCAACGCATCTTCGACCACCGCGTGCACGTGTGGGACGCGCAGGCCGCCCGCGGTTTCCAGCAACGCCAATCCATGCGCTTCCATGGCGAAGAATCCTGCAGGCGCCATGCGGCGGCGCTTGATCACCATTTTCCGACCATCTTCGAGCGCCAGCCGATGCAACCCATCGGTCAGAGCATCGATACGTGAGCGAAAGAGCGCGTCCATGCGGCGATTGTCGCTGATGCCAACGCGGTAGCCAGTCACAGCTCTTCACAACCTAACGTAGGAGCGGCGTCCCGCCGCGAGCTCTTGCTCCTCACATGCATCACAGAAAAGCGGAAGAGCTCGCGGCGGGACGTCGCTCCTACGTCATTTTTCTAGAGGAATCACTGCCCTGTTGCCGTCACGGTGCAGGCCATGCCGAACTGCAAGGCACCGCCGGCCGGGAAGGTGGGAATCGTCAATCCGATATCTTGGAATGCCGACACGTCCAGCGACGCGGGGCACGCCGCACCGCCGCTGGCGTTGCAGGTGAGCGCGGCCGCGGCGCAATCCACACCGGTCACGGCTGGATCGATCACTACCGCACCGTCGCCCGGGCCCGGACCGTCGTTATTCACGGCGATCACATAGGTCACCGTCTCGCCCGGCCGTGCCGTAACTGGATTGACGGTCTTGTCGATACTCAGATTGGTCGTGGGCGTATTGGTGAACGTGCAGACGAAACTCTCGGCATTGGCGTCGATCAGGCCGCCGGGGATCGTGTAGGCGTTACCCGAGCGGCTACCGACCGGCGTGCCGCCAGAAGTACACACGGCATCGCTCAGCAACCATCCGGCCGGCAGCGTGTTCTCGGTGATCACCACGTCGGTGCCGAACGTCGTGACCGCGAACGGCTCGGTAGTACCCGCCGAACTCGTGTCGCCGTCCACCTGCGCCGGTGCATCCACTGCCGTGGTACTGACCGAACCCGTCGCCTGTGCGGCGTTGGTCAGGCCAAAGCCGAACGGGCCACCGGTGATCAACCGCGTTGTTTTGTTCAACGTCACCGTGGCCGGTTCGCAGATCGATTGCGGCAACACCACCTGCGCCAGTAAGGCCTGCGCACCAGGCCCTGACTTGATATGCACGACGATCTCGTTGAAGCCGCTATTCCATGGTCCTACCAATGTGCCCGCAGCCGGATTACCCGCTTGGAAGCCGGCGTAGAAGTACGGATCGGCCGCGCCATAGTTGGAGCGGATGTTCTGCGCTACTCCGTTGACCCATATCTGGATGACGGCGTTGTCGCTGTAGAAGTCCAAGCGCGGACGGAGGGTCGCCGGGTCGGTGCCCGGCCCCAGATTAAGTTGGTAGCGGTAGAAGACGTCGTAGTTGACGTTGGTGGGATGAAGGGCATTGGCCGCGTGGGAGATCCAGTTGGCGTTGTTGTACGGTGAGACCATGTAGTTCGCAGGCGGATTGGTTAGCACGGCCGCTGCGCCATAGCTCAATCCGGCCGGCGGTGCGCCCGTGATCGGCGTGGTGGTCAGCGCGACTTGCCAATGGGTGTCGGTACCGGACGTGAGTCGACCGCCGCTGCCGTCGTAAGCGGTATTCAACAAGCTGGCGTCGCTGCTGCAGGTGAGGTTGGCAACGTTCGGTGCCGGTACCGGAAACTGGCTGTCCGTGTCGCTGGCCGAATTGTTGGCGGTGTTGGAGTCGGTGGTACCTGCCGGCGCGGTCACGGTGGCGGTGTTAAGCAAGCTGCCGGAGAACGACAACGGCACACTCAACGTCAAGGTGTAGGTGACCGACGAAGTGGTCGTCCCACTGACGGGCAAGTTGACGGTGCTGTTGATCGCGCCGCTGCCGCTGGCGGCGCCGCATACGCCGCCGCCGGTGGTGGTGGCACAAGTCCAGCTGGCCGTGGTGATGCCGGTGGGCAGCGCATCGACGACCTGCGCGTTCTGCACGCCGAACGGACCGTTGTTGCTGACCACAATGGTGTAGGTAACGTCGTTGCCGGGCGTATAGGTGTTACTGCCGTCGGTCTTGGTGATCGCCAGATCGGCTGGAAAGACCACGGGTGAGGTGGCGCACTTGGCCCCGTCTCCGCCGCCCGCCGGCGCATCGGAGATCAGGGTGGCCCGACCGGTTACCAGATCGAACTTGTAGAACCCACCGCTATTGCGGCGACCAAAAATACCGTTGCTCGCTCCTATCATGGAACCGAACGCATCAGTGGGTCCTGTGAACCCGGAAGGCCCGATAGGGGTGACGGCTCCGGTCGTCGGATTGATGGAGTTGAACAGGCCGGTGTCGTGGTCTTGGGCGTAAAGCATGCCGTTGGACCAGGCGATGTCCCCGTTGGCGATGGACCGGTTCAACGTGATGAGTGTGGCAACCCGGGTAGTGAGATTGATCCGCCACATCTGATTCGTCGAGGCATTGCTCTTGATGTAGTAGAAGCCGTCGGCACCGACTTCACCCGATGCTATGCCCGTCGCGGCACCGATACCGCCACCGGAGATAGCACCGGCATCCTGTACCACGCCATTGGCGGCGATACGCAGCAGACGATGCGTGCTCGTAGTCTCATCCCACCGCGTGGCGAAGAGGTAATTGCTGGCGGGGTCGTAGCCCATGGCGTTGTAGCCGGGGGAATTCGGCGCGCCTATCGGTGGGTAGGTCAGCGGGTTGGTGCTGGTATCGATGCGATATAGCTGCGTCGGCGAGTCCACACCGAGATACATGGTGGAGCTGCAGGTGCCGAAGCTGGGCGGCGTGCTGTTGACGTAGGAGCACGTAAAGCGTTCGCCCGCGGCTACGGCGCCCGCAGGAATGGTGATCTGCCGGCCGCTGAGCGTGCCGACCGTCGCGCCCGACGAGCTGGTGCAGCTGCCGCTGGCGAAGTTCCACAACGCCGGCAGCGTGGATTCGTTGATGGTGATGGCGGTTCCGAGCGTAGCAACAGTGAAATCGGTGACGGCGGCATTGGCATCGCCATTCACCACCGTGGGCGAGCCTGCTGCCGTCGTGGTCACTGAACCCGTAGTCTGCCGCGTATTGGTCAGCGTGAATCCGAACGCACCACCGACACCGTTCTGCGTGGTTTTGGTCAGCGTTACTGTCGGCATTGTTGCCAGCATCACGTCGTCGATGCCGAAATCGTTGCCGGCAGACACTGTGTTGCTGTTGGTGATGCGCAGGCTGACCTCGCTGGTCGCGGCGGCCGTGGTGAATACCACCTGGCGCCGGATCCAGGTGTTATTGGTGCCGGGATAGGCCGTGTTGGTAGTGCTGACGACGGTGATCGCACCGGCATTGGGGGTGATCCCCTGGGTCAGGACGGGATCGCTGACCTGATTGGCTACCATCGTCATGTACGAAAAAACATAGGTCTTGTTCGGTTGCACCGCGATTGCCGAAACGGTGCGCCAGACCGCCTGACCTGCGGTGTAGGCGCAGGTCGCGGTGTTATGGAACAGATAGTGGGTCGATCCGGCACCATCGGAAGTCGAGTCTCCATTGGTGGCGACGATCTGCCCATTGAGGCAGCCTGCGCTAAGCCAGTTGCCGTCGGCAGTACTTTGCGCAGTCGGCAAGGCCGCATTGGCCGAGCCGAACGTTTCCCGGAATACGACCTGCGCCTGGGCGTTGCCGCTCCATAGCGCCGAAGCGGCGAATGCCAGAAAGAACACGAAGGAAGCGAACCGATGAATGGCTTTGGCTCGATGAGGCAGGTCATCGTTCTCTGGCTTCTTCTTCGCAAACCATTTGGAGAGCGGATTCTTGTTCTTCAACTTACTGACCTCTGATTTGCCGACTTATTCGTTCTTTTAGGAGCGGCGTCCCGCCGCGAGCTCTTCCGCATTCCCTGCGATGCATCTGAAGAGCAAGAGCTCGCGGCGGGACGCCGCTCCTACGTCATTTTTCTGGGTGGTTCATTGTCCCGTCGCCGTCACGGTGCAGGCCATGCCGAACTGCAATGCACTGCCGGCTGGGAACGTGGGAATGACCAGGCCGGGGCCTTGCAGTGCCGCCACATCCAGCGACGCCGGACACGCCGCGCCGCCGCTGGCGCTGCAGCTCAGCGTGGCGGCGGTGCAATCCATCCCCGGCACCGGCGGATCGGTCACCACCGCACCGTCGCCGGTGCCCGGGCCGTCGTTGTTGACGGCGATGGTGTAGGTCACGGTTTCGCCGGGGCGCGCAGTCGCCGGCGTGACCGCTTTGTCGATGCGCAGGTTGGTCGTCGGATCGTTGACGAAGCTGCAGCTATACGTCTGCCCCGTCGTGATCGAGGCGGCAGGAATGGTGTATCTGCCATTGACCAGGCTGCCTACCAATGCGCCATTGCCATTGGCGCAAGTCGCGCCGTTGAGCACCCAGTCTGTGGGGACACTGGATTCGTCGATGGTCACATCCGCTCCCAGGCTGGCTACGCGGAAAGCGGTCTCCGCACCCGGGTTGCCGTCCACCACGGCCGCACTGCCGCCTGCGGTAGTCGAGACCGGCGCCGGCGCAGTCACCGTAGTGTTGCCCAGTGTGAATCCGAACGGCCCGCCCGCAATCTGCGAGGTGATCTTGCTCAGGTTGATGGTCGGCAAAGGTCCGTTGTCGAAGCGGCAGACGATATCCGCCTCCGGCCTGACATTGGCCGCGGGAATGGTGAGCGTGGGCGTGGCAAATGTGCTGATCACGGTCGGATTGCCGGTGCTGCCGGCGTTCTGGTCGGTACACACGGCGGCGGTGATGCCCCAGCCCTCTGGCACCACTTCGCCCAAGGTGATGGCGGTACCTGGAGCGCGCGAGAAATATCCAGGGGAGGACACGGGCGTGCCGGCCGTCGTGGTTGTCAGCGCTGTGCTGGGAACGGCGGTACTGTCTGTCTGTACCACATTAGTCAAGTCGATCTGGAAGCTGCCCGTGCCGCCCTCACTGAGCTTGGCGACCGTCAAGCAGGCCGGACGCGCAAAGAGCGAGACATTGATGTGGTCGCCGACCCCCACATTATTGGTGGTCAAGGTGATGGACGTAACGGTTCCCGTCGAGTTTCCCCGCATCACCGCCTGCTGCCGGAGGGGTCCAGGCCGGTCGTAGGTCAACACGCCCGTCGAGGGGTCATAGAGCAACTCCCCTTCGCGGCGGACTAGATCCGCCGGGCTGGCTCCACTCCCCGCGCCGAACGCTATCGTGACGGTAGGCTGGGGTTGTGTCTGATAATCCTCCACGCCGATATCACTGACGACGAACTGGATCCAATCCACCGGAACCGCTTGTCCGAACGTCCAGGTAATCGTGAAATCTCCGCCCGAGGTTGTCCAATAGGTATTGGGCTGCCAATTGCCGGTTCTTGCGATGGTACCGGTGACGCCCAGCGGATTGAACGCGAAAGTCATGTTGCCCAGCACGCGGACCGGTGAACACGCGTTGGAGCTTGGCGGTGACTCCATGGTGTCGGTGTCGCTGGCCGTGTTGTTGCTGGTGTCGGTATCGGTCATGCCAGCGGGCGGCGTCACCGTGGCGGTGTTGGTCAGGCTGCCGGTGTAGGTGGACGGAACCGCCATGCTCAACCGGTAGGTGACCGAAGCGCCTGCCGGCAGATTGGCCGTCGTATTGATCGCCCCCGCGCCGCTGGTAGCACCACAAACGCCTCCGCCGGTGGCACTGCCGCAGGTCCAGCTGGCGCTGGTGATGCCGGTCGGCAATGGATCGGTGATCTGTGCGCCGGTCACCGGTGTGGTGCCGATATTGCGGACGACGATGTCGTAGGTGAGATCAAGACCTGGCGTGTAAGTGGCCGTGCCGTCGTCCTTGGTGATCGAAAGATCGCCTTCGCAGGGACCGCTGCTGGCAAAGGTGAAATTGTCGATAAACAGGCCAGTACCGGAGCTGGCATAGACGCCGGTATTGACGATCTGAATCGTTGCCGCGGTATCCACTGCAGTGAACGTATGTTGATAAGTACGCCAGGTGACCGTGTACGGCAGCGTCGTCGGTATGCCGGCGGTCCCTCCGTTGGAAACAGAATCGGCAGCAGGCCGGAGTGTCGCAAGCGTGACCGGCGTTGCGCCGCTTCCATTTCCTAGTTGCACGACACCCGCCGATTGCGCGGCCGAGTGGCCGGAATAGTCGATCGAGAAGGTGTATTGCCGCCCGGCAACTAGGCCGGTGAAGGTTTGCCGAAACGTTGCCGCCGCAGTCCCGTAAAGGTCGAGACCCTGCGCACCGTGACTCATATTGCTGTAGTAACGCAGGATATCGACGGTGCCGCTTACGGTTTGCCACCCATCGATGGGGTACGTCGTTGTCCGCCATACTGCGTAGCCGTTTGCATAGGCGGTATTTTCACCAGCGCGTTGCGGCTCGGTTTGGATGTTCGGCGATTCGAACGAACCGTTGGTGGCGATATTGCACGCCTGCGCCTGGGCGTCACCGCTCCACAGCGCCGAAGTGGCGAATGCCGCGAAGAACGCAACGGACGCGAAACGATAGGCGATTGAATGCCTGTCCGAGCAGCGCTTGTCGTCAGGCCGGCTTGAGCCGAAACCAAGGGAGACGACCCGTCGCGCCAGAGTGGTGATTGCATTTTTCTGGCGCATCATGCGTTTCCTTCTTCACTTCTACTGGTTGTCTGCTGCATCCGTTCAGAAGAGCTGGCGCTCGCCTGTTCGACGTCTGGACGCACGGCGGCGCGCTCTTCATCGCGCACACCGGGTGGTTACCGGGTGCGGCGCGTCATGCGTTTTATCTCTTCCCACTTCTTTGTTGCCTGTTGTATCCGTCCAATAGTGTCGCTCTTGTAGGAGCGGCGGGACGCCGCTCCTACGTCATTTTTCTGGATGGTTCATTGCCCCGTCGCCGTCACGGTGCAAGTAAGCGCCAAGGTGACCGTGCCGCCATTGGGAAATGTCGGAATTGCCAGCCCAGCCGCCAGCTGCTCCGGTGTCGGCGCAGCCGGGCACGCCGCGCCTCCTGCCGCCGAACATGTCAGCGCGGTGCACGCCAGGCTGTTCGGCACGCCGGGATCGGTCACAACGGCACCATCCGCGGCGTCCGGTCCATTGTTGGTCGCCAGCAGCGTGTAGACCACCTCTTCTCCCGAAGTCACCGTGGTAGGAGTGACGGTTTTCGCGATCGTAAGATTGGCCCTGGGCAGCGCGTCATTGGTGAAGCGGCAGCGGATATCGGCTTGCGGCCGCACGTTGCTGGCCGGCAGCGTGATCGTGGGCGAAGCGAAGCTGCCGATCACCGTCGGGTTGCCAGTCACGCCTGCGTTCTGGTCGGTACAGACGGCCGAAGCCAGATTCCAGCCGACTGGCACCGTCTCGCTCACGGTGACGTTCTGGTCGATGATCGAGTAGTACACGGTCGAGGACACCGCGGTATCCGGTGCGGTCGTCGTCAGCGTGATGGTGGGAACCGCGGTGCCGTTGGCCTCCACCACATTGCCGGTGCCGAACTGGAATGCATCGGTGCCGCCTTCGCTGACCTTCTCCACCGTCACGCACGCGGGGCGGACAAAGAGCGAGTTGGCGATGTTGTCGCCGGTGGCCACGCCGGTGGAGGTAATGGTGATGGAGGTGACGGTGTCGCTGCCGTTGCCCTGCAGATGGCCCGATTGCCGATACGGCCCGCCCGGTCGGAAGCGGAGCGCTCCCCCGGAATAGATCAGATCGCCATCGGCAAGAGAGAAATCGGCCGTGGTGGCGGTGCCGCCGGCCAGGGTGATGGTGAAGACGGGCGGGTTCGCATCGTAGTCGAGACCGGAAGTCTCGTTGACATCGACGACCGCGAAGCGGATCCAGCTCACCGGTATGGGTTGCGTGAAGGTCCAGGTGAAGGTGTAGTTCCCGCCCCGTGTCGCCCAGGCATTGTCTGGGTGCCAACCGTTGGCGGCGGATTTCTGGACCGTACCGGTGGTGGGGAACGGCGCCAGCGTGAACGATGCGCCCTGCAGAACCACACGCGGCGAGCAGGCGCCGGAGGTCGGCGGCGGTTCCATCGTGTCGGTATCGCTGGCCTGGTTGTTGTCGAGGTTCGTGTCGGTCACCCCGGCGGGCACGGCCATCGTTGCTGTGTTGGTGAGGTTACCGGTGTAATCCGACGGCACCACCATGTTCAACAGGTAGGTGACCGAGGCGCCAGTGGGAAGGTCGGCCGTGGTGTTGATGGCGCCGGTGCCGCTTGGCGCACCGCAGACGCCACCATTTGTCGCACCTCCACAGGTCCAGCTTGCATTCGTGATGTCTGCCGGCAGCGGGTCGCTGATCTGCGCGCCGATGACGTCGATCAGGCCTGCGTTGGAAACCACGATCGCGTAGTTCACGTCGAAGCCGGGGACGTAGGTCGCGGCGCCGTCGTCCTTGGTGATGGACAGGTCGACATCGTTATCGACGATGGTCCAAGTAAGCTCGGCGTTCGCGGCTCCACCGCAAACCGAAGTGCTGCTCACCACGTAGTTCGCCGGATTCTCGACGATGGCCAGCGTTACGGTCTCGTCGCCTTCGATGTCGGTGTCGTCGATGACCGACAGCGGCAGCGGGAAATCCTGGCCGGCGCCGTAGTCGCCCGCCGGGATGGTGACGCTGAAGGTCGATCCGGGCGCGGAGAAGTCTGTTCCAAGCGTGGCGGTGCCGCCGGTGATCGCCACCTGCACGTTGAAGGTGGTTTCGATGACGCCCGTAATGCGTATGGCAGGAACACCGGCCGCACCCTGGTCTTCGCGCGTGGATGCCACTGCCGGGAAGAACTCGACGTAGGGCCGCAGGATCAGGACGATGTCATCCAGGATATTGCCGGCAGATCCGCCGGTGACCGCCTGGAATCCGATGGTCTGCACCCCCACGGATCCGTTCCAGACGAAGCTTCCGGAATAGTTGGCCCAGCCGCCCACGGTGCCACCGAGATTGCATGTACCCAATCCGCAGCTGTTGAGCGTTCCTGCGCCAGCGGTGGTGGTGCTGGCATCCATGATGAGCTGGCTACCCGCTCCCGATGGGTTAGTGCCGATATTGAAGGTCATCCGCTCGGTGGTGACCCGGCCTTTGTGGGCAAGCCGCCAGTCCACCCTTTCCCCGGTCACCATGCATACGTTCTGGTACAGACGGGCCGCGGTGAATGCATTCAGTTCGGCCCACTGGATACCCGTGCGGGCGCTGGTGCCTTCGGCATTGTTCTTGAACATCTGCATGCCACCCACGATTGGGGGCGACGCCTTATGCCCGCCGCACGTTCCATGCGATGAATCGTTCCATATGCCGGTATAAGTGGGCTCGGTCGTTTCCCATCCAGGCACCACCGCCGATTCCCTGATCGAATAGCAGCTGGCGCCGGGCAACAGCGGCTGCTCGAAGCTCGGATTGACGAAGCTGCGCTGTACCTGGGCCTGTGCACCGTCGCTCCACAACGCCGATGCGGCGAATGCCGCGAAGAACGCAATGGAAGCGAGGCGGTGGGCGATGGGGTGTCGATTCGAGCGGCGCGTAAAGCTCACCTGCTCACCATCCAGACGCGCTGCGGCGCGTTCTTCATCGCGCACACGGAGTGGTTGCCGGGGCGCGGCCCATTGCGCGAGAGTGGTGATTGCTTTTTCCCGGCGCGTCATATGTTTTCCTTCGTCCACTTCTTCGTTGCCTGCTGTATCCGTTCAAAGAGCAAATGCCTGTTCGCCATCCGGACGGCCCTGCGGCGCGTTCTTCATCGCGCGAACGATGCGGTGCGCCTTTGGCTTACCGCATCCTATGTACCTTCTTTGTTGCCTATATCCGTCCAATGAGTCGCTCTTGTAGGAGCGGCGTCCCGCCGCGAGCTCTTCCGCAGTCCCTGCGATGCATCTGAAGAACAAGAGCTCGCGGCGGGACGCCGCTCCTACATCGTTTTTTGATCAATAGCTGCCCACGAAGTTGATGAACCAACCTTTGTGGTCGTAGTCGAAGTCGGTTAGGTCGTCGCTGAACTCGGTGAAGTTGTAGCCAACACCCAGCCGCAGGTTGCGGCCCAGGTCGCGGTCCACTCCGACCAGCCAGCCCTTACGAGTGCCGCCGTCCTCGACATCCAGCCAGCGGTATTCGGCCAGTGCGTGCCAGCGCTGCCGCAGGTCATAGCGGATCTGACCGGAGGCGAACGTGGTGCCTGAATCGAACCACGCGCCCACGCCGCGCCCGAACCGCACTTCGCCTTCACGCCGTGCCACCTTGGCGGCGAACTCCCAGCGCTGGTCGTACTTGTAGACGCCTTCCAACGACAGCACCTGCGTGCGCTGGTCGTACTCGGCGCCGTCAACTTGCGCCAGCGTGGCCAGGTCGTACAGATAGCTGTAGCGTCCGAACACACCCCAGCGCGCGCTGTTCCAAGGCCGCCAGGCAAAGCCGAAGTTGCCTTCGATGAACTTCGCGCCCGCGGCGGGATTGAGTTCGTCGTCGGTGTCGCCGTAGTTCAGCCGAGCTGCGATACGCCAACTTTCATTGACCTTGTGCAGCAGCCGGTTGGTGGATACCCACTGCGTGCGTTGCTCCGCGCCTTGGTCGCGACGCCACTCCAGCTTGCTCTGCCAATCGGTGTCGGGCGAAGTGCGGCCGCCGTTGATGCTGACCGCGCGGCGATCGACCAAGCCGCCGGCACTGTTGACCAACTCGCCATCGGACAAGGTGAAGCCCAGGTTCCAACCCACCGACGGAAAGAAATCCATGCCGAAGGTGTGCGCCAGGCCCGACTCGCCGTTGCTCTTGAGCTGCTGGCTTTCGTTGAACACGTTGAGCTGGTTGGACAAGCGCCAGCGCTGGCCCAGCGTCCAACCGCTCTGCTGGCGCGGATTGAACAACGGGTCGTAATCGGTGCCGTCGGTGGAATAGGTGTAGCCGCCGTAGACGGTGTGCTCGGGTGTCAGCTGGTATTCGGTATTCACCTGCGCGGCGTCGCCACGGTCGCCGTGGGTAAGCTCGGCACCGACACTGGACAGGCCTTCGAACAGGTACTTGCCACCGACGGTGTAGGCATCGTTGTCGTCATATGCACCGCTGTCGTCGTCCAGAGTGAACTGCGCGGTGCCGTACAAGTCCACAGCGGTGCCGACGCGCTGGCTATAGCGCACGGCACCCAGCGTGCCGGTCGCCTCGCGCGCTGCGCGCCGCTCTTCCACGCGGCGCAACTCGGTCGTCAGCGTACTGTTGTCGCGGACGCGCCATTCGGTGGTCAGCTGCGCCTGGTCGATCGCTTCCGTGCCGCGTTGCGCTTCGGTGTAACGTGCGTAGATACCGAAGGTGTTGGTGAAGTGACCCAGCAGTTCAACGCCCTGCTCTTCCACTGCCTGTCCGGTGTCATAGCGGCTGATCGAATAGCCAGCGCCGACGTGGCGCCACCAGGCACCCATCGACCAATCCTGCTCGGTCCAGCCTAACTCGCGGAAGTTGACTCGCGCTTCGACGGCTTTGGCTTCGCCTTCGCGTGGACCCACTGGGTTGAGCTGGGTAAAGGCAAGACCGCCGTTGTCGGAGAAGAACACCGGTGCACTGAACGATTCGGTCTGGCTGTATTCGGCCTTGAGGTAGGTGCCGCGACCGGCCTGCAAGGTAATGTCGCCCGAGGCCAGCGTGTAGTCGTCGCCCGCGCGGTTTTCATCGACATAGGTCGCGCCTACGCCAACGTGGTCACCGAACCAATGCTTGCCGCGGAAACCGGCGCTGACTTCATCGGCATCGAAGCTGGAGGGCACCCATTCGTAGTCCACGATCAGGCGCGGCTCGTAGCCGTCCAGTGGCGTATCGCGGGTGATGGTTTTCAGATTCTCGCGAGTGATCAGCATCAGCGGACGCGTCAATATGATGCGTCCCTGCAGCTCGTCGATCTCGTAGTCCGCACCGCGCAGCAAGGTCACCCTGTTCTCGGTCCGGCCGGTTGTGCGGTCGCGAATCTCCAGCGCCACCTGGTCCGAACCCGGCAACAGATCGGTGTGGCGCAGGTAGTACAGGCTGCCATTGGTACCGATGAATTCGTTGTGGCCTGGCGCGGTCTGCGCTTCGGAACCGAACGAACGCACCTCGGTCACCGGGTCGCCCCAGCGGTTGGCCATGCGCGAGCGCCAATCCAGCGCCGCACCATACAGCGAGCGCACGTACTGGCCGTATTCGGTGCCGGTGAATCCGGTCTGGTAGTTGCCCCACAGCGCCTGGTTCTTGTCCCAGTCCATGCGCAGGTAGAACCGGCCCATGGTGTCCACGTCGCGATAGGTAGTGGAGTCGTCGCCGTACACCGGGTAGTACAGATCCGGATCGAGGCGGCGGAAGATGTCCTGCGGATCGGCTTGGCCGAAACCGTCGAACAGATGTTCCAGGTCGCGCTCGGTGGTATCGGCTTGAGCGGTGATCAGGTATTTGCCGCGCAGCTTGGCTTTGCCGTAGAACGCCAGGCGACCGTCGCTGATGATGTCGTCTTGGTAGCGCGGATCGTTCTGGAATGGTTCCGTCGATCCGCTGATCTTGTTTTCCGACACCGTGATATCAGCTATGCCCACGCCGAAGAAGTAGCGGCCGGTGACATCCACACCCAGCGTGTGGTGTTGTCCCTTTGCATCCGGCGCTGGTTTGCCACCGAACTCATCGCTACTTCCACCCAACGCGACATCGAACGTGTGCTGGCCCACCGGCACCAGGTATTCGGCGACGAACTTGCGCTCCAAATCTACCGGGTAGCTGTCGCCGTTGATCAGCAGGTTTTGGCCGGTCGGTAGATTGCGGCCCTGGATGCGCACGCGCGAACCGTAGATCGGGATGTTCTGCTGGCGCAGGCCATTGCTGCCGAACGCGCTTTCGATCAGGCGTTGATCTTGCGCCTGGCCGGTCGTCAACGCCGTGCCTAACGTTTGTTCCGTGCTGTCGCGCAAGCGCTGGCCGCCGCGCTCGGCTTCTTCCGGCGTCACCAGTTGCAGCGTGAGCGGTTGGGTTTCGTCGACGTTGCCGTCCTTGTCGTAGGCACGCAGTACGTACAGCAACTCGTCGCCAGCACGGAACGGATACTTCGCGGTCAGCTTGCCATCCCATTCGCTGCGCGAAACCGCGGCCACGTCCAGCGGCACGGTCGCCACCGGCTCGACCAGGTCGGTATCGGTGGCGCGGTACAGCGTAAGTTCGTAGCGGTCGATGAAGTTGGAATAGTTGCTGCGCACGTAGAACTGCACCGGCTGGGTGATGGCGCTGCCGTTGAACGCGGCGAAGGTAGGCGCCGAAACCGACAGTTCCGGTTCGCCCAGGGCCGGATCTTCAGTCGCCCAGATCACACCGCCGTTGGGCAGTTGCAGGCTGAACTTTCCGGCCACGCGTGCGCGGCCCGCCGGCTCCATGGCCACGGTCACGCGCCGGTCCGGCTGCAGCGTTTGCGAATCGGTCTGCTTCACGCCAGCCGTTGCCGGTTCGCGCTCGCCGCGGGTACGCAGCTTGAACAACAGCTCCTCGCCGGAACGGCATTCGTCGCCGGTGCATTCCGACAGCGCTTTGGCCGTCGGATCGTCGGTTGATGAGACTTGCGGTGCGTTGGCTTGCGCTGCGTTCGTTCCAGCCAGCGATTGCGGCGGCTCATCCTGTGCCACCGACATCGTCGGCAACCCGGCCAGCAGGCCGATCAAGGTGTAGTCGAGTAGTTTCATTTTCAGCGTCATGGCGTGCTCCCTCACTTCCTGTCCACGCCGGCAGGCGCTGCCGGACTCCGGCCGGGGTCAACGCGCACCCGGCTTCGCAATTCCGGACTCAGGTGCGCCGCCAGTGCTTCGTACACCGCTCTTGCGCGGCGCATACCCAATGCCATGTTGTATTCGTCCGATGCGCGCAGGTCGGTATGGCCGACGATCGACACCGTGCCGCCGCCCACTTGCTCCAGATAAGCCGCTACACGTTCGATCAGTGGCGCGAACTCCGGCTTGATGTCGGCGCGGTTGGTGTCGAACAACACTGTGCCCAGCACCGGACCTTGGCCATCCACACCGGTCACGCGTGTGCCTGGATCGTCGGCTGCGGTTCGCACACTGACGCTGACCATCGGTACCAGCGCGGTGGGCAAGCGCTGCATCAGCGCTGTCTTCACCGCGGCGGCACGGTCGAATGCCAGGGCATCGCCATCGCCATCGACGCTGATCACCACTTCGCCACCCTGGTACTCGTCCAGCTTGGCGGCGATACGGTCGATCACCGGCAGGTAGGATTCGCGGACTTCCGCACTGCCAGGCGCGAAGATCACTTCACCCAGCTCCAGTTCCACTAGCTGCGTGCCGCCGGTAATCTCTTCCACCGGCATCTTTGCGCCGAAGTCGAAGCGTACCGGTACACCCGGGGTGATACGGCGGACCAGCGGGTTATCGGTGGTCATTTCTGTGCCGACCGGCAGCGTGGCGGGGTCGACCTTCAAGATGAAGTTGCGCCCGCGCGACTGCCCGCCCGGTATACCGACCAGGTGGTAGCGGCCGAACGGATCGGTTTCGATCAGCAGGCCTTCGACCGAGGCGATACGCACGCCCGGTATGCCGCGTTCGTCGATACCGTCGTTGCCGATCACGTAATCGACCACGTAGCCGCCTTCGCCCTGCGCGACACGGCGTTCCACCGTGGGCGCGGCCGCATTCAATCCCTTGGCTGCTTCACCGTTTCTTTCGACGGTGGTGCGGCCGTCCGCGTCCATGCGAACGGTCACGCCTTGGTCACTGGTCAACACGAAGTCGCCGGTGAAACTCGGTTTGCTCAGGTGCTGGCGGATCACCACCTGGTGCGCCTGTGCGGTATCGGCTTCCGATTGCCGCGCGGCGATATCGCCGACACGGATGCCGTGCAGCAACGGTGCGCTGGCGTCGGGCAACGGTTGCGCGCCCAGGCCGCGATCCATCAGGGTCGAGCCCGGCACATAGGCGTCGGGCGCGAAACCGCCCTGCACGCTCACGCCGGTCAGCGCAGCGCCGTCCTGCCAGCTGTCGCCGTCGCGGTCGTTGAAGACCGTGCCGAAGATCAGGCTGTCGTCGACCAGCGGATCGGAGGCCACTGTCAGTTCCGCGGTGCCGATGTTGGAAATGGGCGTACCGGTGGACGAGAGCGCCTGCGCCTGGTTCACATGCGTGCCGTGACGTACGCCTGCACCGACTCGCATCATGTAGATCAGCGTGGCCGTTTGGCCTGGCTCAATATCCAAGCCGTCGAAGCGGATCGGGCTCTGGCCGCTCACGGTGGCGGCGTTGTCGCCGTCCACCACCGACAAGGAGCCTTCCACGTAGGTGAAGCCCGCCGGCGGGGTGTCCGCCAGCGAGACGTTTCTCGCATCGACAAGGCCGACGTTTTCGACCGTGACCCGGTAGCGCACCAGGTCACCGATGCGCGCTTCGCGTACCGCGGACGTCTTGACCACGCGCAGCGAAGGCAGCGCGACCACTTGGTGTTGCGTCTGGCAGCTGACGCAGCTCACATCGATGGCCCGGCCGTTGTAGGCGCTGACCACCACGTTGCTGACGTTGCCGTTGGCAGTGGCACCGATGGTCGCATCGTAGATGAAGGTGTACGTACCCGGCACGGTGCCGGTCGGCAGGATGCACTCGATCTGCGCCCCGGCCATCGCGCACCCGGCTGGCAATGCACCGATGTTCAGGCCAGCTCCGGGCGTGTCCATCAGGCGCACGGGTTCGGTGGTCGTTCCGTTTTCCACCACCGCCGTCAGCGTGTAGGCGATGGTATCGCCGACATATACCTCGCTGCCGGGCGCCGGCAGCGCGGTCTTGGTCACATCGATTGCCGCACGCAGCGGATGCTCGGTGCTGCAGCCGCCGGTGGCGGTGCACGCCACGCCGCTCACCGTATTGGTGACGGCGCCAGCGGCATCGGCGTCGACGGTCGCGGTGTATTGGACCGTGTAGGTGCCCGCTGGCGTACCGGCGGCCAGCGTGCACGCCACGGGCGATGTGCCGGTGCAGCTGAGAAGGCCGGTATCGCTGATGGTCCCGATGGCGCCGAAGGTCAGGCCGGCGCCCAGCTGGTCGTTGGCCGTCTTGGCCTCACTGGAAGCACCGCCGGTGACCGTGTAGGTCAGCGTATAGGTGATGGTTTCACCTGGGCTTACAGTGGTGCCGCTGACCGGACTGGCGGTCTTTTGCACCGTCACCGTCGACACGCTGTGCGACGTGGTGCAGCTGTCGGCGGCGGCGCAATCGACGCCGCTCACCGTATTGGTGACCGCACCGGTGGCGTCCGCGTTCACTATCGCGGTGTATTCAACCGTATAGGTGCCTGCGGGTGCGCCCTGCGCCAAGGTGCAGACCATCGGTGCGGCGCTGGTGCAGCTTAGCTGGGCTGCGTCGCTAACCGTGGTGACCTCGCCGAACGTCAGGCCTGCGCCCAGTTGATCGGTGGCAGCCTTCGGCTCCGACGCTGCGCCGCCTGTAACGGTGTAGGTCAGCGTGTAGGTGAGGACGTCGCCGGCTTCCACCGAGCTGCCGTTGGCCGGGTTGGCCGACTTGGCCACGGTCACCGACGACAGCGTATGCGTGGTGGTGCAGCCATCGGCAGTGGCGCACGGCACGCCGCTCACTGTGTTGGTGACGGTGCCGGTGGCATCGGCGTCCACGGTGGCTGTGTAGTTCACCGTATAAGTGCCGGCGGGCGTACCTGCTACCAGCGTGCACGCCAGCGGCGAACCGCTTGTGCAACTGAGGCGACCGGCATCGCTGATGTTGGTGATGGCGCCGAAGGTCAGGCCCGTACCCATCAGGTCGTTGGCGGTCTTGGCTTCGGTGGAAGTGCCGCCGTTAACGGTGAAGGTCAACGTATAGGCAAGGGTGTCACCGGCTTCCACCGACGTGCCATTGGCGGGAGCTGCGGTCTTCTGCACGGTTACCGTCGATACGTTGTGCGAGGTGGTGCAGCTGCCGGTCGTCGCGCACGGCACGCCGCTGACCGTGTTGGTCAACGAACCGCTGGCATCCGCATTCACTGTCGCGGTGTATTGCACGGTATAGGTACCGGCCGGTGCGCCCGCTACCAACGTGCATGCCATCGGCGAACTGCCAGCGCAACTCAATTGGGTCGGATCGCTGACAGTGCCGATGGCGCCGAACGTCAGACCGGTGCCGAGCTGGTCCGTGGCGGTCTTGGCTTCCGGCGACGGTCCGCCAGCCACGCGGTAGGTCAGCGTGTAGGTAATGGTGTCGCCCGCTTCCACCGAGGTGCCGCTGGCCGGGCTGGCCGATTTGGCCACCGTCACCGACGACAATGTGTGCGTGGTGGTGCAACCGCCCGCGGTCGCGCACGGCACGCCACTGACCGTGTTGGTCAGCGGGCCGCTGGCATCCGCATTAACTGTCGCGGTGTATTGGACGGTGTAGAGGCCGGCCGGCGAGCCGGCCGCCAACGTGCAAGTCATTGGCGAGCCGCCGGTGCAGGTCAACCGACTGGGATCACTGGAAGCGCCCACGGCGCCGAAGGTCAGGCCCGCGCCCAATTGGTCGTTGGCGATCTTCGCTTCCGGCGACGGACCGCCGACCACGTTGTAGGTCAGCGTATAAGCAATGGTGTCGCCCGCTTCCACCGAGGTGCCGCTGGCCGGGCTGGCCGACTTGGCCACCGTCACCGACGACAGCGTGTGCGTGGTGGCGCAACCGCCTGCGGTCGCGCAGGGCACGCCGCTCACGGTATTGGTGACGGTGCCGGTGGCACCCGCGTCCACGGTGGCCGTGTACTGGACGGTGTAGGTGCCGACCGGCGTACCGGCTGCCAAGGTGCACACCATCGGTGAAGTGCCGGAGCAGCCGAGACGGTTGGAATCGCTGATGCTGCCTACTGCACCGAAGGTCAGGCCGGCGCCCAGCTGGTCATTGGCGACCTTGGCTTCGGTTGAGGCGCCATCGACCACGTTGAAGGTCAACGTGTAGGTAATGGTGTCGCCCGCTTCCACTGATGCGTTGTTGGCAGGACTGGCGGATTTGCCAACCGTCACGGCCGAGATCGGATGGGCAACGGTGCAACCGCCCGCGGTAGCGCAGGTCACACCGGTGACCGTGTTGGTGACCGAGCCGGTCGCGCCTGCGTCCACCGTGGCGGTGTAATCGACCGTGTACGTGCCCACGGGAGCGCCCGCTTCCAGCGTGCACGCCATTGGCGAACTGCCGGTGCAGTCCAACAAGCTGGGATGGCTGATGGTGCCCAATGAGCCGAACGTCAGGCCCGCACCCAACTGGTCGTTGGCCGTCTTGTCCTCTGGCGATTGCGCGTCGAGAACCCTGAAGGTGAGCCTGTAGTTGATGGTGTCGCCGGCTTCCACCGACGTGCCATTGGCCGGAGTGGCGGACTTGGCGACCGTCACGGCCGACAGAATGTGCGTGGTCGCACAGCCGCTTGGGGTGGCGCAGGGCACGCCCGTCACTGTGTTGGCGACGCTGCCGCTGGCATTGGCAGCCACGGTGGCCGTGTACTGCGCGGTATAGGTGCCGATCGGTGTGTTCGCTGCCAGCGTGCACGTCATGGGCGAGGTACTGGTGCAGCTGAGGCGACCGGTATCGCTGATCGAACCGACAGCACCGAAGGTCAGTCCCGTGCCCAGTTGATCCGTGGCGATCTTGGGCTCCGGTGACGGGCCACCGGTCACGTTGTAAGTCAGTGTGTACGTGATGGTGTCGCCCACTTCCACCGATGCGCCGTTGGCCGGGTTGGCCGACTTGGCGACAGTGACCGCGGACAGAGGATGTGTGGTGGTACAGCCGCTCGGCGTTGTGCAGGTCACGCCGCTCACCGTGTTGGAAACGCTGCTGGCGGCGCTGCTATCGACCGTTGCCGTGTACTGGACGGTGTAATTGCCGTCCGGTGCGCCCGCTTCCAGCGTGCAGGCCATTGGCGAACTGCCGGTGCAGCTCAACAGGTTGGGATGGCTGATGGTGCCCAACGCGCCGAAGGTCAAACCGGTGCCCAGTTGGTCGTTGGCGGTCTTGGCTTCCGGCGATGCGCCTCCGGTCACGTTGTAAGTCAGTGTGTACGTGATGGTGTCGCCCACTTCCACCGATGCGCCGTTGGCCGGGTTGGCCGACTTGGCGACACTGACCGCAGACAGAGGATGTGTGGTGGTGCAGCCGCTCGGCGTTGTGCAGGTCACGCCGCTCACCGTGTTGGAAACGCTGCTGGCGGCGCTGCTATCGACCGTTGCCGTGTACTGAACGGTGTAGGTGCCTTCCGGTGCGTCCGCTTCCAGCGTGCACGCCATTGGCGAACTGCCGGTGCAGCTCAACAGGTTGGGATGGCTGATGGTGCCCAACGCGCCGAAGGTCAGGCCGGCGCCGAGTTGGTCGTTCGCCGTCTTCACTTCTTTGGAATTGCCGCCGGCGACGGTGTAAGTCAGCGTATAGGTAATGGTGTCGCCGACCTCCACCGATGCGCCCGTGGCGGGACTCGCCGACTTGGCCACCGTCACCGACGAAATCAGATGGCTGGTGCCGCACGGCGTACCCACCGCGGCGCAGTCGTTCAGTGTATTGCTCACCGAACCGTTCGCACCGGCGGCTACGGTGGCCGTGTACACCACGTTATAGGTGCCTGGCAGCGCTCCGGTGGGCAGAGAACAGGTCAACGCCTGGCCGGCGACGGCGCAGCTGCTACCGAATTCCGGCGCTTGGCTAGTAATGGAACCGAAAGTCAGACCCGATCCCAGCGTGTCTTGCAGCTGCTCCACCTGGGTGGTGGCCGAGCCGGCCACGGTGAGCGCCAGTGTGTAGGTGATGGCGTCGCCGACTTCCACCGATGCGCCGGACGCGGGATTACTGGTCTTCGCGCGCGTAACGACCGCTGGCGCAATGGGGTGCTGGGTATTGCATGGATTGCAGACGGGGTCTGGATCGCCGCCACCGGCAATCACCACTTGGTTACTTACCGTGCCGGTAGCGCCGGCAGCAACGGCAACGGTGTAGCTGACGTCATAGGTGCCTGCTGGCGTGTCGGACGGCAACGCACAGGTCAGCGTTTGTCCCGAGACAGCGCAACTGCCGGCGAACGCCGGGGCTTGCGAAACGATCGTTCCGAATGCCAGGCCTGTGCTTATCGTGTCCGTCAGTTGGAAATCAGCAGTGGTGGAACCATCCGCTACGACCGTGCTTACTGTGTAAGTAATGGTGTCGCCCGGGTTAACCGTAGCGTCGGTAACCGGGTCCGCTACTTTGGATGTGGTGATGGTCGGCAGCGGCGTGACTGTGACGACCGCATTGTCGGTGCGTTCGCAGTTCGGGTTGGTGGCCGCATCGGTACATGGCACGCCCGATGGATTGGCGATGCGGGCCACGTTGTCGACCGAGGTCTGCGCGAAAGCCGCGGGCGCCCAGAGCAGCCACAGCGTCAAACACAATAGAAAGCCAGGTAGATTGGCGAGTATGTTTCGGGAATTCACGCAGCTGAACGTCGCGCGTGAATTCGACGTGCTACTCGTGTTGATTGCCTGCTTCATTCAGCTGCCCATCCTGGCTTTTTGACTTTGTTGAACACGCAGAGCCCCGCCGCGAGTCATCGCGCTTCAACTTTGAGACGGCGGTAGGATTCTTGAAATCCGAGAGGGCAAGCACACGGCTTTCCCCTTGTGCTTACATCTCTTTCACCACAAGCTAACAACCAGTAGTTGGGATTACACGCTCAGAAAATCTCGGAAGACTCTCATTCATGTATTCGCGTTTACTCGGAAGAGAAACGAGAGGCGGGCGATTCGACACGTGCGTACGTATCGATCCACAGGGGAAAGTGTTTTGAGAAGGGTCAAATTGCAGGACACGTGCGGCAGCGGAACGCACGGCCTCATCAGAGGTCATGTGCGCGACAAAGGCGATGGCGCAGCCCCGCGGTTCGGCCAGGCGCGGCGAACGCAACGGGAAGACAACGCAACGGTTCACCAGCAGAGCATCCTGGTGGTCGAAGACCACGAAGAGATGCGGGACCAGATCCTGATTCCTGGGTTGCGCGATTGCGGCTTCAGGAACGTGGTGGGCGTGGGAAGCGCCAAGGAGACGTATCGCGCTGTCCTTACCCAGCGCTTTTCACTGTTCCTGGTGGACATCGGCTTGCCCGACGAAAGCGGCTTCACGCTGAGCCGGAATCTGCGCGAAGCGACCGATGCGGGCATCGTGGTGCTGACTGGCGGCGGGCACACCAAGGCGCAGTACGTTCAAGGACTGGACGACGGTGCGGATGCTTATTTGCTCAAGCCGGTCGACATGGAACTGCTGGCGGCCACGCTTCGCAGTGTGCTGCGAAGGCAGATGGCTTCCCATGCGCCGCAGGCCGCGGTCGAGTCCGCACGGGCATGGCGCCTGGATCCGGAAGGCTGGGCATTGATATCGCCCGGCGGCGCGCGGATCCACATCACCGGCAACGAACGCATCCTGATCGAGCCGCTTATTGCCCGCCCGGGTAACGTTATATCCAGGGAAGAGCTCATCGCCCGCTTCACCCACAACATCTACGACTTCGATCCGCACCGGTTGGAAGTGATTGTCCACCGCCTGCGTCAGAAGGCCAGCAAGTTATCGGGGGAGGATTTCCCCCTGCGCGCGGTGCGTGGCACGGGGTATGTGCTGACTTCGGGTTAGTTTTCGCGGTGGGTGCGACGTTTTGACCGGTTGATCGTGATCCATCCGCCTCATACCTGTAGGAGCGGCGTCCCGTCGCGAGCTTTTCCGTCAGATCGCGACAAAAGCGAAGAGCTCGCGCCGAGACGGCGCTCCTACAGGATCAAGGGAAAGGGCATTTGCCTTTGTAGGAGCGGCGTCCCGCCGCGAGCTCTTCCCGTCAGATCGCGATAAGAACGAAGAGCGATCGAAGCCCGCCGTTCGCCATCCGGACGCGCTGCGGCGCGTTCTTGATCGTGTTCACTGCGCGACTATCAGGGCGCGAAGCGGCGTCCCGCCGCGAGCCCTTTGGCTTCTTATTTCGGGTTATGACACGCGTCGTCTAGGCGGCAACTCACCCGTGAAACCACCACAGCCAACAACACATAGGTTCCACACTACATTTGGTGTTGACTGATAGGTGACACCCCACTATGTTGTGCCCGTCGGTTCCAGCGGCCACACCGCTGGATGAAAAGGGAAGCCGGTACGGCTCTGAAAGAGCCAATTCCGGCACTGCCCCGCAGCGGTATGTGGAAACGAACTCGCCATTGGCACTGAGGCACGGACCTTGGGAAGCGGCGGGCTAGGAGGAAAGCAGAGGCTTTCCGCGTCCACGAGTCCGAAGACCTGCCGACAGCCGCGCGAAGCACACCGCGCGGTGCCGGCCGCGGAATCTCCGGGGGGAGATGGCTGGTGAAGCAGGCCAGCTGCGGAATCTCCGCTGTCGCTGACCTTGCGACGCCGCTTTCCCATCCTGCTGATCCACCGGCCCTGCGCTGCCTGCGAGGGACGGGCCGCTGCGTGCATCGCATGGAGGAAAACCCGTGAATCAGACCCTGTCCCAGACCGATGCGGCCACCGTGGCGGTCGCCGCTGGCGAACACCCGTCCGCCAATAATGACGCCGTCAACAGTACATTCCTGCTGACGCCGCCGCCCACCGCTACCGCGATGAGCGTGACCAAGCGCAACGGCAGCCGCGAACCGGTGGACTTGAACAAGATCGTCCGCGCGGTGCAGCGCAACTGCGAAGGGCTGCACGCCATCGACCCGATGCGCGTCGCCACGCGCACCATTTCCGGTCTGTACGACGGCGCCAGCACGCGCGAACTGGACGAGTTGTCCATCCGTACCGCCGCGCTGCTGACCGCCGAGGAACCCGAATACAGCCGCCTGGCCGCGCGCCTGCTGGCGGGCTACATCACCAAGGAAGTGACGGGACAGGAAATCCATGCGTTCTCGCAGTCGATCACGCGCGGCCATGAGGTCGGACTGATCAACGAGCGCCTGCTCGGATTCGTGCAGACCAATGCACGCAAGCTCAACGATGCGCTGGACGCATCGCTAGATCTGCAGTTCGATTACTTCGGGCTGCGTACGCTGTACGACCGCTACCTGTTGCGCCACCCGCACACACGCAAGGTCATCGAGACGCCGCAGCAGTTCTTCCTGCGCATCGCCTGCGCCTTGAGCGAAGACGTACCCGAGGCTCTGGCGTTGTATCGGCGCATGGGCAACCTGGACTACTTGCCCAGTTCGCCGACGCTATTCAACTCCGGCACCACGCACGAGCAACTGTCGAGTTGCTTCCTGCTGGATTCGCCGCAGGACTCGCTGGAATCCATCTATCAGAAGTACGGCGACATCGCGCAGCTGTCGAAGTTCAGCGGCGGCATCGGCGTCAGCTATACGCGGGTGCGTTCGCGCGGCTCGCTGATCAAATCCACTAACGGCCATTCCAACGGCATCGTGCCGTGGCTGAAGACGCTGGATTCCTCGGTGGCGGCGGTGAACCAGGGCGGCAAGCGCAAGGGTGCGGCCTGCGTGTACCTGGAACCCTGGCACGCCGATGTCGAAGAGTTCCTGGAGCTGCGTGAGAACACCGGCGACGAAGCGCGCCGCACTCACAACCTCAATCTGGCCAATTGGGTGCCGGACCTGTTCATGAAACGAGTGGAAGCCGACGCCGACTGGTCGCTGTTCGATCCGCGCGTGGTGCCGGAGTTCACCGATCTGTATGGCGACGCATTCGAGCGCGCCTACGAACAAGCCGAAGCCCAGGGCAAGGCGGTCAAGTCGATCAAGGCGCGCGAGCTCTACGGCCGGATGATGCGCACGCTGGCGCAAACCGGCAACGGCTGGATGACGTTCAAGGACAAGTGCAACCGCGCCAGCAACCAGACGCTGCGCGCCGGCAACGTGATCCATCTGTCCAACCTGTGCACCGAAATCCTGGAAGTGACCTCGGCCGAAGAGACGGCGGTCTGCAATCTGGGTTCCATCAATCTTGGCCGGCATTTCGACAGCGATGCGGACAGTGGCCGTGGCTATTTCGATTTCGACAAGCTGGCCGAAACCGTTCGCTTGGCGGTTCGCCAGTTGGATCGCGTGATCGATCTGAATTTCTACCCCATCGAATCCGCGCGCCGCGGCAATCTGCGCTGGCGCCCGGTCGGTTTGGGCGTGATGGGATTGCAGGATGTGTTCTTCAAGCTGCGGCTGTCTTTCGACAGCGATGAAGCGCGCGCGTTGTCGGCGAAGATCGCCGAGACCATTTACTTGCATGCACTGGAAACCTCGGTGGAGCTGGCGCAGGAACGCGGCAAGCACCCGTCCTTCGGCGATACGCGTGCGGTCGATGGCGAACTGCAGTTCGATGCCTGGGGCGTGAAGCCGGAAAACCAGGAGCGCTGGGACGCGTTGCGTGAGCGGATCAAACAACATGGCCTGCGCAATTCCTTGCTGATCGCCATTGCGCCGACCGCCACCATCGCGTCGATCGCGGGCTGCTACGAATGCGTGGAGCCGCAGGTCAGCAACCTGTTCAAGCGCGAAACCCTGTCCGGCGATTTCCTGCAGATCAACCGCTACCTGGTGGAAGAACTGAAGAAGCTGGGCCAGTGGACACCGGAAGTCCGCGATGCCATCAAACAGGCCGAAGGTTCCATTCAAGGCATCGCGCAGATCCCGGAAGCGTTGCGCCATATCTATCGGACCACCTGGGAAGTCCCCATGCGCTCGCTGATCGACATGGCCGCCGACCGCGGCGCCTTTATCGATCAGTCGGCATCACTGAATCTTTTCATGGAAAGCCCGAACATCGGCGCGATGTCGTCCATGTACATGTACGCGTGGAAGAAAGGCATCAAGACCACGTACTACCTGCGCTCGCGTCCGGCCACCAAGATCGCCAAGACCACGGTGGGCCAAGCCTCGGCGGTAGCGCCGCCGCCGGAATACACCCCGTCGGAAGCCATCGCCTGTTCGCTGGAGAATCCGGAAGCGTGCGAGGCCTGCCAATGAGTTGAATGTCTCGGAGGTTGTGATGAAGCGGTACCGTCACGAGGGAGACGACACCGGCGTGGAGGCTTATCGGACCACGCCGACATCCATATTCGTGAAGTTCCGCGACTCAGATCGAGTTTACGAGTACAGCAACGCGAGTGCCGGCACCGCCAACGTGGCCAAGATGAAACGCTTGGCGGCCGCGGGGAAAGGCTTGAGTACGTTCATTACCCGTCATGTTCGTGATCGTTACGTGCGTTGACTGGCGCACGCTAGTTGGAAAAGAACAGAACCATCGGAGACGCAGGGACGCGTCAGACCAAACGGCATAAGCCCCTCTCCCTCCGGGAGAGGGGTTGGGGTGAGGGTACGGCGGAGTGACGATCGTTCACCGCCATTGCCCTCGCCACACCCTCATCCGCCCCTGCGGGGCACCCCGTATCGAGTACGGGGCAGGCTCTTCTCCCTGAAGGAGAAGGAAACAACGAGAACCTTGCATCCATGTCCACCCAACCCCGCCAACTGCTCCTCGACCCCGGTTTCGAACTGACGCTGCGCCCCATGCGCTACCCGCAGTTCTACGAGATGTACCGCAATGCCATCCGCAACACCTGGACCGTGGAGGAAGTGGACTTCGCGCTGGACACCAACGATCTGAAGCACAAGTTCGGTCCCGCCGAACGGCATCTGATCGAACGGTTGATCGCGTTCTTTGCCACCGGTGATTCCATCGTTTCCAACAATCTGGTGCTCAACCTGTACCAGCACATCAATGCCCCCGAGGCGCGCATGTACCTGTCGCGGCAGTTGTACGAGGAAGCACTGCATGTGCAGTTCTACCTGACCTTGCTGGACACTTATCTGCCAGACCCCAACGAGCGCGCCAAGGCATTCGCAGCGGTGGAAAACATTCCGTCGATCCAGCGCAAGGCGGCTTTCTGTTTCAAGTGGATCGACTCGCTGCAGGGTTTGCACCGCGTCGAAACCCGCGAGCAGCGCCGGCAGTTCCTGCTCAACATGGTCTGCTTCGCCGGCTGCATCGAAGGTTTGTTCTTCTTCGGCGCCTTCGCCTACGTGTACTACCTGCGCTCGCGTGGCCTGCTACATGGTTTGGCGAGCGGCACCAACTGGGTGTTCCGCGACGAAAGCTGCCACATGGCGTTCGCCTTCGAGGTCATCCGCACCGCGCGCGAGGAAGAGCCCGATCTGGTGGACGACGAGTTCAAGGCGCAGGTGGTGCAGATGCTGACCGAAGCGGTGGAATGCGAAACCGCCTTCGCCGAAGACACACTGTCGGGCGGCGTCGCCGGCCTGTCGTTGAAGGACATGCGCCAGTACCTGGAGTACTGCGCCGACCAGCGCCTGGCGCAGCTGGGCTTCGCCAAGCATTTCGGCGCGACCAATCCATTCCCTTTCATGGACCTGCAGGACGTGCAGGAGCTGACCAACTTCTTCGAACGCCGCGTGTCCGCGTACCAGGTGGGCGTGGAAGGCGAGGTCGGCTTCGATCACGCGTTTTGAGTGTATGGCTGTATGTTCTTTTGTCCTATCGCCTCCGGCTGACTAGAGGCATGTCCTTGTGGGAGCGACGTAAGTCGCGACGGAAGCATCCGGATGCTTCCGTCGCGACTTACGTCGCTCCCACAGAAAGGTTGGCTTGCCTAGGCGGCCCGCATTGCCTTGGCCGCCGATACCATCGCCACCAGCGCGGCTTCGGTTTCCGGCCAGCCGCGGGTTTTCAGGCCGCAATCGGGGTTCACCCATATCTGCTCCGGCGCCAGCACTTCGCGGGCCTTCTGCAGCAGCGCGCGCATTTCGCCGTCATCGGGAATCCTGGGCGAATGGATGTCGTAGACGCCGGGACCGATCTGGTTCGGGTAACGGAATTTCACGAACGCCTCCAGCAACTCCATGCGCGAGCGCGAGGTCTCGATGGAGATGACGTCGGCGTCCATCGCGGCCACGGCTTCGATGATGTCGTTGAATTCCGAATAGCACATATGCGTGTGGATCTGGGTTCCGTCGGCCACGCCCGACGCGGTGATGCGGAAGCATTCCACCGCCCACGCCAGATAGGCGGACCAATCTCCGCGCCGCAGCGGCAGGCCCTCACGCAGTGCCGGTTCATCGATCTGGATGACGCCGATACCCGCGGCCTCCAGGTCGTTCACTTCATCGCGCAATGCCAGCGCGATCTGCCGGCAGGTGTTGGCACGCGCTTGATCGTCGCGGACGAATGACCATTGCAGCACGGTCACCGGACCGGTCAGCATGCCCTTCATCGGCCGGCTGGTCAGCGATTGTGCATGCTGCGTCCAACGCACCGTCATGGAAGCCGGGCGCTGCACGTCGCCGTAGATGATCGGCGGCTTGACGCAGCGCGAGCCGTAGCTCTGCACCCAGCCGTTGCGGGTGAAAGCGAAGCCATCGAGCTGCTCGCCGAAGTATTCCACCATGTCATTGCGTTCGAATTCGCCGTGGACCAGCACGTCCAGACCGATCTCTTCTTGCACCTGGATGCAGCGGGCGATTTCGGTGGCAATGAAGGCGTCATAGTCCCCATCCGACAGCTTTCCCGCTTTGTTCTGCGCACGCGCCTGCCGGATCTCCGGCGTCTGCGGGAATGAGCCTATCGTCGTGGTCGGATAAGCCGGCAACTTCAACCATGCGTCCTGCCGCGCGCGGCGTACGTCGTGAGGCGATGCACGCCGGGATGCATCGCGGTCCAATCCGGCCAAGCGCGCCGCCACCTCGGGGCGATGTACGCGTGGCGAACGCCGGCGCCGTTCCTGGCGTTCACGCGCCAGCGCCAGCGCCGCGTCAGCGCCCACCACACCGTCCAGAGCGTCGGCAAGTGTACGTAGTTCTTCCAGCTTCTGCCGTGCGAACGCGAGCCAGTCGCGCAGTTCGGCATCCAACCCGGTTTCGCCGCTGGCGTCGATCGGGACGTGCAACAACGAGCACGAAGGCGCCAGCCACAGGCGATCTTCTCCGACATGGCCTTGCGCGTACTTCGCCAGGATCAGCGCGTTCTCCAGGTTGGCGCGCCAGATATTGCGGCCGTCGACCAATCCCGCCGACAGCACGCGTCCCTTTGGCAGCGCTTTCAATACGTCGTCCAGCTGATCCAGGCCGCGCACCAGGTCGATGTGCAGGCCGTCGACGGGAAGCGTTGCGGTCAGAGAGAGATTGTCCGCCAGCTTGCCGAAGTAGGTGGCCAGCAGCAGTTGCGGCCGCCCAACACCAGCCAGCGCCGCATAAGCCGTGCGATACGCGGCCTGCTCGGCGACGCTCAGATCCAGCACCAGGCAAGGCTCGTCGATCTGCACCCACTCGGCACCGGCGCGCTTCAACTTGGCCAGCAGCTCGGCGTACACGGGCAACAGCCTGTCCAGCAGTGCCAGCGGATCGCTGCCATCCACGGTCTTGGACAACCGCAGAAAGCTCACCGGACCCAGCAGCACCGGTCGAGCGCGATGGCCTTGCGCAACAGCTTCCAAGAACTCGGCGATGGGTTTTTCGCCGCGCAGGCGGAAGGTCTGCTGCGCGTGCAGTTCCGGCACCAGGTAGTGATAGTTGGTGTCGAACCACTTGGTCATCTCCAGTGCCCGCAGATCGACACCGTCCTTTTGCCTGCCGCGTGCGAGCGCGAAATAGCCCGCCAACGGATCGGCATCGGCCAATGCGCGATAGGCGTCGGGAATGGCGTCGAACAGGAACGCGGTGTCCAACACGTGGTCGTACAGCGAAAAATCGTTGCAGGGCACGGTGTCCGCGCCCGCCAGCTGCTGCAGGCTCCAGTGGCGCTGCCGCAGCTGGCGCGCGGTATCCAGCAGTGCCTGGTCTTGCGTATCGTCTTGCCAGTAGGCTTCCAGTGCGCGTTTCAGTTCTCGCTTGCCGCCGATGCGCGGAAAGCCGAGCGTGGTCACTTGGGTCATGGTGCGTTTCCTCATGCGTTTTTCGGATGAGGAACGAAGGAACGGCGCGCTGACCGAATCACCGCGCAACGACCTTCGCCCCCGCGGGCGAACCGGAACCGCTTCGGCAACGCACAGGGAATCGCCAGCGGACAGTTGCACGCGGGCGTTCCCGGTGCTTCCCCTCGGAAGTTCCAGGTCAAACGGAAGATCGTTGGATCCTCCGGTCGGGGCAGGTCTTCGGGCTCATGGACGGCGCGTTGCGCTGGTGCGAAACGCGGACCTACTGTTCGCCGCTTCCCGATCCGCGAAGACCAGTGCAATTGGCGAAGTTCGTTTCCAAATACCGCTGCGGGGCAGCGCCGGAATTGGACCTTGCAGGCCCGCACCGGCTTCCCTTTTAATTCCATCTCTACATCCTGATGAAGAGATGGAAGCCTCGACAGGCGCAAGCTACGCCGCCTGCACGCCGGCGTCAAGCGCTTGATGTGCTGGTGTTGGTTCATCCTTTTGTAGGAGCGGCGGGACGCCGCTCCTACGAAAGAATTTGCATAGAACGAATTTCGCAGTAGCCATCCGTGGCGACCAGCACCGTCTTCGGCATTCACTTCTCTTCCACGCCGCGTTGCGCACTGTGGCGCTGCCAACACATCGATAAGCACACGCCTTCGGAAAACAGTGATGGCGTTCGCCTGGGAGGTAACAACGATGACGACGGCGCGCACGCTTCCTGTCTGGGGTTCGTTGACTGGATTCACGGAGGCGCACTTTGTGGACACACCGCCCGTGGGGCAACAGGACGTGGTGATTATCGGAGCGGGCATCGCCGGGCTGAGCACCGCGGTGTGCCTGGCGCGTGAAGAAAGACAGGTCACGGTGATAGACCGCCAAGGGCTGGGCGAAGGCGAAACACTCCGTACGACGGCGCACTTGGCGTCGGCACTGGACGATCGCTTCTACCAACTGGCACGTTGGCATAGCGAAGCCGGTGCGCGGCTGGCGGCGGCCAGTCACGTCGCGGCGATCGATTGGATCGAAGACATCGCGGCATCGGCGCTGCGCGATTGCCGGTTCCAGAGAGTGCCCGGTTATCTGTTCTCGCATGACGGCAGCTGCAAGCCGCTGCAGCAGGAACTGCGCGCCGCGCGCCGCGCCGGTTTACGCGTCGACTATTTGGAAGACGGACTGCCGGAACTGCCGGGTTTCGGCCCGATCCTACGATTCGAAGACCAGGCTCGCGTCGATATCGGCGGCTATTTGCTGACGCTGGCGGAAACTGCGCAAGCGGGTGGTGTGCGGTTCCATCGCGCTCATGTCACCGAAGTGAATGGCGGTGCTTCGCCAACGCTAGGCCTGGGTACCGGCGGGCAGTTGACCGCGGCCGCCGTTGTAGTCGCCACCAATGTGCCCTTCCATGAAACGGTTTCCCTGCATACCAAGCAGGCGGCGTACCGAACCTACGTGGTGGCTGGGCGCGCGCCGCGAGGCGCCGTGCCCGATGCGTTGATATGGGATGACGGCGACCCTTATCACTACGTGCGCGTGCACGACCGTGGCGATGACCCGAATGAGGTGATGGTCATCGTCGGCGGTGAAGACCACAAGACCGGCCAGGAAGACGACCCAACCGCTTACGTCCGCCTGCAGGAATGGACGCGCGAGCGCTTCCCCGCCGTCGCCGAATTCACCCATGCCTGGTCAGGCCAGATCATCGAACCTGCCGACGGCCTGGCGTTTATCGGACGGGACGCAGGAGGCATGGACAATGTGTATGTCGCCACTGGCGATTCCGGCAATGGCATCACCCACGGCACCATCGCGGGATTGTTGATCAGCGACTTGATTCAAGGCCGCGAAAGTCCTTGGACCGAGCTGTACGACCCGCGCCGCAAGATCGTGAAGAGCGCTGGCGAATGGATGCGCGAAAACGCCAACGTGGTGCTGCAGTATCGTGATTGGATCGCGCCGGGCGACCAGCAGCGGCTGGATGAATTGGCGCTGGGCAGTGGCGCGGTGATTCGGCGTGGCTTCCACCGCGTGGCGGTCTATCGCGATGGCGATGGCGTGCTGCATGCCTATTCCGCGCGCTGCACGCACCTGGGCTGCGCCGTGCGCTGGAGTACCGCGGAAAAGTCGTGGGACTGTCCCTGCCACGGCTCGCGCTTCGATGCGGTCAGTGGAAAGGTGCTCAACGGGCCGGCGGAGGCGCCGTTGGCATCGTTCGAACTGGAAGACGCCGCCATCGCTTCGTGATCGACGCGGTGATCGAAGCTTCGCCACCCATGCTGATTTACGGCGGCTATCTGCTGTGGCTGCTCGCTGGCGCGGCCGATTTCCTGTGTCATCGGCGCACCGATCTTCCGCATACCTCAGGACTTGCGGAATCGTGGATGCATCTGCTGCAACTGGCCGTCATCGGCTCCGGTTTGGTGCTGTGGTTGGCATTGACGCCAAGCTTGTTGTTGCTGTCGATCGAACTGTTGCTCGTGACCGTGCACGCGGTGTTCGGTTATGTAGACACACGGCGGGCCTTTGGTCGCCGCGTCATTTCCCCGGTCGAACAGCACGTGCACAGCATCTTGGATATGGCGCCCATCATCGCTTTCGGGATCCTGTTGGGGTCGGAGTGGTCGACGGCCTGGCAGCGCGGGTGGACGCTCGCGGCGCGGCAGCCGCCTTTCTCGCCCGCGGTTTGGATGTGGGTGCTGGCACCGGCGCTGCTGCTGTGCGTTCTGCCGGCACTGCTGGAATTCCGCGCCGCCTGGTCGGCGCGTGGACGGAGGCTTCGCCATGCATGGTGAACCGTCCAGCGCGTCGTTGCCGCGCCAGGCTTGCCGCCCACAACCCAGCGGCGAAGGCGGTATACGTCAGCAGCATTCCGCGCGCCGAGAGATGCCGGTCGAAGCCAGGATTCAGCCGCGGAGGAACGACGTAGTAGTCCACCACGTAGGCAATGGCGGCTGTCGCGGCCGCTTTGCTCGCCAGCATCGGTGCCGGCTGATTTCTGCCCGTCGCAAGTTCATACCAACACGCCCAGAAAACCGACATGGCGTGATGAATCGTGTAACCGGCAGCGGTATGGTTCAGCGAAGGGCGGTGCTTATGCTTCGCCGGCTCGCCCCAGATCCAGTGGCTGGTCGCGTTGGTGCCGCTGCTGGCCGCACCGGTCCGGCGATGGCTTAGCCAGGAGATAACCGCCGTGGACAATACGCTCGCCAACGATCCCGAGATGCACGCACGCCGCAGCACCGTCCGCCAACCCGCGATGGGAGACAGCCGATGCGCATCCTGGTGATCGGCGCCAGCGGGCTGATTGGCAGGTCGTTGGTCCGGCGGCTGGTGGAGGCGGGACATGCGGTGGTCCTGGGCGTGCGCAACGAAGGCAAGCTTGAAGCGACGACCGCCGCACGCTTTGACGGCCTGCCGACAGTTCATGCCGACTATGCACGACAGACCACGGCCGAAGCCTGGCGGCAGCGTTTGAAAGGCATCGACGTGGTGGTCAATGCAGTCGGCATCTTCCGCGAACAAGGAAATCAAACTTTCGATGCACTGCATGTGAAAGCACCCGTCGCCTTGTTCGAAGCCGCCGTTGCAGCGGGCGTTCGCCGCATCGTGCAGATCTCGGCGCTGGGTGCGGATCCGCAATCGCCGTTCGCATACTTTTCTTCCAAGGGGCGCGCCGATGCTGCATTGGCGGCGCTGCCGATCAGTTCCGTGGTGCTGCGGCCTTCGCTGGTGTTCGCACCCAATGGCGCCAGCAGCCGTTGGTTCATGCTTTTGGCGGCGCTGCCACTGACCCCGCTGCCCGGCAGTGGAAGACAGCCTATTCAGCCCGTGCATCTGGATGATCTCTGCGAGGCAACGCTGCGTCTGATCGAAGGCGCTCGCGGCATTGGTAACGGCGATGGCGGCGGTGCGGCGATCGAAGGCGTGGTCGATGTCGTCGGCCCGGCCCCGTTGCCCCTGCGCGCCTACCTGGCCGCGCTGAAGCGCCGTCTCTGCTTTGGCGGGTTTTTCGTTTCTATTCCGCAGGCACTGGCGGTAGGCGCGGCGCGCCTGGCATCGTACTTTCCCAACACGGTCATGACACCCGAGGCGCTGCGCATGCTGGAGCGCGGCAATACCGCCGACCCGCAACGGTTCACCACGGCGCTGGGGCGCACACCGCGACCGGCGGCGGACTTCCTTGCCGACGATCAAGTCCCTGCCCTGCGCCGACAAGCTCAGTTGTCCTGGTTGGTACCACTAATGCGCTTCACAGTGGCGGCAATGTGGCTGGTCACTGCCTGGGTGTCGCTGTTCGTCTATCCGCATGAAGCCAGCCTGGCGCTGCTGGCGCGTAGCGGACTGGAAGGCGCATTGGGTATTGCAACCCTGTATGGCGCCGCAGGTTTGGACGCGCTGCTGGGCGGCGCCACGTTGTTCGTGCGCCGACGGCGGTGGGTCTATCGTGCGCAGCTGGCATTGATCGTGTTCTACACGGTGATCATCAGCCTGTACCTGCCCGAATACTGGGCACACCCGTATGGTCCGGTGCTCAAGAACCTGCCCTTGCTGGCCATGATCCTGGCCTTACACGAACTGGATGACACGCATGGATCTGGTAGTCGTTAAATTCCTGCACATCCTGTCCTCGACTTTCCTGTTCGGCACGGGAATCGGCACGGCGTTCTATCTGTTCTTTATCAGCTGGAGCCGCGATACCCACGCGGTTGCGGTAGTCGCGCGCTACGTGGTGATCGCCGACTGGCTATTCACTGCTACCACGATCGTGTTCCAGCCATTGAGCGGGTTATACCTGGCGCACAAGATGGGTTTGCCACTGTCGACGCCGTGGCTGTATTGGTCGTTGGTACTTTTTCTGTTTGCGGCGTTGTGTTGGTTGCCGGTGGTGTGGTTGCAGATGCGGTTGAGGGATATTGCGGTGGCTGCGGATCTGGCGGGCACGGAGTTGCCGAGGAAGTATTCGGCGTATCTGGGGTGTTGGGCGGCGTTGGGTGTGCCGGCATTGATTTCGTTTTTGTTGATCTTTTTTTTGATGGTGGCTAAGCGGTTTCCGTTTGGTGGGTAGATTTTGTTTTAGTTTTTTTGGGATTTGGCGCTGGCGCGGGTGACTCATTGAGACTGATGATCTACGCGCTGCCGCGGGCGTCACTTGTTCTTTGCTCGTGCAAAGAAAAGTAACCAAAAGAGGTGCTTTTCAACAGCCGAATGGCTGGTCAACA
Source organism: Pseudoxanthomonas sp. UTMC 1351 (assembly GCF_040948865.1). NCBI lineage: Bacteria > Pseudomonadati > Pseudomonadota > Gammaproteobacteria > Lysobacterales > Lysobacteraceae > Pseudoxanthomonas > Pseudoxanthomonas sp. UTMC 1351. The sequence goes on along the minus strand of NZ_JAVGJT010000008.1, from coordinate 129,763 downwards.
CGCCCCTGGCAGCGCGCCCCTTCGGGGTACGTGTCGCCGGTGGGAATTTTCGGAAGGCACATCCATGTACCTGCCGAAAACGCCGCGCGTCCTGCGCGGCGCCCCAAGGGGTTGTACCCACCGTAAGCAATAAGCAATAAGCAATCGGCTTCATGCTATGGGCGCTCGGTACAGTCTTTTTTCTTCTACCTTTAGCTTTTCTCTTCTTTTAGCTTGCTTCCGTCGCTGGTTTACTTTTCCGTTGTTTTAGCCGGATTTTGGCCGTTGGCTATGGCTCTCGCTCTTGACTCTTAGCTCTTAGCTCTTAGCTCTTAGCTCTTAGCTCTTGATCTTCGGGGCCCCGTTTAGGCGCGGCAAGCGGGACGGGTAAAACCCCGCAAGGGGCGGCGCACAGGATGTGCGTCGTTTTCGGCAGGCACATGGATGTGCCTTCCGAAAATTCCTGGCCCGATTGCGGACCCCGAAGGGGCGCGCCGCCTGGGGCGTGTTTCTTTGCCTACTTTCTTTGCACGAGCAAAGAAAGTAGGGCCCCGCGGCAGGCGCGTAGATCATCAACCCCAATGAGCCATCCGCGTCAGCGCCTAAACGCCACACCATAATCGAGCACAAAGTTTCAGAACATCGGAGCGGAAGAGCTCGCGGCGGGACGCCGCTCCTACCTATTTCGATGATATTTATCGTCATTCACCCATCTTGGGATGAATTGCTTTTACACGGCGTTGATGCGCGCTGCGTTGTGATCGGCTTCTAGGGAACCGTCATGACGGGAGTCATCGGTTCCGACCGCTTCGCAGGAGCGAATGCCCGATGCCGCGCAAGCGCCCTCCCGATGATGACCTCGCTCCCCCGCTGGCCAAACCCGTCGACCACATCCCAGACGGATCGCTGGAATCCCTGCGCGAGCAGGCTCAAGATTGCCGCGCCTGCCCCTTGTGGCGCAATGCGACGCAGACCGTGTTCGGCGCCGGTCCGCCGGATGCGCGCGTGATGTTCATCGGCGAACAGCCAGGATCGCAGGAGGATATCGAAGGCCAACCTTTCGTCGGTCCCGCAGGGAGACTGCTGCATGAAGCGCTAACCGCAGCCGGCATCGATCCCGCTACGTTGTACGTGACCAATACCGTCAAGCACTTCAAGTACGAGCGTAGCGGCAAGGTACGGCTGCACAAGCGCGCGAATGCGGCTGAGCAGGCGGCGTGCCGGCCCTGGCTCGCGGCCGAGATGTTGCGTCTCAAACCGCGGCTGGTGATCGCCTTGGGTGCGATGGCAGCGCAGACATTGTTCGGCAATCAGTTCCGGCTGACGCGCGAACGTGGCCAATGGCGCGAGATCGGCACCGATACCCGCGCCATGGCGACGTGGCATCCATCCGCGATATTGCGGATGCGATCGCCCGGCCGGGAAGTCGCACGAGTGCATTTCTTTCAGGACATCGCCAGCGTTGCCGAGGCGATGCGAAAGGACATGCGAAAAAAGCGTTGACGGGTGCTGTAGCGCGCGCACCGCGTACGCCACGCACAAACGTCAATGGCTTGCACACATCCATCACCTGCTTTTAGCGCCGCACCGGTTACCAAGACAAGCCACTCATTCGGCTTTTCCGCATGTGGCATCACGACGCATTGATCTACCAGGTAGATCCTTCTCTCTTTCTCGACTTTGACGGCGACGGCCGCGGCGATCTGCGCGGACTGGAGAGCCGGCTGGAACATATCAGCGCCATAGGCGCCAGCACCTTGTGGCTACTGCCGTTCTATCGATCGCCATTCCGCGACGGCGGCTATGACGTTTCCGACCATCTCACGATAGATCCGCGCTTCGGCGATATCGCCGATTTCGTTACGATGATGGAACGCGCCGAATCGTTGGGCCTGCGTGTGCTGGTCGAGCTGGTGATGCAGCACACTTCCGACCAGCACCCTTGGTTCAAAGAAGCGCGCAGCAACCGAGATTCGCCATATCGCGACTATTTCATCTGGGTGGACGAGCCGCAGCCGACGGACGTGAAGCCGATCTTTCCCGGCGTGGAGGACAGCGTATGGGCTTGGGACGAACAGGCCGGCCAGTTCTACCGCCATACCTTCTATTCGCACGAGCCGGATCTGAATCTGGCCAACCCGCGCGTGCGCGAAGAGATGTATCGCATCATGGCCTACTGGCTGCGGCTGGGCGTGGCGGGATTCCGGGTGGACGCGGTGCCCCACATGATCGAGCGAGCCAAGGCCGCCGACCCGCGCGAAGATGGTTTGTGGTTGTTGGACGACATTCATCGCTTCGCCCGGCAGCGTCGTCATGGCGCGATCCTGATGGGCGAAGCCGACGTCGAGGTGAAGAAGTATCAGGAGTACTTCAGCAATGGCGACCGTCTGACCCATCTGCTGGATTTCTGGACCAACAATCATTTCTTCCTGGCGTTGGCGCGCTGCCGTGCCGAACCGCTGGTGGAAGCCTTGCTGCGCAACCCGACGCCGGAACCGCGTGCGCGACGAGCGGTGTGGCTGCGCAACCACGACGAACTGGATCTGGAACAACTGCCGGAACGGGACCGCAATGCGGTGCTGGAGGCGTTCGCACCGCAGCCGGACATGCGTATCTATGGACGCGGCATTCGCCGTCGATTGGCTCCGATGCTCGGCGGCGATGTCCGCCGATTGGCGATGACGCACGTGTTGCTGCTCTCCTTGCCCGGCACGCCGATCATGCGCTATGGCGAGGAGATCGGGATGGGCGATGATCTATCGCTGACCGAACGCAACTCGGTCCGTACCGCGATGCAGTGGTCCGGCACGCACAACGGCGGATTCTCAGCCGCCGACGAGTTGCAGGTGCCGATCATTCGCGATGGTGCATTCGGGTTTCCGAAGATCAACGTGGAATCGCAGTTCTGGCGCAAGGATTCACTGCTTTCCGTCGTCCGCACTGCCAACCATATGCGCGTAGCGATTCCTGCCTTTGGCGGCGATTGGCGGCCGGCTCGTCTGGATCAGGATTCTGTTTTTGGCTTGCGCTACGAGGACAGTGAAAGCGGATCGGATGTGATCACGCTGGTGAATCTGTCGCCCGATGCGGTAGAGGTTGGATTGCAGGAGGAAGGCGTGGAAACGATGGCCGATGCGTTGAGCGATGCGGATTACGAGCCGATTGCCGAAGGCGTGGTGCCGATCAATGGGTATGGGTATCGGTGGTTGCGGAAGCCTTATTCGTAGCAGGACCGTTGCATGTGTTGCTATGCAGATCATGCCGAGAGCCCGCGGGCCCTTGTAGGAGCGGCGTCCCGCCGCGAGCTCTTCCTGTCCGATCACGGTAGAAGCGAAGAGCTCGCGGCGGGACGCCGCTCCTACAGATGAGACCGCGTTCGCCGGCGCTTCATCGGCTGGAGAGACGCAGTGCCCCATTACGCGATTCCAGGCAGAACATGCTCACCAAAATCATCAATGAATCGGTGCTGCTCGCGATTCACGTTGTGCAGATACAGATGATCGAACCCCATCTCGGTGTCCTCTCGCAGCCACGCCAGCTGGCGCTGCAGATCGCAGGACACTCTCACCGCGCGCCGGATATCGTCCTCGCTGACCGATTCGGCGGCCGCCTCGTACTGCGCTGGCGTCGTCAGTTCCTGCGACGTCTTCGGCGGCAGTACATTCGTGCGCCACTGCTCCATGGCGCCATCCAACGCCGCTTGCTCGTCCTTCGCGTAGGACAACTTGACCTGCAGGTATATCGGCTTGCCTTCGCCGCCGCCTTCGCGGAACGCATCGACCAACGCGCGCATTTGCGGCTTTGGTTGGCTGATGGTGATCAGACCGTCCGCCCATCCGGCGGCCCAGCGCGCGGTCGCTTCGGTCAGCGCCGCTGCCAGCAATAACGGTGGCTCCGGCGGCAGCGTGTACAGCTGCGCCTTATCTATTTCGATGGCGCCCTGCCAGCTGACTTCCTCGCCGCGCCACAAGGCGCGCATCGCTGCGGCCGCCTCCTGCAGGCGTTGGTTGCGCTGCGATTTGTCCGGCCACGGCTCGCCGGTGATGGCTTCGTTGAGCGCTTCGCCGCTGCCCGCCGCCAACCAGAAGCGGCCGGGAAACAGCTGCGACAGTGTCGCCGCCGCTTGCGACAGCACGGCGGGGTGATAACGACCGACCGGCGACGTCACCACGCCGAACGGCAGCCGGGTCAGGGCCATCGCGGCGCCCAGCCAGCTCCAGGCATGTCCGCTCTCGCCCTGTGCGCGGCTCCAGGGGTGGAAGTGGTCGGAACACATCGCCGCATCGAATCTCGCCTGTTCGGCGCGCCGCACAAGATCCAGCAGTTCGCGCGGCGAGAACTGCTCGTGCGAGGCGTGATAACCGATCTTCGGCATCGACAATTCCACTGAAAATCAATGGATTCAGGATAGGTAGTGGGCGTTAACGCGGCGAGACAGGGAGGTGCTTTCATCTACACATCGCCTATGGTTGGGCCGTGATACATAGCGGAACCATGAACGGGACCATCGGACGCAAACGCTGGGCGATCGCGGAGGGCTACATCCCGGGTTGGAGCCACGGGCGGGAGCCGGAACTGCAAAGCCACGAGACCTGCTGCATCCTCAACGCTGGCGAACGCAAGGCGCACATCAGCATCACGCTTTACTTCGAGGACCGCGAACCGACCGGCCCCTATCGCTTGCAGGTGGACGCACGACGCACCCGGCATGTGCGCTTCAATGAACTCACCGATCCGGAGCCGGTTCCTCGCGATACGCCGTATGCCAGCGTCATCGAATCGGACGTCGAAATCGTCGTCCAGCACACCCGGCTGGATTCACGCCAGGCGGAGAACGCCCTGATGACGACGATCGCCTTCGCCGCGGATTAGGGCCTGGTAACGCTGGGATAGGCACCGCCGCAGCCCGATGCGTGCGGGGCAAGAAAGAACGAGGAAATGTATGTCGATACATGCCCGAGTGATAACGCTCTCCCGTGTGTACTGGGTCGCGACCCGCAGGGTTGCTCGTCCCGATAGCGTGGCCTGACGCGCCATGGCCAGCGCTACCTGGCGTAACTGGTCAGGCAGTGTGGCGGCGCATCCGCGCACCTCTCACTACCCGCGTTCGGAGGACGAGCTGACCGCACTGGTTCGTCGGCTAAGGCAACGGTCGGGATGCGCACGGATCGTGGGCACCGGCCATTCGTCCACTGGGATTGTGGATGCGCCGGATGCGCTGATATCGCTGCGCCAGTACAAAGGCATCATTTCCGTGGACGGCATGCGTCGCCGCGCGACGGTGCGCGCGGGAACTCCGCTCGACGAACTGGGCGAAGCGCTCTACGCGCATGACCTGGCCCTGCCCAACCTGGGCGACGTGGCCACGCAGACCATCGGCGGCGCCATAGGTACCGGTACGCACGGCGCAGGGCGACGGTTGCAGAACCTGTCGCAGATGATGATTGCCGTGCGGCTGGTGGATGGCGACGGCAATCTGCACGAGATCGGCGCCAACGAACCTCACAAGCTGCATTCACTGCGTGTCAGCCTGGGCGTGCTGGGCATTTTTACCGACATCACGCTGCAACTGGTGCGCAGCTACAACATCGAACGGCGGGAGTACGCCGCTGCCACCGATGATGTGCTTGAGGATTGCGAACGGTTGATGGCGGAGAACCACAGTTTCGATTTTTATTGGTACCCGCGCCGCGACGACTGCAAGATCCGTTTGCTCAACCCTCCTGGCGGCGGCACTTCCGATCTTCCTTACGCACGATTGCTGGAATGGCATGGCGGCTACGGACATCAGGTGATCCCCACGCATAGCGGCATTCCGCATCATTTCGAAGAGTGCGAGTACGCGGTGCCCGCCGAACACGGCGTCGCCTGCTTTCAAGCGGTGCGCCAGCGAGTGCTGGACAGTTGGCGCAACATCGTCGGCTGGCGCGTGCTGTTCCGCACCGTGGCCGCCGACGATAGCGATCTCAGCCCAGCGCATGGGCGCGATGTGGTCACGCTGTCGCTGCACCAGAACAGTTCGCTGCCATGGCGCGATTACTTCCGCGATATCGAACCCATCTTCCTGGCGTACGACGGTCGCCCGCATTGGGCCAAGAAACATGGACTGCAGGCGCGCGACCTGGCGCCGCGCTATCCACGCTGGGATCATTTCAAACACATGCGCGAGCGCTTCGACCCCGCGGGTACTTTCCTCAACCGCGATCTTCGCGAACTACTGGGAGTCAAACCCGCATGATTCCCAGCACCCCTTCGCGTGACGCACCACTTGGGAAACGCCGCTGGGCGATTTCCGCCGGCTGCGTGCCTTCTCGCTCGAACGGACCGGAACCGGCGTTCACCAGCCGCGATCAGTTCAGCGTGCTCAATACCGGCCCCACGCTGGCCAATCTGCGCATCCGCGTACTGTACGAGCGGCACTCGCCCATCGGAACCTACCGGCTGACCATCGCGGCACGGCGGGTGCGTGTCTTCCGCGTCAACGACCTGATATTTCCCGAAGCGGTGCGGCTGGATGAGCCGTACGGACTGTTGATAGAAAGCGATTGCCCGGTCGTGGTGCAGTTCACCCGGCACGACACCCGCCAGGCTGCTAACGCCGGCATGATGGCGATGGCATTTTCCGATACGTCGGGTCGTTCTCTGTAACAGTCGTTATATGCGTATTAGCTAAGCGCATCGGCGTCAGCTTTTTCCTTCTCCCTCCGGGAGAAGGTGGCGCGAAGCGGCGGATGAGGCGTGACATTTCCGCTTGTATTGAAGGCCGATGGCCAATCAATGCCATTCCCTCATCCATCCCGTATCAAGTGCGGGCAGGCTCTTCGGGCACATCGCTTCGCGCCCCAGCCCTGCGCAGCGTGCAGGGCATTCAGGCATGCACGAGCCAATGGCTCGTAAGCCGCATGCCTTCACCCCAAAGGGAGAGGGGAAGAATCGCTCCGTTGACAAATCCTTGCCGCATTAGCAGGTAGAACACCACGCGGAATGAATGCCGTTGCGCAGTGGGTTGCTATCGACCGGACAGCGAACACGGTACCGCTTGTTGCTAGCGCTGTGCTGCGGTAGTGCGATGGCGCAACAAGGTGACGGCACATTCGTCACCGGCTTTCTGAGCGATGGCGGCACCACGCATTTCGCGCGGCCGGTTGGACTGGCGGTGGCCAAAGACGGGGCGCTACTGATGAGCGACGACGCCAACGGCGTCATCTATCGCGTCAACTACAACGGACCCAAGAAGGCTACAGCCATGACCTCACAAACCTCTGATCGGCCGCGCGACAGCGGCCAGACGCAAACCGATCGCGGGCCCTTGGCCTCGGCACGTCCGGAAACTCAGGTCAAAGCCGGCCAAGCCAACGCCAGCTTGTCGATTTCTTCCGCCGCGTGGCAACCCGGGCAGGCCATCCCCGCCCAGTACAGCGAATACGCCGACGGTATATCGCCGCCGCTGCGCTGGAACGCAGTGGGAGGTGCCGCCGCCTACGCACTGATCGTGGAAGACCCGGATGCGAAACAGATCAAGCCATTCGCGCATTGGCTGGCGTGGAATATTCCCGCCGCCACTACCGAACTGCCGGAAGGATTGCAGGAGCAGCTACGGCTGACCGAGCCCGAAGGCGTCCTGCAAGGTGCGAACGATCGCGGTTCGCCGGGCTATTTCGGCCCCCGGCCGCCGGAAGGCGATCCGCCCCATCACTACCATTTCCAAGTGTTCGCACTGGACCAACCGCTCGACCTGCCGCCAGGCGCCGACCGCAACCAACTGCTGTCCGCCATGCGGGGACATGTACTCGCCAAGGGCGAGCTGGTGGGCACTTACCAGCAGCCTGCGCCTGGGAAGTGAGGGAGAAGCGAGCACGGCACAGCGGCTTTCTCAGAACGGTAATGCCACCAGGATCAACATAGATGGAGGAGGCGCCTGGCCCATAACGCCTGTATCGACCTATCGAATCGGAGGCCACTCATGATCCGGACCATCGTCGTTCCCAACACCGCTACCGCGGGCGATGTGGATGCGCTCAACACCGCCATCGATCTGGCAACCGATCTGGGCGCCCATCTGCTGGTGCTGGAAATAGTGAACCTGCCGGTGCCGGCGACGGGCGCCTGGGGTTTCATGCCAGATGCGGCCATGAGCGACGTCTACCAGCGGCTACGTACCCGGGCCGAAGACAACGTGACGCGGCTACGCGCGAAGTTGGAGCCCGAGCCGCTGTCGAGCGATGTCGCTGCGGTCGAGGCGCTGTTCGTCGAGCCGTATCGGATGGCGGCCCACTGCGCGCATGCCGCGGATCTGGTGGTGGTGGCGGGAGGCGGAGCCGACAGCACGGAAGCCAAGATCACGCATTCCTATTTCGCCAGCCTGTTGCTGGAATCCGGCCGGCCTGTGCTGGTGGTGCCGCCGCACTGCGACGTCGCACTACCTCCACGCCACGTGGTGGTGGGCTGGCGGCCCGGCCGCGAGGCAACCCGCGCGGTGCACGACAGCTTGCCGCTGCTGGTGTCCGCCGACACCGTCGATGTGCTGGTGGTGGAGCCCGCCGGCGCCGAGCCCGACGATGACGAAGACGATTTGCCTGGCGCGGATATCGTGGACCACCTGGCGCGCCACGGCGTCGTCGCGAACCGGGTCGTACGCGAATCGCACGGCCAATCGGTCGCCTCAGTGTTGCTGGAGCACGCGCAACTGTCGCAGGCGCAGCTGATCGTCGTCGGTGGTTATGGCCACTCGCGTTTGCGGGAGTGGGCGGTGGGTGGGGTGACGCGCGAGCTGCTTAGCGATGCGATGTTGCCGGTGTTGTATTCGCATTAGAGGGATTTTTGTTTGCGAGTCATGGCGGCTTGTCGCCGTCCTGGCGCTAACGCGGATGGCTCACTGCTACTGATGATCTACGCGCTTGCAGCGGGCGTCACTTGTTCTTTGCTCGTGCAAAGAAGCGCTTCTCAACAGCCGAATGGCTGGTCAAAGTAACCAAAAGAAAGCACGCCCCTGGCAGCGCGCCCGTTCGGGGTACGTGTCGCCGGTGGGAATTTTCGGAGGGCACATCCATGTGCCCGCCGAAAACGCCGCGCGTCGTGCGCGGCGCCCCAAGGGGTTGTACCCACCGGCGCCACCGCGCCTTAAAGGGGCCCCAAAAGCTAAGAGCAAAAGCAAGAGCGAAGGGCAAAGCGTTCTGCTTCTCGCCGTTGCTGGCGCCGTTGCTGTAGGTTTGGCTGTGGGCTGTGGGCTGTGGGCTTTTGGCTTTTGATCTTCGGGGCCCCGTTTAGGCGCGGCAAGCGGGACGGGTAAAACCCCGCAGGGGCGGCGCACAGGATGTGCGTCGTTTTCGGCAGGCACATGGGTGAGCCGGATAAAGGCAAAGCACTGCTTTGCCCCGGCGAACGGGCAAGCGCCGGAGGCGCGCGCCCCGGTCTTGGAAGCGAAGCGAGCAAGTGCCTTCCGAAAATTCCCGGCCCGATTGCGGACCCCGTAGGGGCGCGCCGCCTGGGGTGTGCTTTCTTTTGGTTACTTTGACCAGCCATTCGGCTGTTGAGAAGCGCTTCTTTGCACAAGCAAAGAACAAGTGACGCCCGCTGCAAGCGCGTAGATCATCCGCTCCGATGAATCGTCCGCGCCAGCGCAAGACTGCCCGCTATAACCCAACCCCAAGTCCAGAAAGATCGCCAGGAAGCCAAAGAGCTCGCGGCGGGACGCCGCTCCGGTGTTTCAATGATGATGGCCGCCGTTCCCGGGCCAAAAGAAACAGGCCTACACACCCAACCAAACCCGCAACGGATGCGCCGGATCCGCCAACAATCGAATCGCCAACGCCACAGAGACCGTGACCAACAACGGCTTGACCACTTTCGCCCCCTGCTTCATCGCAAACCGCGAACCCAGATACGCACCGATGAACTGTCCCGCCCCCATCACCAAACCCACCTTCCACAACACCGCGCCATGGATGAGGAACACCACAAACGCACCGACGTTGGAACCGAAGTTGAGAAACTTGGTGTGCGCCGTAGCTTTGAGAATGCCGTAGCCGGCCAGCGCGACGAACCCCAGCATCAAGAAAGACCCGGTACCGGGACCAAATACGCCATCGTAGAAACCAAGCAGCGGTACGAACGTCAGGCCGAAGACAAACGGCGTCATCTTCCGCTGCCGGTCCAGCTCACCGATGTTGGGCTTCAGGCCGAAATACACCGCGATGGCAATCAGCAGGAACGGCAGCGCGGCCTTGAGTACGCCACCTGGCACCACCGTCGCCAGCAACGCGCCTAGCGCGGCGCCCAAAGCCGCCATCAACACCATCGGCAATTGCGCCCGCAGATCGACATGGCCATGGCGCGCGTAGCTCCAACTGGCCGAGCCGGAGCCGAACAGTGATTGCAGCTTGTTGGTGCCCAGCGCTTGTAGCGGCGGGATACCCGCCAGCAGCATGGCGGGAATGGTGATCATGCCGCCGCCGCCAGCGATGGCATCGATGAAGCCGGCCAGCATGCCGGCGAAGAACAACAGCAGCAGAGCCTGCAAGGCGAGTTCGTACATGGAAATCCGGTGTGGGGTAACGGCCGACGTACCGCCATCGGCGAGAACGCCGCACGGAACGCGCGCTTATCATACGTCCCACACGCATCGCTATCCGGTTTAGCATCACGGCATCCCTTGTCCGGAGTCCGATGATGCGCATTGCTTCTCGATTTGCTGTTCCCCTGCTGGCCGTGTCGATGGTGTGCGCGCTGTCTGCCCAAGCGCAGGATGCCGCTGCTGCACAGCGCCCGGAAGTCTCCGCTGCCGCCGAAAAGCTGCAAGCCAAGGTGATGGCCTGGCGCCGCGACTTCCATCAGCACCCCGAGTTGTCGAACCGCGAAGAGCGCACCGCCGCGAAGGTCGCCGAGCACCTGAAAGCGCTCGGTCTGAAGCCGAAGACCGGCATTGCCCATCACGGCGTGGTGGCGATCATCAAGGGTGGCAAGCCGGGGCCACGCATCGCGTTGCGTGCGGACATGGACGCGTTGCCGGTGACCGAACGCAATGACCTGCCCTTCGCCTCCAAGGTCACTTCGACCTATCGCGGCGAGACCGTCGGCGTGATGCATGCCTGCGGCCATGATGCGCATACCGGCATCCTGATGGGCGTGGCCGAGGCGCTGGTGACGATGCAGGCCGACCTGCCCGGCGAAGTGATGCTGATCTTCCAACCCGCTGAAGAAGGCGCGCCGACCGGCGAAGAAGGCGGCGCGTCGCTGATGCTGAAGGAGGGATTGTTCAAGGACTTCAAGCCGGAAGCGGTGTTCGGCCTGCATGTTTTTTCTTCGATCCCGGCCGGACAGATCGGTGTGCGACAGGGACCGCTGATGGCGGCATCGGACCGCTTCGCCATCAAGGTGATCGGCCGCCAGACGCATGGTTCACGGCCTTGGGGCGGCATCGATCCGATCGTGGCGGCCGCTGATTTGATCGGCAGCGCGCAGACCGTCGTCAGCCGTCGCACCGACATCGCCAAGCTGCCGGCGGTGGTGACCTTCGGCGCCATCAAGGGTGGCATCCGCTACAACATCATTCCCGACGACGTGGAGCTGGTGGGCACCATTCGCACGTTCGATGAAGGCATGCGGCAGAAGATCTTCGCCGACCTGAAAAACGTATCCGAACACGTGGCCGCGGCGCATGGCGCCAAGGTCGTGGCGGAGGTGCCTGACCAACCGGGCAACCCAGCCACCATCAACAATCCCGAGCTGACAGCGCGCATGCTGCCCAGCCTGCAGGCCGCGGCGGGCAAGGAGAACGTCATCGAGCCGCCGTTGCAGATGGGCGCGGAGGATTTTTCGTTCTACGCGCTGGAAGTGCCTTCGATGTTCTTCTTTGTCGGCTCAACGGCCAAAGGCATCGACCCGGCAACGGCACCCAGCAACCACTCGCCGCAGTTCATGCTGGATGAGTCTTCGCTGGATTTGGGCTTTCGGTCGCTGATGCAGGTGGCGTTGGATTACCTGCATGGTGGGAAGTCGTAGAGAGCCACTTGAGATAGCTCTTCGTAGAGCCGAGCTTGCTCGGCTGCTCTTCGTTGCAGATCTCGGAATTCCTCAAGAGCAGCCGAGCAAGCTCGGCTCTACAAATAACGTGGACTAATTCCTTGCACTGCCGTCAAAGATGATCGCCATCCACGTAGAGCCAACGGCCATCACCGCGAACGAAGCGACTACGTTCGTGCAGTCGCACTGCGGGTCCTCCGCCGATGCGATAACGGGCAACGAACTCCACTTCCGCCGTGTCCGGCCCGGTGATGCGGTGGTGCTTCACGCTCAGGCCTAGCCAGGTCGTTGAGCCATCAGCTTCGTCCAGATGCAGATCGGCAGGACACGTATCCGGATGCCAACTGGCACGCAGATACGGCTCATCCTTCAACACGAACGCGCTGTAGCGCGAACGCATCAATGCTTCCGCATCCGGTGCTGCTTCGCCCGCATGGTAGCGGCCGCAGCAGGCGGTATAGGCTCGCCCGGAACCGCAAGGACAGATTGAAGAATGCGAAGGCTTCGGCATACCTGGAGCATTGTTGCATCGAGGGAGCAGGGCCGCTCTTACAAAGCGGACGCTCCTGTAGGAGCGCCGTCCCGGCGCGAGCTCCTTGTTTCTATCGCGACCTGACGGGAGAGCTCGCGGCGAGACGCCGCTCCTACCGGCTAGCGACCGCTCCTATCGTCCGCCGTTGCCGGCCTTGATGAATTGCAGGAATTCCAAACGGGTGCGGGCATCCTCGCGGAACTCGCCGAGCATCTTCGAGGTGACCATGCTGACGCCGCGCTTGTGTACGCCGCGGGTGGTCATGCATTCGTGCGCGCCTTCGATCACCACGCCGACGCCACGCGGTTGCAACACGTCCTGGATGCACTGCGCGATTTCCGCGGTCATCTTTTCCTGGACCTGGAAGCGGCGTGCATAGACGTCGACCACGCGTGCCAGCTTACTGATGCCCACTACTTTACCGTTGGGCAGATAACCGACATGCGCCTTGCCGATGATCGGCGCCATGTGGTGCTCGCAGTGGCTTTCGAACTCGATGTCGCGCAGCACGATCATTTCGTCGTAGCCGGCGACCTCCTCGAAGGTACGCGCCAAGTACTCACGCGGATCGATCTGATAGCCGCTGAACCAATCGCGGTACGCCTTGGCGACCCGCTTGGGCGTATCCAGCAAGCCCTCGCGCTCCGGATTCTCGCCGGCCCATTCCAGCAGCACGCGCACGGCGTCTTCGGCCTGCTCCTGGGTGACGTTGGGGGGGATGGGTTTGCTCTTGGGGCTCATGGGCGCGGACTCCCGTACGGGGGCGTGATGTTAACGCATTAGTGCGCGTCATCCATTGGATATGGCTTGCTCAGCCTTCGGGCGACATGTAAGCGCCGTTTCCGGACGTCTGCTCGTCGATCAACTGATCCGGTGTGGGATCAAGACATCGTCATTCCCTATCCCCTTTTTTGTTCTTAATCATCGCTCATTGAACGACTCGCAACACTCGCAGCCTATCCTCCAACGGCCCATGCACGATCTGCCGCAGCAACCGCGCCTCGCCCGGATCAACGCGGCCAGCTGCGCCTTGTTCGTATTCGTCCATTAGTTCGATGGCTTTCTGCGGCATGTCCACGCATAGCCGGTCCAGGTGGCGCGCAGTCGTTTGCTCGGGCACGCCGAGTGTCTGCCCGAAGGCAAGCACTTCGGCACGTCCGATGTCACCGAAGCGCCGCTTGCCACCCATCGAAATCACCGATTCCGCGGCGCCCCAATCCGGCGCCCGGTAGACCGCGGTGCTGAGCAGGTCGTAGTGCGGCGCCAGCTCCAGGCCATCGGCGCTAACCAGAAAGCTGAGGTTCTTCAGGTGCGCATCGCCGTTGCCGATCAGCAAGTTGAATATCTGCCAGCGCAACAAGGCGATACGAGTCGCTGCTGGGCGACGGCAAAGAATAACCAGTTGGCGCAGGCGTTCGATGGTGGCCTGCGAGTATTTGAAGGTGCGGTCCAGCGAGAGCAACTGACAAGCGTCGAGCGCGTACAGTCGGCGTGCCGCCGAGCCGTCGCCCTCGCGATCGAAACGACGCGCCAGGTATATCGGCTCCGGCAACCGTCGCACTTCCACTGCTGGTACGGGCAACCCGCAGGCTGCCGCTAGTCGCATGCAGAACCACTCGTTAGCGACGCTGTGCGGGTAATCGTCGACCCGTTCGTGGTCTGGCTTGAGCAGATGTGTGGAGGCGGCACGTCCCACCGGTTCCCACAACCGGCCCTCATGGATAACCACCGCTAGCTTGTGCTGCGCGCCGGCCAACGACATGCGCTTGGGCGCGTCGTGCGACAACGGCAGGCGCGGCAACGCACGGATACGCGCGGACAGCACCTCGTCCGGCAGAAGGCGTAAGTCCGGCGGAAGCAGCGTCTGCCCCGGCGCAAGCAAGGTCAGCGCGCCGGCGGATTCGGGACCGAATCGTTGCAATAGACCGAAGGCATCGGCGGCGTCGACCCCGGCGTCGTGCGCCACCAACTGGCGCGCGCCCTCCTCGGGTAGCAGATTGTCGAAGAACCACTGCACGGGACGCACACTGGCGCCGTCAACCACTTCGCCTTCGGCGCGCGGCAAAGACGGGGATAGGTCGTAACCGTCCTGTCGCCAGGCGGTATCGTAAGCCAGCGCCCATAAATTGCCCTGTTCGCGCAGTTCACCGATGCGGCGATCCTCCAACCAGATCTCCAGCCGACGTGGCGGCAGACCGGCATTCATTCCGATTGCCTTTGCCGGGATGTATCGGCCGCCATGTCGGCGGGTATATCCAGGCTCACGCCGATGCCGAGCTCCCGCAGGACTTCAAAGACCCGGCCCAGCTGCACGGTACCCTTGCCACGCTCGACATCGCCCAGGAATACATGGCTGGCACCGACCATCGCCGCCAGATCGTCTTGCCGCAGTCCCTGTGCCTTGCGGACTGCACGAACCCAACGCCCGACGTCACTGGCGTCCTCTATATGGACCTGCATACTGATGCTCCGAAATCTAATCCACAGTTTAGATTTCATCATCAGGCTACCAAAAGCAAGCGAAATCTAAGTTATAGCTTAGATTGCCTATCTGACTCTTCAGAAACCCTGAAAAACTAAGTTATAGCTTAGATTGCAACGCGGTATAGCGCCTGCTCTCGCCGCCTATCGGCAGCAGCGACCAAGAGGTGTCGGATGCTGCGCTTTGTTCTCGCACGGGCGCGGGGTGGACTTGCTACGCCAGTCTTTCCTTCAATCCGGCGATGCGCTGTGCCTGTCGGGACAACGCTGCGCGCAGGATGTCCTCGCGCGCGAACAGATGCACTTGCCGGCGCGTGCGGGTGATCGCGGTATAGAGCAGTTCGCGCGTCAGCGTGCGCGCATCCTGGCGCGGCAGCACTACCCAGGCCTGGTCGAACTCGGAGCCCTGCGCCTTGTGCACGGTGAGGGCGAAGGCGCTGAGATGCGCCGGCAGTGCGGCGGGATGGAAACCGCGCACGCCTTCGCCGCCGCCCGGGAAGAACACCGCGGTGGCGCCATCGGACTGGCGCAGGCAGATACCGACATCGCCGTTGAACAATCCGTGCCGATAGCTGTTCTCCGCGATCAGCAGCAGACGCCCGTGAAAGTACACCTCGCGATGGACCCCGGCCAAGGCTTCCTCGATCTGCGCGTTCAACGTGGCGGCGCCTTGCGGGCCTTCGCGTAGAGCGGTCAGCAGGCGAAGACGGTCGGCTAACGCCAGCGCCGCGGCAGGGTCGGTTTCGGCTGCCATGCCGCGCCAGTGCGTCAGCAACGATCGACGCGTGGTGGGTGCTAGCGGGCCGATGGCGTCTTCGTGGAAATCGACGCCGCGTAGCGATTGGCTGCGGAGCAGCGACAAAGCGGTGTCCGCATCGCCGTTGCGCACGGCGTCCGCTAGTGGTGCGAGATCGAGTTCCTCGGATTGGCGATAGCCGCGTTGTAGTTGGACGCGATGGCCGAAGAGTGGGGGCAGGAACTCATTTGTGGGAGCGACGTAAGTCGCGACCGTAGTGCTGGAACTATCAATTACTTCTTCCGCGAATAGATCTACCTGTTTGGGAGTGTCGCTGGCTGCGGAAGATTTCCGGTCGCGACTTACGTCGCTCCCACAACCAGAAATCCCTAGCAACGGCGCCAGTCGCTCCGCCAGCTCTTCCGGCAACACATCCCCATCGCCCGCGGCATCGCCAATCGCCGCCAGCACATCGCCCGCTTCCACTGACGGCAACTGATCGCGGTCGCCCAGCAGGATCAGGCGCGCACCGTTGGGTACGGCGTCGACCAGTTTTGCCATCAGCGGCAGGTCCACCATGGAGGCTTCGTCCACCACGATCACGTCGAACGGCAGCGGCTGGCTGGCGTTGTGGCGGAAGTGGGGACTGCCGGGCCGGCTGCCAAGCAGGCGATGCAAGGTGCTGGCCCGGTCCGGCAGCGCCGTGCGCCATGCGGGGCGGAGGCTGGGCAGCCCATCCAACTTCGCCAAGGCAGCGCGCAGACTTTCTGACATGCGGTCGGCCGCGCGTCCAGTCGGCGCCGCCAACGCGATACGCAATACCGCGCCCTGCGCATCGGCTTGCGCGATCAGCAGCAACAGCAGCCGCGCGATGGTGGTGGTCTTGCCGGTGCCCGGACCACCGGTGATCAACAGCAAGGACTGCACCAGCGACAACGCCGCCGCGCGCGCTTGCCGATCGCCCTGCTCTGCGTGCGGAAACAGGTCGGCGAACAGCGGCTGCACCGCGGCAAGATCGGTTCCCACCAGCGATTGCGCAGCCAGCCGTTTCAATCCCGCGGCCAGTGCGCGTTCGTATTCACGGTAACGCCGCAGATAGAGCAATCCGTTTTCCAGCACCAAGGGTGCTGCCGGGTTGGCGATGTCTTCCTGCGCCGGCTCGCTTATCCATGGCGATGCGCGCCAGGCGGCGATCCATTCGTCGGCATCAGGCAGATCTTCCGCATGTCCCAGCAGCCAATGCGGCCGTGCGGGATCGAAGCCGGCGTGGCCAGCGCCGACCGCAAGCGATGCCAACGCCGCGCCCAGCAGCACGCGCTCATCGGTTCGCGGATCCAGCCGGCGCAGCGTGTCGGCCAACGCCATATCCACGGGCCGCAGGCGATCACCAAGCATCGACGTCACCGCGCTCATGCGGCGAGCTCCAGTGGCGGTACCAGCAACGCATCCACCGCTTCGACCAGCGCGCGCGGAAATTGCGGGACGAAGACGCCGCGCGCTGGATCGGCAACGTCCAGCCCGCGGCAGAACACATAGCGAACGCCACCGAAATCGCGGTCGTAATCGTATTGCTCGCCCAAGCGCAATTGCATCCAGCGGTGCACCGCTAAGGTGTACAGCAACGCTTGCAGGTCGTATTCGCTGGACGCCATGGTCTGTGCCAATGCATCGGGTTCATACGAAGGCAGATCGTTGGATTTGTAATCCATCACATAGACGCGGCCGGCATGGCGATAGGTCAGGTCGATCTTGCCGTTCAACAGTCCGGTGAGTTGCGTCCACACGCCGAAATCATGGCGGTCCAGCGCCAACTCATACCGGTGCAGCAGATCGAGGAACGCCTGCGTAGTGGCTCCACGCAGCGCCAGATGGAATTCCAGTTCGGTGATGCGCGCTTCCTGGGGCAGGTCGCACAAGCGGACGCCTTCGGGCATCGGTGCGTTGACGGTGTTTGCGATCAGCGGTGTCAACTCGCGAACACCGGCTTCGTGCTGCTTTTCCGGATAGCCCTGGCTGTTCAAGGCATCAATCAGCGGCTGGGTTTGTCCGTGAGGTGGCCATTCAGCGGCGTGATCGCGCCAAGCGGCGAAGTCGATGCGTTCCAGCGCGTGATGCAGCGTATTGCCGAAACGCGATCCGCCGAATTGGCGTGGCCGGGGTGGCGCGATGGCCGACGGTACTTCATCGTCCGCTGGGCGCGCTTCGATCATGGCGCTGGCACCATGCGATTGTTGTTTGTGCAGCTGGCTGAAGCTATGAATCCACCAATCGCGGTGCAGTCTGCGCCGAGCTTCGCGTGGCGCAGGCACCGCCGGCACAGACGCGGCAGGCAAACGTCCCGGCTGCTCCAGCGGAGGCATGCCGTTGCTGACAACAGCGGCGTCACCCAACGCATCCATTAGTTCTAGCGCAGACGCAGGCGCTTGCAACAGGCGGTGCAATGAGGCGTTGTGATGCTGCGACAGCGGACCGCCGCACAACCATAGCGCTTCGCTGGCGCGGGTCAGGCCCACATAAAGCAACCGCATATCCTCGGCGCTTTCCTCATCCAGATGTGCCTGCTTGGCATCGTTCCAGGCGGGAGCGCCTTCGAACGTCTGTGCCGTCGGCCATTGCCGCACGCGCTGGCCGGAGGCGTCGGTATACATCGCCAAACCGCTGACCTTCTCCTGCCGGCCGATGCCGACGAACGGCAGATAGACCAGCGGAAATTCCAGCCCTTTGCTCTTGTGCAGGGTGAGTATCTGCACGCGTCCGGCGTCGGATTCCAGTCGCGGTTGCTGCGCTTCGTCATCGCCATCGGCATGGACGATGTCATAGCGCAGTGCGTCCAGCTGTCCTTGCGTGCCCAGATTGCGGCCGGCCGCGGACTGCATCAGTTCGCCCAGCTGCAGGTAATTGGTCAATCGGCGTTCGCCGCCAGCCTGTCCCAGCAAGCGCTCGGCATTGGCTGCCAGCACTTCTGCCAGCATCGCTTGCGGGCCGTGCCGCTCCCAGCGCGAACGCCAGCTCACCAGCGATTGCTGCCATTGCCGCAGCAGGTCGCCTTCTTCATCCAGCACGGCGATACGTGCGGCATCCCAGCCGAGTAGCGGCGTGGCCAGCGCGGCGCGCAGGCGGCGGTCATCGCCAGGTGCACGCAGTGCCAGCAGCAACGTCAGCAAATCCTGCGCTTCTTCGCTTTGATAAAGGCTTTCCCGGCCGGAAGCTACCGCAGGAACGCCACGCAATGACAACGCATGGCGTACGGCGGCGGCTTGGCGGTGATCGCGGACCAGCACCGCGACATCGCGCGGCTGCAACGGCCGCATGGTCTTGTTCGAACGGTCCTTGATCAGCGCGTGGCCCGCTTGGGCTTGTTGCAGGCGCTGCAGAATGGCATCGGCGCAGAGTTCGGCGGCCAAGCGCACTGAAACCGGTTTGGTGTAGTCCTTGCCATTCTCGGACGGCGGTACGACGTGGAAGTGGATTGCCGGTGCGGCTTGTCCATCCAGCAGAAAATCCATGTCGGCCGCACTGCCACCGGGCTGCGTGGGCAGGAAATCGATTCCCTCGCCCAATGCGCTCGGTGGAGTGCTTTCGAACAACGTGTTGACGGCGCGGATGACGCTGGGCCGCGAGCGGAAGTTGCGGTCCAGCGTGGCGCCCTGTTGTGCCGTCTTCGCTGCGGCAACGTAGGTATTCACGTCGCCGCCGCGGAACCGGTAGATGGCCTGCTTGGGATCGCCGACCAGCACCAGGCTGCCTTCGCCGAACAAGCGCGCGAATATTTGCCACTGGCGCGCGTCGGTGTCCTGGAACTCGTCGACCAGCACGCAGGGGAACTGCTCGCGCAAGGCGCCGACCAGCTTGGCCGATGTGCGTTCGTCGGCGACCGCCGCATGCAGTTCGCCGATCAGATCGTCATAGTCGCGGACGTTGAAGGCTTCCTTGCGAGCGCGTTCGCGGCGCAGCGCGTCGGCACGCAAGACATGTAGCCGTTGCAGATCCCGCGCTTCCTGCCAAGTTTCCACCGCCGCCAGCGTGTCGATGACGGGCTCGAAGGTGGCGAATAATGGCGATTGCGGTGTCTTTCCCGCCTTGGCCTTGAGCGTGCCTTTCTCCAGCACGGCAGGCAGGTATTTGTGCAGCTTGGGATGCGCCGCCAAAGGCGGATTCGATGACGCTACCGCTTTCCTCAGCCACTGCCAGAGCGAGACGACGTGGTCGGCCTTGTACTCATTCGCCTTGAGCACAGCATCGGCGATGGCACGGCCGACGACTTCGCACGCGGGCTCGCCATGGACGGTGAACGCTTCGCAGACGTGCTGCCAAGCTTGCGCCAGCGCAGGACGCGGATCGACCAACGCCGGCGGCGATGGCGGTAGCAACGGTTCTGGCGCCAACAAGTCGCGCAGTGCCCGGGAGAGGGCTTCGACTCGGCCGAATTGCCGATGCAGGAAATCCGCGCCTTCGGCATCGCGCGAGAAGGCACGCCACAGATCCGCTGCCAGTCGTTCACGCGCGGCGGTATCGGCGGTTTCCAGTTCCGAAGCAATCAACGGCTGCCGTGTGTCCAGCGCGTGTTCGCGCAGAACACGTTGGCAGAAGCCGTGAATGGTGGCGATGGCGGCCAGATCCATTTCGCGCAGCGCCCGGGCCAGGCGCTGGCGCAATGCCGGCAGCGATTCGCGCGGCTCGGTCAGCAAAGCTTGATGTAGCAGCCTGCGCAGCATCGCGGTTTCGGGTGCGTCGCCCGCCTGCGTCTCTGGGTCATCTTCTTTCCAGGCATCGGCCAACTCCACCGCCTGTCTCAGCCGCAGCCGTACGCGTTCGCGCAGTTCTTGCGTGGCAGCGACCGTGTAGGTCACCGCCAGGATCTGCGGAACGCGCAGCCGGTCGACGATCACCGCGCGTGCGAACAATCCTGCCAGCGCATAGGTCTTGCCGGTGCCGGCGCTGGCTTCGACCAGGCTGCGCGCATGCAGATTGGTGTCGAATACGGCGTCGCTCACAGCAGCGCCTCCGCGTCGAAAGGCTGGCCCTGCTCCAGCGCGCTGAAAATACTGTGGGATAGCAGTTCGAATGCGTCGCGCGCTTCGATGTCACCATCCAGGAACGGATCGCGTCCGCGCAATGCAATGCGTGTTGCCGCTTGCGCTTCCCCGGGTCCACCGAAGCGAAGCTCATCAAAGCCGCCCTCGGCGCCACCGCCCCATACCTTCTGCGCTTCTTCCAGTGCGCGTTCGTGATCCTGCTGCGCCATCGACCACCAAGCGTGGCCGCTCTTGGGCAGGAAACACAACGGGAAGCGCGCGGCGTGCTGACGCAACGCTATCAGCGCGCCCAATGCGGCGCGTGCTTGCGATGGCGGCAGCGGTTCGCGCACCGCGATGCGCGGCAGTGCGCCTTTCTTTTCCACCGACAGCTCGTGCAACGCCAAATCCTGCGTGGAAGCCACCAGCCAATCCAATCCGTGCCGCAACGCATGGCCGCCGTGGCGGCCCGTAGGGTTGAGCGCTGCGCGAAATAGCCGATCGCCATGCACTTGCTCCAGGGTTCCGGCCAGCATGCTTTTCTCCGCCCCACCATCGCCCAGCATCAACTCGAACGGCAGCGCCTCGCCGGTGCCTGTGAAGCCTTCTTCTATCGCCATTTCGGCAAACGGCGCCACTTCGTCGACGATGTTTCGCAGCACGGCGCGGCCGTCCGCGCCAGGCGCCAACCAGCCGCGCGCCAGCAATTCGATTTGCAGCGACGAAAGTTCCGGTGCCTCGCCTGTGCGGCGCCAGGCGTCGAAGACTACCTGCCGTAGTCCGTAGCGGCTCAGCGCATCCGGCATGCCGAAGGGTTCGTGTTCTTGCGGCGGCGCTTCTTCCTCCGGCAGCCGCAGCCCCAACCCGGCCTGCAGGTAGAACGCATGCGGCCGCATCAGCGCGTCGCGCAATTGCGCCAGCGACAGAACGGTTTTCTCATCCGCCTCATCGCGCGGCGGCAGAATCGACGCGAATATTTCCCGTTCGGCGCGGCCTGTGCCGGTATCGGCACCCGCTGCTGGATACCAGCGCGCGTCGAAGCTGAAACGGCGCGCGTCGCCGTGGCTTTCCTCCGGCAGCGCCGCGCCGAACGCGGCGGGCGAAAACGGCTGCAACGCATGCCGGACTACCAACTTCTCACGTACGGCTTCTGCATCGCCGTGGTGATAACGCGCGGCGGTGTCCAGTAGTTCCGACACGAGTACGGAGGGCTCGCGCCGGCTACCGTCGCGCGCGTCCATGCCTACCCAGCTGGCATAGAACGCCCGGCTGGCCGACGAGAACAGTTGCAGGAACAAATAACGGTCGGCGTCGCGCCGCGAAGGGTCGCCCACCCGCCGGTCGCTGTCTTCCAGTGCTTGGTTGATGCGGTTGATCGGGTCGCGGCCGTCGCGTCCTGGAAACGCCGCCTCGTCCATGCCCAGCAGGCAGATCACACGGAAGGGGATCAGCCGCATCGGCACCATTCGCCCGAAGCAGACGCCACCAGACAGGAATGGGGCACGCGCATCGCTACCCGCCAGTTCGGCCTGGAAGTGATCCAGCACCACGCGGTGCGCCACGGCGTCGTCGAACTCGGCTAGTACCGCGCTGTCGGCGAAATCGGCGACTGCTTTGTGCAGGCGCTCAAGAACGGCGCGTTCGCTGTCTTCGCGAGGTTCGGCGGCGAACACGGCTGTCAGTAGTTCGGCCAGATGATCGGACCATTGCTTTGGTGTGTGCGGACCCTGGAGGCGCGCGCCGAAACTGCGTAGCGCCGCCAACAGCCGCACCAGTGC
Source organism: Pseudoxanthomonas sp. UTMC 1351 (assembly GCF_040948865.1). Taxonomy (NCBI): domain Bacteria; kingdom Pseudomonadati; phylum Pseudomonadota; class Gammaproteobacteria; order Lysobacterales; family Lysobacteraceae; genus Pseudoxanthomonas; species Pseudoxanthomonas sp. UTMC 1351. Next base: position 107,221 of record NZ_JAVGJT010000008.1, on the reverse strand, counting down.
GTCGAGCGATTCGGTGGCTTGACCTTCCAACTCCGGCCACGGTGCGATGGTGTGTCCTCCGCCCGTAGCCGCGCCGCCGATCAGTTCGTCATCGCCGCTGGCCATGCCCAACAGCAGCCGGTCCACAGCGAACTCGAAGGTGTACTCGTTCGACTCGCGCGCGAGGCGGACGGATTCGCTCTCCAGCATGGGCGAGTCTGACGGAACCAGATGACGCGCGCGGTCGGCACCATCCAAACCCCAGCGCGCGCCAGCCGCCTGCAGCCAATCCTGCAAACGCGCGCGGTCGGCGTCTTCGATATCGAAGCGCTGCGCCAGCGCCGGCACCGCCAACAGATCGATCAAGTCCGGCAAGGTCAGCGGCTGCAAGGGCAGCTTCAACAGACGCAGGAAAGCTTCCGCGATGGCGGCGGTGGCCAATGGGCTGGTGTCGGCGATGGTGTAGGGCAGCTCGCGCGGAGTGCCCAGCGCGCCGCCGAACACAGCTTCCACATGCGGCGCATACGCATCCACGTCGGGCATCAGCACCGCGATGTCGCGCGGGTTAAGACGCTCGCGGCCTTCAGGCGCTTCCTGTTCCAACAGCGCCCGCAGCTGATCGTGCAGCACCTGCACTTCGCGCAAGCGCGTGTGGCAGGCGTGGAATTGCAGGCTGGTGTCGTCCGTTGCGACTTGCGTACGCGGCCAACTGGCGTCGTGAGCCTCCGCGGCCAAAGGCGCGCGGTTCTCCAACACATCGGCCTGGATACGGCCCAGCAAGAGATCGTCGTAGGGCTCACTGAAAGCGGGGGCCTCGAAGCGTGCGCGAACGGTTTCGCCGCCGCCCAATGCGGCGATGAAATCGCGGCCGGCCTGGCCCCAGGCGGCCAGCAATGGATTTTCGCCGCCGAAGCGGTCGTCCTGGTCGGGTGTGTAGTCAGCCGCCCAGCGCGACAGATCGCCCCAGTAAACCCGCGACGGAGTGTGCAGATAGAAGTGCTGCTCACCTGCGCGTGCCTGGCTGGCGATCACCTGCAACACATCCGGCGAGATGTTCTGGCAGGCGAACACGAACAGCCGCGGCGGCAACCCGGCCGGCGCCTGCACGCCTTCCGGACCGAACTTTTTCAGATACTCGCCGATACGCCGCGCGCGATGCTGACGGCCGCGGCCGATCCGCTGCCATAACGTGGCCTGGGCGTCGTCACGCGGCGCATGGCGCTCCCAAGCCAGTAACTGATCGCGGCGCCAAGCTTGGTATTTCTCGAAGCTGTCGGCCAACGCACTCGCCAACGACCAGCGGTAACGCGGATCGGCGTTGCCGGCAAAGCCCGCGAATTCGGCCGGTGGGTCGTGTTCGAGTTCGCGCAGCAGATGCCAACGCAGCGCTTCGGGCATCAGCCGGTCGCCACGCGGCGCCTCGCCCAGATTGGCATCCAGGGCCAGATCGACGAACTCGCCAGGCGTCAGGAAACTTACGTTGGCGCAGATGCCGAGTCGTTCTGCCAGTGCCTGCTGCAGCCAGCGTCGCATGGAGAATTGCGGCACCAGCACCACTTCCTGCCGCCACCAGTCGTCCGCACGGCCGCGCAGCCCGCTGGCCAGCACGGCGGCCAGCACATCGAGATCGTTGGAAGGATAAAGACGGAAATCGTGGGGCTGCCCCTGCATCCGGCCATGATGCCGCAGCCCAGTCGCAATTGCAGAGACTCGGCTGTGGCGAGACTTGATGTGGGCGCATGCGGTGACCAAGCTGTCTTAAACAATAATCAAACTCGTCGGTGCAGGTTTTGTTCAGGCGCTAGCCGTGAAGCTAACCCGTTGTTTTTCCGTTAAACCCGATTAGCCAAACATCCCGCCAAACAATCCGGCAATCCATGACGTCTTCCGACACCCCCGCCGTTCGCCTGTCTGATGTCCGCCTTGACCGCGGCGGTCGCACGATCCTGCGCGACATCGCCTTCGCGGCGCCGGCGGGCAGCATCACCGCGATCCTGGGCCCCAGCGGCAGCGGCAAGTCGACGTTGCTGGCAGCGCTGACCGGCGAGCTTCCGCCTGTCAGCGGTGCGGTGGAAGTGTTCGGCCAGCCGGTGCCGCAGCGAAGCCGCGCCTTGTTGGAAATGCGCAAAAGTGTTGGCGTGCTGCTACAGGGCAATGGATTGCTAACCGATCTGTCGGTGGCGGACAACGTCGCCCTGCCGCTGCGCACCCATACCAAGCTGACGGACGCGCTGATTCGCCGTATCGTCGAATTCAAGCTCAATGCGGTGGGACTGCGCGCCGCCGCCGACCTGTATCCACGCGAGCTTTCCGGCGGCATGGCCCGTCGCGTCGCCCTCGCCCGCGCGCTTGCGCTGGATCCGCCGCTGATGCTCTACGACGAACCGCTGACCGGGCTGGACCCGATCGCCAGCGGCGTGATCATGAGCCTGATCCAGCGCCTCAACGCGACCTTGGGGCTGACCAGCATCATCGTGACCCACCACGTTCATGAAACCCTGCCCATCGCCGACCAAGCCGTGGTGATCGCCAACGGAAGCTTGGTATTTGCCGGCACACCCACCGAACTGGAAAACACCGCCGACCCGTTGGTGCGCCAGTTCCTGCGCGGCGAACCGGATGGGCCGATTGCCTTCGATACGGCCAAACGGACGGAGGCGGCGTGAGGACGAGAATCGGGAATCGAGAATCGGGAATCGCTGCATGCCTACGTCGGCATGGCGTAGCGACGGCTTTTCCCATTCCCCATTCCCTATTCCCCATTCCCGGAGGCGAAGCCTGATGCCCTTCATCGCTGCCACTCGCTCGTTGGGCCGCGCCGGGCTGTTTTCGCTGTCGGTGTTTCGCGCCTCCAAGCCCACGGGCGATTTTTTTGCTGAGCTGACCCGTGAGATCTACAAGATCGGTGGGCGTTCGCTGCCCATCATCGCCGTGGGCGGCGCCTTCGTGGGCCTGGTGCTGACCCTGCAGGGCTATCGCACCTTGACCACGTTCGGCGCCGCCGATGCGCTATCGACGCTGTTGGGCCTGTCGCTGTACCGCGAACTGGGTCCCGTGCTCACCGCGCTGTTGTTCATCGGGCGCGCCGGCAGTTCCATCGCCGCCGAACTGGGCCTGATGCGTGCAACCGATCAAATCAAGGCACTCGAGCTGATGGCGATCGATCCGGTCGCCAAGGCCGTCGCGCCGCGCTTCTGGGCGGCGGTGCTGACGGTGCCGTTGCTCACCGGTTTCTTCTGCAGCCTGGCGATCAGCGCCAGCTATTTCGAAGCCGTGCACGTGCTGGGCCTGGACAACGGGACGTTCTGGTCGGCGCTGCGCAACAGCGTGGATTTCTGGGACGACTTCGGTGTGGCGCTGCTGAAGTCGGCGGTGTTCGGCGGTACCGCCGCGCTGGTCGCCGCCTATGTCGGCTTCCACGCAGAACCCACTATCGAAGGCACCTCGGTGGCAACCACCCGCGCGGTGGTCAATGCCTCGCTGCTGGTGCTGATGTTCAATTTCGTTCTTTCCGCTTTGCTGTTCCGGAGTTAATGCCATGTCCATTCGCGGACCCCGTCTAGAATTCGCCGTCGGCGCGTTCCTATTGCTGTCACTGGCCTCGCTGCTGGTGCTGGCGCTGGCTTCCACCAACCAACGTTTCGGTTTCGGTGGCAGCAGCTACGAACTGAAAGCGCGCTTCACCAATCTTGGCCAGCTGCGCAAGCAGGCGCCGGTGAAGATCGGTGGCGTGGTGATCGGACAGGTGGCTGACATTCAGCTGGACCCGGTCAAATACGACTCCGTCGTGACGCTCTCCATCGACGGCCGGTACAAGGACCTGCCGGGCGACACCGCCGCCGGCATCTTCACCAGCGGTTTGCTGGGTGAGAACTACATCGGGCTGTCGCCGGGCGGCGATCCGGAAGTATTGAAGTCCGGCGATGAGATCGCCTTCACCCAGCCGGCGGTCGATCTGCTGCAACTGGCCGGCAAGTACATGTTCAGCGGCGGCGGCAACACTGGCACGACGCCGGAAGCAACGCCGCCGCCTGCTCCCTCTGAAGAAGTTCCCCAGCCTTGAGGCCTCTTATGAAGCATTCTCTTTTGTCGGTTGTTCTCGCCTCGGCTCTGGTAGCCGCGGCACCCATTCCCGCGGCCTTCGCGCAGGCCGCCCGGACGCAGGCTGCGCCCAGCGCCGCCAGCCAGTTGGTACTGGCCAGCAGCACCCGCATCCTGACCACGCTGGAACAGCGCCGCGCCGAGTTCAAAGGCAATCCGGCGGCGCTGCGCGAGTATGTATCCAGCGAATTCAACACGCTGTTCGATCGCGACTATGCCGGCCGGCTGGTATTGGGCATGCACGGCCGCGGCGCGTCGGATGCGGATATCAAGCTGTTCGCCGATGCGCTGAGTGACAGCCTGATGACCCGCTACGGTTCGGCGTTGCTGGACTTCAATACGAGCCTGAAGGTGCGGGTGAAGTCGGAAACCGCGCTGCCTGGCGGCCGCGGGGTGAAGGTGTCCAGCGAAATGATCCGCCCGGACGGCGACCCGGTGCCGGTCGACTATCTGCTGCGCCAGGTTGGCGGTAAGTGGAAGATCTTCGACGTGATGGTGGAAGGCGTGTCGTTCGTGCAGACCTTCCGCAACCAGTTCGATGCGCCGCTGCGGCAGAAATCCATTCCGCAGGTCGCTGCCGATCTGCGCGCCGGCAGGATGCAGGTCAGTGGCGACGTCAACTGACGCCGGCGTCAGCCGCGACGGCAGCGCGCTGGTATTCACCGGTGCGCTGGACCGTGCTGCTGCCACGCGCTTGTGGCGGCAGGCTTCGGCAGCGTTGCCCGGTACGCAACGCTTCGTCCTGACCAACGTCACTACCGTCGACAGCGCCGGGCTGGCATTGTTGGCGGAACTCGCCGCGCGCCTGCGTGCTGCCGGCAACTCCCCGCAATTCGATGGCGAGCCCGCGGGCTTGGCGGATCTGCGGGCAGCCTATCGATTGACGCCGACGCTGGACTATCCGGCGTAGCGGCAACCCCCCACGTTAGCCCAAGGAACCGGGATGAACCTGTTTCGCGTCAGCACCGTCGTACTGTTCGCCGCGCTGGCTTCCGCCTGCGCTTCCGCACCACCCGCCGCCTCGTCCGCTTCGCCGGCCGAGCCGGTGGTCATCGACAGCGCGTCTAATAACAGCACGCCTTATAACAGCACGCCTGACAACGGCGGATCCAACAGCGCGCCTGTTGATGGCGGCTCCGTAGCCGAAGCCACGCCGGCCGGCGACACCGCGCCTGCTCCCATGGGGGAGGCCGCGACAGTCGAGACGCCTACTGTCAACGGCAGCACGTCCGCGGAACAGGATTTCGCCGCCATCTATGGCCAGGAACCCTACGACCCGATCGCCGACCCCACGTTGCCAGCTGCGGCGCAGTTGCCCAAGGCGTACGACCCTTGGGAGAAATACAACCGCAAGGTGCACAGGTTCAACAACGCGGTGGATCGCACCATCGCCAAGCCGCTGGCGCGCGCCTACGTCGAAGCGGTTCCGCGCCCGGTCCGACTGGGCGTCAGCAATTTCTTCGACAACCTGGGCCAGCCGCTGACCCTGGTCAACCAACTGCTGCAGGGCAAACCGAAAGCCGCCGGGCAGACACTGGGCCGCTTCGTATTGAATTCAACGCTGGGCATCGGTGGCCTGTTCGACCCGGCCAGCGACGCCAAGCTGCCGCGCGGACGGGAAGATTTCGGGCAGACGCTGGGCACGTGGGGCTGGCATCGTTCGCGCTATGTGGAACTGCCGCTGTTCGGGCCGCGCACCGTGCGCGATGTCCTGGGCTTGGCCGGCGACATGCCGCTCAGTCCGGTGCGGCAAATCGAACAGGACAAGACCCGCATTTTCCTGCAGGGCCTGAATCTGGTCGACACGCGCGCGCAATTGCTGTCGCTGGACAGCCTGCGCGATGGCGCCGTGGACGACTACACGTTGGTGCGCGATTCGTGGATGCAGCGCCGCGCCTATCAGATCGAAGGCAGCAAGCAGGGCGACAACGAAGATTCGCTGCCGGATTATCTGCTGGACGAAAACAACCCGACGGTGCCGGTGGATGCCATGCCGATGCCGGATATTTCCACGCCGGGTCCTTGAAGCGCGACACCCATCATTGGTATTTGTAGGAGCGGCGTCCTGCTTTTGTAGGAGCGGCGTCCCGCCGCGAGCTCTTCCGTCAGATCGCGATAAAGCGAAGAGCTCGCGGCGGGACGCCGCTCCTACAGAACTTCTGCGTGTAGACCTGCGCCGCTATGCCGGTACTGCGACAGGAAGAACAGCCAAAGCCTTAGACACGGATCAACGCGGATAGAAGCGGATAAGCATCGAATGCTTTTATCCGTGTCTATCTGCGTTGATCCGTGTCCAGTAGCTTTTCGTTTTCCACACCGGGCGCTTGAAGCGCGACACCCATCATTTGTATTTGTAGGAGCGGCATTCCGCCGCGAGCTCTTCGCTTCTATTGCGATCTGCCAGGAAGAGCTCGCGCCGGGACGGCGCTCCTACAGGGATCCTGCGTGTAGATCTCATTTGCGATCGCGACTTACCGGTGCCGGCATGCCGGCACCACTCCTACAAACAGTAGCCGCCCTACTCCGCCTCGTCGCTATCGGCCGCGGCGTCCAACAACTTCTGGGTCTCTTCCCCCGGCAGTGTTTCCACTTCGCGCAGGGTGCGGGCGATGGCGCGGGTGCGCACGCCTGTGTTGTCGATCTGCTTGCTGGCTTGTTCCAGTTTGTTCTTGACCGAATCGAGCACGTCGCCGAACTTGCCGAACTCGCTTTTGGCCGCGCCCAGGATGCGCCAGACTTCGGCTGAGCGCTTCTCGATGGCAACCGTGCGGAAGCCGACCTGCAAACTGGTCAGCAGCGCCAGCAGCGTGGTCGGGCCAGCCAGGGTGATGCGATGGTCGCGCTGCATGGCTTCGAACAAGCCGGGGCGGCGCAGCACTTCGGCATACAGGCCTTCGGTGGGCAGGAACATGATGGCGAATTCGGTGGTGTGCGGTGCCGCCACATACTTGCGGATTTCCAGTGCCTGTTTCTTGATGGCGCGCTCCAGCGCGTCACCCGCCACGCGCACGGCCTCCGCGTCAGCGCGTTCCTGTGCATCGAGCAGGCGTTCGTAGTCTTCGCGCGGGAACTTGGCGTCGATCGGCAGCCATACCGCCGAGTCGGTGGTGGAACCGGGGAAACGCACCGCGTATTCCACCCGCTCATTGCTGCCAGGTACGGTGACGACATTGGCGGCGTACTGGTCCGGCGTGAATACCTGTTCCAACAGGTTGCCCAATTGCACTTCGCCGAACACGCCACGCGATTTGACGTTGCTCAACACGCGCTGCAAGCCGCCCACGTCGGCCGCCAGTTTGTTCATGTCGCCCAAGCCCTGGTGCACCTGCGCCAGCATGGCGGTGACATTACCGAAGCTTTCGGTGAGGCGCGTTTCCAGGGTGGCGTGAAGTTTCTCGTCCACGGTCTGGCGCATCTGCTCCAGCTTGGCGGTGTTGTCCGCCTGCAACGACTTCAGCCGGTCTTCCAGGGTGGCGCGCATCTCGCCGATACGCAGTTCATTGCGTTGGGTCAGTTCGCTCAGCCGCTGACTGAGCACGTCGGCGAAACGCTGTTGCGATTCGGCCGCTTCCAGGCGCCCTTTCCTGGCATCTTCGGCAAGGCTGTCTCGCAACACGTCCAGGCGCTGGTCGGTGCGGATGCTCAGATCGGCCAGGTTGCGGCCGAAGCCTTCGATACGGGTTTCCTGCTGCTTGGACAGGCTGTCCAGCTGTTCACGCAGTTCACCGCGGCCATTGCGCTGCTCTTCGCGCAAGGCTTGCTCCAGCCGCGCTTCGGGGCGGCGCAGCAACAGCACGATGAGCAGCACGACCGCGGCAGCCGCGAGCCCGAGCAAGAGGAGAAGTAGCGTCTGAATATCCATGCGGACAGTGTACTGGGCGGCGTCGCAGGGACTGCGTCAGCCGCCGGGCTGAGCTGCCGTGCGCCAATCCGTCTGCGCTGCCCAAGCTTGGCGCAGGTATTCGACGAAGACGCGCACCTTGGCCGGCACATGCTGGCGCGCCGGCATCACTGCGTGCACGTCCACGCCCAACAGCGACCATTGCGGCAGCACCCTTTCCAGACGGCCGTCATGCAGTTCATCGGCAATCACGAAAGCCGGAATGCGCGCGATGCCGGCGCCGGCCAGCGCCGCCATTTTCAGTGCCAGCGTGTTGTTGACGTCCAACCGTGCCGGCAGAGCGATGCGCAGGGTTTCCTCACCGGAGCGAAACTCCCAGGTGCGGCCCGCGGAGGCCAGGCTGAAATGCAGGCAATCGTGCTGGCTGAGTTCGTCCGGGCGTTGAGGCCGTCCGTGCTGGTCCAGATAGGCCGACGAGGCGCATAGATAGACGGGGCTGTGGGCGATGGTGCGCGCGACCAGGCTGGAGGATTCCAGCTGACCCAGCCGGATGCCCAGATCGTCTCCCTGGCGAATCAGATCCTGCGGGCCGTCCGCCATCCGCAAATCGATGTCCACCTGCGGATACTGGCTGAGAAAAGCACCCACATAAGGCGCCACGTGCATGACGCCGAATGTCATCGGAATAGCGACGCGTAGACGCCCGCGCGGGACTTCACTGCCCTCGGTAACGGCGTCCTCGGCGGCGCGCGCTTCGGCGAAAGCGACTTGTGCGTGCTGCAAGTAGAGCTGGCCGGCCTCGGTCAGGCTCAACCGTCGCGTGGTCCGGTGCAACAAGCGCGCCCCAAGGCGCTGCTCCAGACCGGACACCTGCTTGCTCACAGCCGCCTTGGACAGGCCGAGGGTTTCGGCGGCGCGGACGAAGCTGCCCAGCTCGGCGACCCGGACGAACGCCAGCAGCCCGGGCAGGTCGGGAATGGGGATTTGTCCCAACGGGATTGTTGACATGGGGAAACAGTCTAATCACTTCCGGGCGGATTATCCGTCGCTGGCCAATGCCTATCCTGCAGTCATCCCGCCCTGGAAGCCCCGCGATGCATACCTCTACCGCCCGTCTGCTACTTACCCTGACCGCCGGCACTCTGGTGGGCAGCATCTTCGTGATCGGCAAATTGTTGCTGAGCCAGGGCCTAAGTCCTGTCGCGGTGTCCTTTTTCCAGGTCGTCGGCGCAGCCAGCGTAATCGTCACCCTGGTGGTCGCGCGCGGGACCCGGCTGCCGACCGATCCGGCTGCGCTGCGGTTCTTTGCGATTGCCGCCCTGATCGCGGTCAGCGCTTCCGCCTTGGTGGGCAATTGGGTGCTGGCGCGCATTCCGGCCGGGATCTTCACCGTGGTGGTGACGCTGTCTCCATTGTTCACCTCGTTGTTCCAGGCGTTGGTGCAGCGGAAGCTGCCGTCGCGCAATGCGCTGATCGGAACCGGCTTGGGCTTGCTGGGCGTAAGCCTGGTGCTGCTGCCGCGCGCGCAGGCGGTGGACAGCGAGCAGGCGCTGGCACTGGTGGTCGCGCTGGCAGTGCCGGTGCTGCTGGCGGCCGGCAATGTCTATCGCTCGCGCTATTGGCCGACCGGCATGGATGCACCCACTTCCACTGCCGGCACCATGGCCGTGCAGGCACTGATGCTGGTGCCGCTGTTTTTCTCCGGCGACGCCATGGCCTCGCTGCCACGAGCAATCACTTTGTGGCCGCTGGTGCTGTTGATGATCGTGGTCACCGTGGCCGCCAACGTGTCCGCAGCCGCATTGCAGCGTATCGCCGACAGCGTGGCCTATAGCCAGATCGGCTATGTCATCGCGCTGACCGGCGTCGTTGCCGGAGCGTGGTTGTTCGGCGAGTCATTGGGCTGGACCTTGCTGCCCGCGCTGGGGCTGGTGTTCTCTGGAGTGTTGTTGGTCAATCGTCCGGTCAAGCCGCGCGCCGACGAACGCGTCGGTGTTGTAGCGGAAGCGGCCTGAGTCGTATCGACGAAGAAGCGGTCGGAGGGTGGTCCCGGTTGACCACGACCACTGAGCGGAACGACCGCGATGACAACCAGAATCAACGCCGGGGCGACACGACAAGAGATTCTTCATGGCGATGCAGTGGTTGTTATCCCGAAGGCTGCGCCAGCCGCCGATGTGACTTGATTCTCCGAACATTGCGTGCAGGTAGAAGCCCACAATCAGTACCAGGATTTGGCTTCCCTCTCACTCTGCCGCAGCGGCATATCCGGTGCGTGGTGCAGCGCCGATTGCCAGTCACGCCGCGCGCCTTTACCCTGCCCGCCACTCCCGTGAATACGCTTGCGGGCCGGCGATTTACCGCCCTTACTTATGTCACGTCTATCGGCGCGGCACTTCATCGAAGACCACAAGGATTCACATGACTGCTGGCACGCCGCTGCTCGTCACGTTCACCGCCTATCTGCTGCTGATGGTGGCTATCGGTTTCCTGGCGTGGCGCCGCACGCGCACCTTCGATGACTACATTCTCGGCGGGCGCTCGCTCGGCAGCTACGTTACCGCGCTCGCCGCGGGTGCATCGGATATGAGCGGCTGGCTGATGATGGGCCTGCCGGGTGCCTTGTACCTGACCGGCGCCTCCGAGGCATGGATCGCCATCGGGCTTGTCATCGGCGCCTGGTGCAACTGGAAATATGTGGCCGGGCCGCTTCGCGTCTATACCGAACGCGCGGGTAACGCGCTGACACTGCCGGACTATTTCACCCACCGTTTCGCCGATGAGAGCCGACTGCTGCGAATTCTGTCGGCGGTGGTGATCCTTGTGTTCTTTGCCATCTATTGCGCGTCCGGCATCGTGGCCGGGGCACGGTTGTTTGAAAGCATGTTCGGACTGCCATACGAGCAAGCCATGCTCTGGGGCGCCGGGGTGACGATCGCCTACACGTTCATCGGCGGATTTCTTGCGGTCAGCTGGACGGACACCGTGCAGGCAACGCTGATGATCTTCGCGCTGCTGCTGGTGCCCGTGTTCGCGATCATCGGCGCCGGTGGGCCGGAAACGGCGATCGCGCTGATCGAACAGACCGATCCGGCGCGGCTGCAATGGATCGGCGCTGGCGGCGTTGTTGCGGTGATTTCCGCTGTCGCGTGGGGACTGGGCTACGTCGGCCAGCCGCACATCCTGGCGCGGTTCATGGCTGCCGACAGTCTGGCGACGATTCCACGTGCGCGCCGCATCAGCATGACCTGGATGGTCCTGTGCCTGACCGGCGCGATGGCGACCGGCTTCTTCGGTATTGCCTGGTTCGCGGCCAACCCTGCCGTGGCCGGACCGGTCAACGCAAACCCCGAGCGCGTGTTCATCGCATTGTCGGAACTCTTGTTCAACCCGTGGGTGGCGGGTGTGCTGCTGTCGGCGATCCTGGCCGCGGTCATGAGCACGCTGTCGGCACAGTTGCTGGTCTGTTCCAGCGCGCTGACGGAGGATTTCTACCGCGGTTTCGTTCGCCCCAAAGCCGGCCACAAAGAGCTGGTGTGGTTTGGGCGCGCCATGGTGCTGTCGGTCGCACTGCTGGCGATCTGGATAGCGCGCGACCCGGAGAGCCGCGTGCTCGGACTGGTCGCCTACGCCTGGGCTGGATTCGGTTCGGCATTCGGACCAGTGGTGGTGCTGTCGTTGTTCTGGAAGCGCATGACCCGCAACGGCGCCTTGGTAGGCATGGTGGTCGGCGCGGCAACGGTGGTCCTGTGGAAACAAACGGGCAGCGCGCTGTACGAGATAGTGCCTGGCTTCTTCGCCTCCACCGTCGGAATCATCATTGTCAGCCTGCTCGGCAAAGCGCCTTCACCACAATTACAGGCACGGCATGAGCAGGTACAGGACACGCTGCGCGAGAGCGGCTATTGAGGACGCACTCCCCCTTTCTGCCGTACTTGTGCCGCGCCATACGCAGGCGTGTGTAGCACCTTTGCTTCATTCTCGACGGGCGCGAGACTAAGATGCTGCGCAGGCACATAACCCGGTAACGACGTTGATCATTCATCCCAAGGTCCGTGGCTTCATCTGCACCACCACCCACCCGCTCGGCTGCGAGCTCAACGTGCGCGACCAGATTGCCGCGGTCCGGGCACATGGCGTGCGCAGCGATGGTCCGAAGAAGGTGTTGGTGATCGGCGCGTCCAGCGGCTACGGCCTGGCCGCGCGGATCACCACGGCGTTCGGCTACGGTGCCGACACCCTGGGCGTGTTCTTCGAAAAACCCGGCAATGACAAGAAGCCCGGTACCGCTGGCTGGTACAACGCCGCCGCGTTCGACAAGTTCGCCAAGGCCGAAGGCCTGTACAGCCGCTCGATCAATGGCGATGCGTTCTCCGATGAAGCGCGCGCCCAGGCCATCGAGCTGATCAAGAACGAGATGGGCGGCCAGGTGGACCTGGTGATCTATTCGCTGGCCTCGCCGGTGCGCAAGCTGCCCGGCAGCGGCGAAGTGAAGCGTTCGGCGCTGAAGCCCATCGGGGCGGCGTACAGCTCGACCGCGATCGACACCAACAAGGACACCATCATCCAGGCATCGATCGAACCTGCGACCGAGCAGGAGATCGAAGACACCGTCACCGTCATGGGCGGCCAGGACTGGGAGCTGTGGGTCGATGCACTGGAACGTGCCGATGCGTTGGCGCCTGGCGCGCGCACGGCGGCTTTCAGCTATATCGGTACCGAGATCACCTGGCCGATCTATTGGCACGGCGCATTGGGCCGCGCCAAGGTGGATCTGGATGCCACCGCTCACCGGCTGGACGCACGCCTGCGCAAGATCGGCGGCGGTGCGAATGTCGCGGTGCTGAAATCGGTGGTGACCCAGGCCAGCGCCGCCATTCCGGTGATGCCGCTGTATATCTCCATGGTCTTCAAGATCATGAAGGAGAAAGGCCTGCACGAAGGCACCATCGAACAGCTCGACCGCCTGTTCCGCGAGCGTCTTTATCGTGCTGATGGTCAGCCGCCGGAAACCGACAATGAAAACCGCCTGCGCCTGGACGACTGGGAACTGCGTGAGGACGTGCAGGAAACCTGCAAGGAATTGTGGCCCAAGGTGAACAGTGAAAATCTGCTCCAGCTGACCGACTACGCCAGCTACAAGCGCGAGTTCCTCAAGCTGTTCGGCTTCGAGCGCGACGACGTGGACTACGACGCCGACGTCGATCCGAACGTCCAGTTCGATTGCATTGAGTTGTCGCCGGAGAGCTGAGGCGGCTCTTTTTCCGGTCGATTAATACGGTCGCGACTCACCGGCGCCAGCATGCTGGCGCCGGTGAGTCGCGACCGGAAGAATAAAGCCATTTTTGACACGAATCAGTGCGAAAGAGGCGGATAAAGCAATGAATGCTTTTATCCGCGTTTATCTGCGTTGATCCGCGTCTAAGAAGCTTTGATTTTTGGTCGCAACCGACCTCGCTCCTGAGCTAATCCACCACGCGGCAGAACACCGCCTTCAGATAACGCGATTCCTGCACATGCGCCATGAACGGGTGGTCGGCACCGGCGCCGGACACCTTGAGGATCTGGATGGTGCGGCCGGAGAAATAAGCGGCGCGGCGCAGCATGTCCAGGAACTGTTCTTCGCTGACCAGGCCGGTGCAGGAGAACGTGGCGAACAAGCCGCCCGGCTTCACCACGCCCAGCGCCAGTTTGTTCATGTCGAGGTATTTCTTCAGCGCGGTGATCACCTGCTCGCGGTCGCGCGTCATCTTGGCCGGGTCCAGGATCACGACGTCGTACTGGTCGCCGCGATTTGCCGCATCGCGCAGGTACGGGAATATATCGGCCTGCACGAATTTCAACTTGACGTCGTTGAGCTTGGCGTTGCCCTTGGCGATCTCGATGACGTCCTCATCGATGTCCACGCCCACCACTTCTTCCGCACCACGCACCTTGGCATATACCGCGAAGCCGCCGGTGTTGCAGCACAGGTCCAGCACACGCTTGTCCTTGCACTGTTGCGACAACCATTCACGGTTCTCGCGCTGATCGGCGAAGAAGCCGGTCTTGTGCGCGCCGGCCGGGTCGGCGCGGAACCTCACGCCATTTTCGGTGATGATGCTCGGCGCCGGCGCTTCGAGACCTGCGCTGCTCACCGGCCGGTAATCGAAGCTCTCCTGCTTCTGCACATGCTCCTCGGCGAAGCTATAGAAGCGTGCTCCGGGGAATTGTTCGCTCAACGCTTCATAGATCCAGTCGCGGTGGCGGAACATGCCGGCGCTGAAGAATTCGACCACCAGCAGATCGCCATAGCGGTCCACCACCAACCCGGACAGGCCATCGCCTTCGGCATGCACCACGCGCCAGGCGTCGGTGGTGGCATCCAGCTTCAACACATCACGGCGTAGCGAAACCGCATCGGCGATCTTGCGCGAGAACCAGCCGGCATCCACCGGAATTTCGGGGTGCGTTTCCAGAATGCGCACGGCAATGCGCGAATGGCCGTTGTAGAAACCCCGGCCGATCCACTCACCATCCACGCCGACGACATCGACCAGGCTGCCGGGCTTGGGCTTCTGGACGGGCTTTTCCACCAGCTTCTGGAAAATCCACGGGTGGCTGGAGCGCCAGGCGTTTTTGAGACGGACAACGGGAAGTGGGGTATTCATGACCATCATTTTACCTGTCGGATTGACCTCACCGCCCTGCGCCGTGAGAATGGCCGCAGAAGGGGAGTAGCTCCCAACGTGCAGGCCGTCATTTCGAGCATATCGCTCCGGTCCCACGGCAGTCGGTTAATCGGCTGTGAGCAAGACCTTCGCCGCATGGCGAAGGTTTGCCCTGGAATCGGGAATATCTTCCATTCCATTCGCATCCCTCTGCCTTTGCGGCCCGTACGCCTTTTACTTTCGACGGAGTCGCGAATGCAGACGATTGGCAATGTGTGGTTGTGGGGCGGCTTCGCCGTCGTGGTGGTCGTGGCCTTGCTGGCCGACCTGGTGCTGATGCGTCATGGCGGCGCGCACAAGGTGACGTTCAAGGAAGCGCTGTACTGGAGCCTGGGCTGGGTCGGCCTGGCGTTGCTGTTCAATGCCGGGTTGTGGTGGTACTTGAACGAAACCGCCGGCGCGGCGATGGCCAGCAAGGTCGGTTTGGAGTTCCTCACCGGTTATCTGGTGGAGAAGTCGCTGGCGGTCGACAACATCTTCGTCTTCCTGATGCTGATGAGCTACTTCGCTGTACCGGAAGAGCAGCGCCAGCGTGTGCTGGTAATCGGCGTACTGGGCGCCATCGTGCTGCGCGGCCTATTGATCTTCGCCGGCGCGGCGCTGCTGGCCAAGTTCCATTGGCTGCTGTACTTGTTCGGCGCGTTCCTGCTGGTGACCGGCATCAAGATGTGGTTCGCCGCGGGCAAGGAACCGGATCTGGAAGCCAATCCCGCGCTGCGCTGGATGCGCGGGCACCTACGTCTCTCGCCGACCTATCACGGCGATGCGCTGAGCGTGAAGCAGGGCGGCGTCCGCTGGTACACGCCCTTGTTCGTGGTGCTGGTGCTGATCTGCGTGACCGATGTGATCTTCGCGGTGGACAGTATTCCGGCGATCTTCGCAATCACCGCGGATCCATTCATCGTGCTGACGTCCAACGTATTCGCGGTGCTGGGCTTGCGTGCGATGTTCTTCCTGTTGGCGGGCATGGCGGATCGTTTCCATCTGCTGCCTTACGGGTTGGCGGTGGTGTTGGTGTTCATCGGCACCAAGATGCTGCTGATCGATGTGTTCAAGATTCCGGTGTTGTGGTCGTTGGCGGGTGTGGTGGTGATTCTGGGTGTGACCATTGTTCTGAGTTTGATGCGGCCGGCTAAGCCTGGAGCTTCGGCGTAGTTTTGTATTGTCCTGGCGCTGACGCGAATATCTCGCTGGAGCTGGTGGTCTACGCGCTTGCAGCGGGCGTCACTTTTCTTTGCTCGTGCAAAGAAAAGTAACCAAAAGAAAGCACGCCCCAGGCGGCCCGCCCTTCGGGTTCGCAATCGGGCCGGGAATTTTCGGCAGGTACATCCATGTACCTGCCGAAAACGGCGCACATCCTGTGCGCCGCCCCTTGCGGGGTTTTACCCGTCCCGCTTGCCGCACCTGAACGGGGCCCCGAGAAGCAGAAGAGCAAAAGCAAGGCAACGTCAAAAGCACAGTCAAGAACAGAAGCAAAAACCGTATCCGTGTGTGTACACCAGGTAGTCGATTGCTGTTGCTTTGCTGTTGCTGTCGCGTTTGTCGTTGCCTTTGACTTTTGGGGTCCCCTTTAAGGCGCGGTGGCGCCGGTGGGTACAACCCCTTGGGGCGCCGCGCAGGACGCGCGGCGTTTTCGGCAGGTACATGGATGTGCCTTCCGAAAATTCCCACCGGCGACACGTACCCCGAAGGGGCGCGCTGCCAGGGGCGTGTTTCTTTTGGTTACTTTTCTTTGCACGAGCAAAGAACAAGTGACGCCCGCGGCAGCGCGGAAACTGTCCGCCTCAGCAAGCAATAAGAGAAAACGTTAACCAGCTTCGTGCTCTCCAGCCAACGGCGAAGTGAACTGCCGCAACCCTCTCTAAAGCCAATTGCAACTCACCCGTAGGAATATCCCGGGGACGGGATGGTGTATCCGTATGAGAACCACCATGACCACCCTTGCAATCCGAACCAGCGGCGCCATTGCATGATGCATGGACCCACATCATCCCGATCACCCGGCCTTCGACCCGGAAACCCAACGGCAGCATGACCGCCGGCGCCTGCTGTGGGCGCTGAACCTCAGCCTCGCTTTCGTGCTGCTGCTGATTATGGTGTTCTCCGCGCAGGGCAGCTTCGACTGGCGGCCGTTCGCGATCGAGCCAATGAGCCGTGAGGGGCTGTGGGGCATTTTGACGGCGCCGTTGCTGCACGGGTCGATCGAGCACATCGCCGCCAACGCTACCGCGCTACTGATCCTGGGTACGCTGGCCGGCAGCGTCTATCCGCGGGCCACGTTGTACGCGTTGCCGCTGGTATGGCTGGGCGCTGGATTGGGGCCCTGGTGGCTGGGCGATGCTGGTACGCATCACCTGGGCGCCAGTGGGCTGACTCACGGCCTGATGTTCATGATCTTCATGTTGGGCCTGCTGCGCCGCGACCGCGCGGCGATTGCCGCCGGCATGATCGCGTTCCTGTTCTACGGCGGCATGGTGCTGACGGTGTTGCCGCGCGAAGTCGGCGTGTCCTGGCAGGCGCATATGGGCGGTGCCGTGGCGGGTTTCATCGCCGCCATCTTGTTCCGCAAGCTCGATCCGATGCTGCCGCGCAAACGCTACAGCTGGGAGATCGAGGAAGAAGAAGCCGCCAAGGCGAACGATGAGCTGGAACTGCCTGTGCCTCAGGAAGTGCCCGTCCTATGGCGACGCGGGGAACAAGAAGAAGAGCGCGGCGTGTTGTTGCGTTTCCCGCCCCGCGACCCGCCGCATTCCTGACTTGATGGTGCGCAGGCGCGACAGACCTGCAGCCATTTTTTGTCTGCACCGGTCTCCCGATTCTTCGAATCATCGTCTCAATTCTCTGCCGGCGCTGCGCCGTATAGTGCCCTCTCGCAATCGCGTGAGGTGTGCAACGGATGGGAGCGTCAAGGAAATATCTCGCGGTCGGCCTGGCATGGGTCGCCATGGTCATCCACGTATCTGCGCGGGCGGAACAGCCGGACGATATCGCCGCGAATGACTACCGGATCATCGGCTACGTCGCCGATGGTCCCGCGCTTCCGAAGATCAGCGCGGACAAGTTGGACGTCATCAATTTCGCGTTCGCACTGGTCAACCCGTCGCATGAGGTGTTCCTGCCACAGGAAACCGCGGCGCGTTCGCTGGCTGGCCTGGTGGCCTTGCGCGAAGCAAATCCGGATCTGAAGGTGCTGCTGTCGATCGGCGGCTGGGGCGCGGGCAATTTCTCCGAAGCAGCACTCACCGAGGCCGCACGCGCGCGGTTCGCCGACACCGCCGTGGAACTGGTACGCAAGCACGATCTGGATGGCTTGGACATCGATTGGGAGTATCCGGCCCATCCCGGTCCTGGCATCAGCCACCGCCCGGAAGACAAACAGAATTTCACCCGCATGCTCATAGCCATCCGGGAAAAGCTGGATGCCTTGAGTACCACCAACAGCGGTCGCCGCTACCTGCTCACCATCGCGGCGGCCGACGGCGAAGCCGCCAAGGGTCTGGAGATTGCGAAGATCGCCCGGATACTCGACTGGATCAATCTGATGACCTACGACTTCTACGGCAGCCTGACGCCGACGACCGGGCATCATGCGTCCTTGTATCGTTCAAGCACGGCGGCGCCGGATAGCCGCAATACGCAAAAAGCCGTGGACGAATTCATCAAGGCGGGCGCGCCACCGCGCAAGATCAATATCGGGCTGGCGTTCTATGGCCGCACGTTCGGCGATGTGGCGGTCGAACAACACGGATTGCACCAGCGCTTCGGCAGCGACGGTGGTTTTATTTCCTGGCAAGAGATCGCACGTGACCATCTCGGGAAGCCCGGCGTGGTTCGCTACTGGGACGAGCAGGCGCAATCCGCGTGGCTCTGGAACGAAGAGCAACGGCGCTTGATCAGTTATGACGACCCGCAGGCGCTGCAGGCGAAGGCGCGTTTCGTGCGCCAACGCGGGTTGGGTGGCGTGATGTACTGGGAACAGCGGCAGGATCCCGACGAGCAGCTTCTGGATGTGGTGCGCGCTGCGTTGTATCCCGCGCCGTAAAGCGGCGCGGGTGTTCCGCGGCGGTCATCAAAGCACCGTAGATCTTGATCGTCATGACCAGCCATTCGGCTGTTGAAAAGCACTTCCGGCGTAAGCCGGGACCCAGTGCCTTGTCTTCGCGTCGCACAAGTCGCTAGGTCCCGGCCTGCGCCGGGATGACGGATTAAGAAGATGTCTTAGAACTTGGCAGTGAACTCGATACCGTAGCTGCGCGGCTCGTTGATGAAGCCGGTCAGGTTGTTGAAGTCGATGGCGCCGACGATGCGGGTTTCGTCTGTGATGTTGCGGCCGAACAGCGCCACGTCGTAGTCACCATAATTCCAGCCGTAGCCGACGCGCAGGCCGCCTTCCAGCGTGGACCTGCCGCGAAACTCCAGCGATTCGTACAGGAAGAAATTTACTTCGCTGCGATAAGCCCAGTCGGTGTAGACGTACAACTCGGCGCCCTCGCCCATCGGGATGCCGTAACGCGCGGTCAGGTTGTGCACCCACTTGGGCGCCTGCGGGAGCGGATTGCCATCGATTGAGTAGCCACCCGGCACGGCTGGATCGGTGACGGTGCAGCCGCCGCCGCAACCCGGCACGGCCAGGTTGGCGTCCTTGATCTCGGTGTCGTTGTAGCTGCTGCCTAGCGTCACCAGCAGGCTGTCGGTCAGGTACGCTTCCAAATCCAACTCGAAGCCCTGGCCAGTGCTCTTGTCGGCGTTGAGCAGCGTGGCAATGTTGGAACCGCCGCCGACGGCGATGATCTGCTGATTGTCCACGTTGTAGCGGAACACATTGAAGCCCACGCGCGCGCGCTTGTCCCACAGGTCGGCTTTGACGCCCATTTCATACGAAATCACTTCTTCCGAGTCCGCGTTGGATACGCCGCCGTTAGGTGAATCGGCGGCGGCGAACAGCAGACGGCCCTGAACGGAAGGCGCGCGGAAGCCTTTGGCCACTCGGCCGTAGAAGTTGACGTCATCGTTGAACGCATACACCGCGCTGGCATCCCAGCTGACGTCGTTGACGTCGGTGCTGACCACGTACGGGCCTCCGACCGGCGCACCGAAAGGCGCGGCTTCCAGCACGCTGGCGGAGAAGTCCTTCTTGTCCTGCGTATAACGCACGCCGCCGCGCAGCTTCAGCTTGTCGGTGACGTCGTATTCACCCGAAGCGAACACCGCCCAGGCGGTATTTTCCTGTTCCTGCACCGCGTGACCCGCCTGCGGATTACCAGGCGTCAGCGAGTCGTAGTTGAAGCTGTCGATGGTGATGTCTTCCTTAAAATAGAAGACACCGGCTTGCCAGTTGAACTGGCCGTCGTAGTTCGATTCCAGGCGGAATTCCTGGGTGATCTGCTTGTGGTCCGGCAGGCCGTCGGCCGACTCGGACGCAAACGGAATGAAGCCGGGACCGGAGTTGCCTGGGCCGAGGAATGCCGCGCCGTAGCCGCCATCGATATCGCCGCGGTTGAGCGATTCGGCGGTTTCATAGCCGGTGATCGAATGCAGGTTGTAGTCGCCAAACTCCCAACGCAGGCGCGCGCTGCCGCCCCAGGTATCGAGCTCGGAGAAGTTGACGCCATCGGTGGACACCTTGTCCTTGTCGAAGCCTGCCACGAAACGGTTGCTGCCAGGTTCGATGATGTTGGCGCGGAACAGTCGCGCGGTGCCATTGAGGTGGCGCTTGTGCAGATTGAGCAACGCTTCGAAGGCATCGCCTTCATAGAGGAACTGCACGCGGGCGGCGGATTCGTCGTAGCCCTCGAAGCCGTCGCTCGGACCGGCGTAGGTGTTGTCCACCCAATCTTCCTTGCGCTGGTACATCGCCGACACGCGCGCGGACCAGCGCTCGCTTAGCGGGCCGCCGACGGCGCCTTCGAAATTCCACATGTCGTCGGTGCCGTAGGACAGCTGGCCGTAGCCGCTCAGTTCGCGCGTGGGCTTGGCGGATTCGAACTTCACCACGCCAGCCGGCGTGTTGCGGCCGAACAACGTGCCCTGCGGACCGCGCAGCACTTCGATGCGCTCCAGGTCGAACACCGGGAAGCCTTTCAGCAACGGGCTTTCCTGCACCACTTCGTCATAGATCAGCGAAACCGGCTGCGACGCATTGAGATCGAAATCGGTATTGCCCAGGCCGCGGATATAGAAACGCGGGAACGCGCGGCCGTAGGAAGATTCGATGTTCAGGCTGGGGACGCGTGCGGACAGGAAGCGCACGTCATTGCCGCCGGAACCCAGCACGTCAAGTTTTTCGGCGCTGACGCTGGAAATGGACACTGGCACGTCCTGGATGTTTTCGACCCTGCGCTGCGCGGTGACCTGCACTGCATCCAGCGTGGCGGCGGGAGCCTCGCGTGATTCGGCGACAGCCGTCGGTGTTTCCTGGGCAAAGGCAGTGCCGAAGGGCAGCAAAGCGGCGATGGCGAAGGCAAGGCGATGCGGCCGCACGGCGGCGGAGCGAAGCTGGGACATGGCGATGGCTATCCGGAGAGTGGGTGGTCGGGGCGCCGACGGCGCTAGCACGCGAATGTTGCATTACAGCAACAGCCGGGGCAACCGCCGGAAGTACCGTTCAGGCTGAAGGTAACGGGGATTCGCGGCCGCTCCGCCGGTTCTTCCATGCGGAGGGACGGATTTCCGTATGTCGATGCCCCCTGGAGGTGCCCTTGTAGGAGCGGCGTCCCGCCGCGAGTTCTTCGCTTTTGCCGTGATCTGACGGAAAGAGCTCGCGGCGGGACGCCGATCCGACATAGGCGCGGACGGTTGGATATCGTTGGGCTGCCGGCGTGTATGCTGCGCCGCTCGCCTTACCGCAGCGCCCTGACCGCCCTGCTCCAACCACGCCTATCCGGCCTGACCAAAATGACTACGCTCCGCCGCGCTCGCCCGCTTTGGCTGCTGACCTTCACGCTGCTGCTGAGCGCGTGCTTCGACAACACCCGGCCTACCCCTCCGCCGACGGTCGTTGAACCGCCACCTCCGCCGCCGGATATCCGTGTCGGCATTGCGTTGGGCGGCGGTGCGGCCAAGGGTTTCGCGCACATCGGCGTGATCAAGATGCTGGAAGCCAACGGCATCCAGCCCGTCGTGGTCTCCGGCACCAGCGCCGGCAGCGTGGTTGGCGCGCTGTATGCCAGCGGTATGGACGCGTTCCAGATGCAGCAGCAGGCGTTCGCACTGGATGAAGCGAAGATCCGCGACGTGCGCCTGTTCTCCGGCGGCCTGGTGCAAGGCCAGAAACTGCAGGACTACGTTAACGATCTGGTCGACAAGCGGCCCATCGAGAAGCTAAAGAAACCTTTCGCTGCGGTTTCGACGCAGCTGGAAACCGGCGCACGCACGGTGTTCGTGCGTGGCAACACCGGTCAGGCGGTGCGCGCTTCCAGCAGTATTCCAGGTGTGTTCGAACCAGTGGTGATTGGTAAGGCAAGCTTCGTCGATGGCGGCGTGGTCAGCCCGGTACCGGTGGATGCGGCGCGGCAGTTGGGCGCCGACTTCGTCATTGCGGTGGATATTTCCACCAAGGCGCCCGGCACGCGTCCCGCCAGCATGCTGGGCATCGTCAACCAGTCGATCGGCATCATGGGTCAGAAGCTGGGCGAACAGGAACTGGCGCGCGCGGACATTGTGATCAGGCCCAAGGTCAGCGACATCGGCCCGGCCGATTTCCAGCAGCGCAACAACGCCATTCTGGAAGGCGAGAAAGCGGCATTGGCGGCGATGCCGCAGATCCGCGCCAAGCTGGCGCAATTGCAGCAAACGCGGATTGCCGCGCAGGCTGCGCGCTTGACGCCGCCGCCGGTTACGGCGAAGTCGGACTGCGAGGAAAGCAAGTTTCGTCTCGGCAAATTGTGGGGCAGTGACGGCAAGTGCGGCGACGAAGAGAAGACGGCCAAAGCGCAGTGACGCTAACGTATGTTGTATAACAGGGCTTGCCGGGTTCTACAGAAGGCACGGGTTAATTCCTTGTGGGAGCGACGTGAGTCGCGACGTTGATGTTTCCGGTCGCGACTCACGTCGCTCCCACAAGGATGCTATGTCGACACTGCTGCCATGACGGTTTAACAGTCAGCATAAGATCGCCGCTCTACGCGTCGTCTGCCTCAGGTTCGCGCGGGCGCGCTGCTCCAGCGCTTCGCGAAAATGCGCCGTGCTATAGATCGACGGCCGATCCAGAAAACCCTGCAGAATCGCCTTGCGTTTGCGGCGAAACAGCCAGCTCGGCACGAACGCGTACTCCTTGCGGATCTGTTCTTCGTATTGGTCGAAGCGCGCCTGCTCCGCGCCAAGAATGGACAGATCGATATCTACCAACAGTTGCTCATCCGGCAGCGTGGGATTGGCGGTATGCCGTGTCGCCATGATCAAGGCATGCACGCGATCGGACGAGTCGGCGGCGACGCCAGCATCAAGCAACGCAGCGCGCGTCCAGTCGGCGCTGCGTTCTTCGTTGTCGGGCCGATGGGTGTCGTAGATCGCGTCGTGAAACCACAGCGCGAGTTCGACTTCGTCGGGATGCTCGGCCAAGCCACGTACTGATTCGAACATCGCCAGGCATTCGCCCAGATGTTGCAGCGTGTGGTAGTGGCGATGCGGTTCCGAATAGCGCGCAAGCAACTGCTCGTACGCCCCCTGCCCGTCCGTCCGTGCACCAATGCCGGTCCATGCGCGTTGCCAGGAGTGCTGGAACTGGTTCATACGGGAAGTTTATCGCCGTCGATGAGGGACCATTACATCGCCTACTGCTGAAGCACCTTGCGCTGCCTTTCACGTACACCCGTCGCTCCTACAACGCGCAAGCACCCGGGCACAGCCGCTATCCCTTCGGCAGCGGCAATCCGCTGAACGCCTTCACCGTGCGCAGTACGAAGCTGGAATTAACGTCGGCCACGCCGCTGGCGTTGAGCAGTTTGTCCAGCAGGAAACGCGAGAAGTGTTCCAGATCCTGCACCACCACATGCAGCAGATAGTCCATATCGCCCGTGAGCGCGTAGCAGGCCACTACTTCATCCCAGCGTTGCATGTTGTCGGCGAACAGGTCGATGCTGGGCTGGCCGTGCTTTTCCAACTGCACGCGAACGAAGGCTTGCAGCCCCAGGCCCACCGCTTTGGGGTCGACCAGGGCGGCATAGCCGCTGACCACGCCGGCCGCTTCCAGCCGCTGTATGCGGCGCAGGCAGGCCGAAGGCGACAGGTTCACCTGGGCGGCGATCTCGGTATTGGCGGCCCGGCCTTCCCGCTGCAGCAACGCGAGCAGGCGCAGGTCGGTGCGGTCCAATGAGATGGATTCGACCATTAGATGTGTCTCCTGGCGCTTTTACGCAACAAGATTGCGCCAAAGCGACCACCACGCGCAACTTTGCAATCCCATTGCGCCGCTTCGGCGATAGCATGCTTGCACACGCCCACTCCCCGGACCCGTCCATGAACGAGCCACGCCGCGTCGAGTACAAGCCTGTTGAAGGCCGGAAGACCGACAAAGGCTATGTGCCGGTCTATACGACCGCCGTGGTGGAGCAACCGGCGGACTACCCGGCGGTCGACCACGACACCTGGGGCAAGTTGTACCAGCGTCAGCGCGAGTTGCTGGTGGGCCGCGCCTGCCAGGAGTTCCTGCAGGCACAGGACGCGATGGGCATGACCCCGCACCATATTCCCCGCTTCGACGAACTCAATGAAGTGCTAGGGAAGACCACCGGTTGGAACCTGATCGGAGTGGAAGGCCTGCTGCCGGAGCTGGAGTTTTTCGATCACCTGGCCAATCGGCGCTTCCCGGTGACCTGGTGGATCCGCCGGCCGGAGCAGATCGATTACATCGCCGAGCCCGATCTGTTCCACGATCTGTTCGGCCACGTGCCGCTGCTGATGAACCCGGTGTTCGCCGATTACATGGAGGCCTACGGCCGGGGCGGCGTGAAGGCGCACGGCGTCGGCGCGGACGCGCTGCAGCACCTGACCCGGTTGTACTGGTACACGGTGGAATTCGGCCTGATCAATACCCCTGAAGGCCTGCGCATCTACGGTGCGGGCATCGTGTCGTCGAAGGGCGAGTCTTTGTATTCGCTGGAATCGCCGGCACCCAACCGGATCGGTTTCGATCTGGAGCGCATCATGCGGACGCGCTACCGCATCGATACCTATCAGAAGACGTATTTTGTCATCGACAGCTTCGAACAGCTGATGGACGCCACCGCCCCCGACTTCACTCCGATCTATGCGCGGCTGGATGAGCAAGAAGCGATTCCAGCGGGTGATGTGCTCGAGAGCGACCGCGTGTACACCCACGGCACCGGCGAAGGCTGGGCGCAAGACGGGGATGTTTGATTTTCTCCGTGGACGCAGAGCTTCCATGTGGGAGCGACGTGAGTCGCGACCGGAAACCAAACGCTTCTGACGCGGATTAGCGCAGAAAGAAGCTGATCAAACATCGAAGCTTTATCCGTGTTTATCTGCGTTGATCAGTGTCAAAGAGCTTTGTTCTTCCGGTCGCGACTCACGTCGCTCCCACAAGGATCGCAACAAATCAAATACTAGCTTCCGGCTGAACACCCACGGCGCGTAGATAAGCATCCATCCCGCGCTCCGGTGTTTCAGTAAACACCTCGCCAGTTTCCGACACGGCCACGATGCGGTCGGGTCGGAAATTGCGGAAATCGCCACGCAGCCGGCACCAGCCACCCAAGGTCCAGCTACCGCCCCAGAAGGACAGGCACAGCGGCTCCACTTCGCGCTGTGTGGGTTCGCCGGATTGATCGCGATAGGCCAGCGCCAAAACGCGCTGGCCTTCAATGGCAGCATGCAGGCGATCGATCATACCGGTGGCTTCGAGGCGTCCCTCCAGCACAGGCGCGAAGATTCGCGTGCGTTTGGCGCGTGCGCGAAGTTCAGGCGGCAGTACCGCTTCGATTTTCAACAGTGCCGAACGCGAACCCTGCGACAGCCGTTCACCACCGAAGGCGCGGACAAAGCGGGTGCCCACGACCAGGGCTTCGAGCTCTTCGATGTTGAACATCAGCGGCGGAATGTCCGCGCCCTTGCGCAACAGATAGCCGACGCCGGCCTCGCCTTCGATCGGCACACCGGACAGCTGCAGGTCGGCCACGTCGCGGTAAACCGTGCGTAGCGAGACGCCGAGGGTCTCGGCCAGGTTGCGGGCGGGCAGGGCAGTGCGACGGCCACGCAGAGCATGGATGATCAGGAACAGACGGTCGGCGCGGCGCATTCGCGCATCATCGCCGACGCGCGCGTCCACCGCCATATCGACCGGCAGCTCACCACGAAATGCCCAGACGCGAGCGGGTGGTGGGCTTCAACCGCAACGACTCGACCCGGTGCGGTACTTGCGGCGGCTTGGAACCGCCATTGGTCGAAAGCGCCTCCATTAGTTGCCAATAGCGCGCATACGCCTGCTCGTCGGCGAAATGGGCGAACCAGACGAACACATGTTCGCCTTCGCGCACCGGCAACGCGGGGAAGGTGTTTTCACTGTAGTCGGTGACGAAACTGGCCAACAGCGTCGCGCCCATCGCGGCTAGCGGCGGCCGACGCATATTGTGGAAATGCGCCAGGAACCAGGGGCTGACCGGCGCATCGAAGTAATGCAGGTTCGCCACTACCAATCCGTCCGATGATGCGGTCGCTCCCGGCGGCCGCGGCTTTCCTTCGACGCGAAAGCCGGAGCCGGGATAAGCGGGGCGCAGCAGCAGCACGTTGTCCGAATCGATCATCGTCGCGTTGGCGGCGTCGCGATTTGCCTTCCATGTCGGCCCACCATAAAAATCGGCCAGCGCTTCACGGCGGGTGGACATGTCGGAGAACCCGCGCAGCCACACGAAGCGGTCGGGATGATCGAGATCGCGGAATTGACCGATCACTTCCATGGCGGCGGCTTCCTGTCCTTCCAGGAACTCGCGTTCGAATAGTTCGATCAGTTCGTCGCGCCGACCAGGATGCAGCGTGTATTGGCGCAGCTCTACGATGGCGTGTTCGGCACGCCGGAGGGGCAGGGCATCAAACATTGTTATTTTCCTTGTTCCTGAGCCTGTCGATGGTGTGGTCGTCCATGGGAATGACGACCGATGTAGGGCGTGCTACCCAATGGATAGCACGCCCTGTCTTCGATGAGATCGAGAATGGCTTGCCGCGGTCCGTCCCGCCATTCCGTGCCGCCATAGAATTCATCCTGACGGCGCTGCCGGTCTTCCACGCTGGAATACGCGCGGACCAAATAATAAAAGACCTCATCATGCGCCGAAGCACCGTGGCACACCACATCGGTCTGCCAGTGCCGCAGCATTGGAACGGAAATATCCGACATCAATCGATCGAACGTATCGCGCGTGCCCGGCTTGAGCCGATAGGAACGGATTTCCACGCAACGCATGGTGACAGCCCGTTGGCTCATGGCATGTTCCTTCGCAGCGCATTCCATCACGAAAGACGCGTCATCCGCATATGCCAGTTGGTTTCCCAATGCTGGCCATCGTCCGTCGAGAATGCCTGTTCCCAGTGCGCGCGGTCCGCTGAGATCTCGTGCCAGAGGAAACGCACGAGCACCGCCTGGCCTTTGTGCTGGTCGTGGCCATAGAACGTACCAACGCCGTTCTCGAAACGTCCCACTACCGGCGGCTCCAGCATGCCGGTGCGGTTGCTAGCCCAGTAGATGCTCCATCGCTGCGCGTTCAGATCGAACAAACGCAGTGTCATGCCACGGAACCCGCCACCCCATTGCGTAACGAAGTCGTCGAGGTTGCCGACGCCGCCCAGAATCGGCTGGCAGTGCTGGGTGGCGGAGAAGTGTTCCCACTCGTCGCAGCCGGCCAGGCGTTCCTTCAGCCGTTCGTTATGCACCTGCCAGCGACCATGATAGAAATCGAAATCATGGCGGCCGTCGAGATGAGGACGCGGGTCCAGCATGGGGAAGCCTCCTGGATAGATGAGCTGTTCGCCGCTGACCATGCCGCGGCCGATTCCCGCGACATAGCTTTGTAGAACCCGCGCCAGCAAGCCAGGGGAAGGGGAGGGGGATACCTGCGTACTCATGGTCGCCTCGGCGGTTCGCGGGTGTGTAGCAAGACTAGGGGTGGCCTGCTGACAGCGTTGTGTCAGCAGTCGTGCCGGCAACCACCGCACGGCCGACCTGCCAGAAGTCATCACTTGCACCGGAGGCATTGCCAACGTCCGGACGCCCGGCGCAGCATGCGCACATGCTGGAATTCTTCCGCCGCTTGCGCGAACCGATGACCCTGGCCGGGCTATTCACAGTCGGCGCCGTCGCGCTGTCGTTGCAGTTCGTCCCCGCATCTCGGCTATTTGCCGCTGTGGTGGTGTTATCGGTATTCACGGTTCTGTTCGCTACCGTGTCGACCGGACCGGAGCACTGGCAGCGGACCCGTCATGCAGCGCTGGTGCTGATGCCTATCATCGCGCTGGTGCTGACTTGGGTGGCGCCGCTGGTCGGTACCGCGCAGGTGCTGCTGGTGATCTGGACCGCATGCGCTTTCCGGTTTTGGCCGCCGCGATGGGCGATAGCCGCGGTGCTGTTGGTCGACGTGGCGTTCTATCTGCTGATGGCCGACAGTGGCTTCAACTCGCCGGCGATGATGGTGCTGATCAACATGGGCTTCCAGGCGTTGGCCGCGCTATGTGTTTACTACGCGGTCACCGCCGAACGTTCACGCGACCTGTTGGCCAGGGTCAACGCCGACCTGCTGGCCACGCGTGCCTTGCTGAGCGACAGCGCCCGCGGTGCCGAACGGCTCCGGGTGGCGCGGGAGCTGCACGACGTCGCCGGCCACAAGCTCACCGCGATGAAACTCAACCTGCGTGCACTGGCGGCGGATCCCGCCTTGGCCGGACATCCGGAAGTGAAAGTGGCCGAACAGTTGTCGACTGAACTGCTGGACGACATCCGCAATGTGGTGCAAGCATTGCGTGATTCCCGCGGTCTGGATCTGGAAATGGCGCTGCGCGCGTTGGCGGCGCCTCTGCCGCGCCCGCGCTTGCAGCTGGATATCGACCCGTACCTATGCATCGTCGATCCCACGCTCGCCGAAACACTGCTGCGGGTGGTGCAAGAAGCACTGACCAACGCCGCCAAGCATGCCCACGCCGATACGTTGTGGGTACAGCTCAGCGCGCAAGAAAATGGCGTGGTGCTGAAGATCGAGGACGACGGCCAGCTGCGGGGCGCCGTTCGGGAAGGCAATGGTCTGTGTGGAATGCGCGAGCGTGTCGCCGCCCTGGGTGGCGATCTTCTCGTCCGCACGCGCATTCAAGGTGGTCTGCAGCTACAGGCAAGGTTCCCCGCATGACGAGTCCTGTTCGTATCGCGCTGGCTGACGACCAGGCGCTGGTTCGTGCCGGTTTGCGTGCGTTGATCGAGAGGCTGGGCGGCATCGAGATTGCATTCGAAGCCGGTGACGGCGCTGAGTTACTCACTCAACTCGCCGCCACGCGGGTGGATGTGGTGCTCAGCGATATCCGCATGCCGGGCATCAATGGCATCGACGCGCTGGTCGCTTTGCGCGCACGCGGTGATAGCACCCCGGTTTTGTTGCTGACCACGTTCGACGACAGCGACCTGCTATTGCGCGCAACTGGAGCCGGCGCGCAAGGCTTTCTGTTGAAAGACGCGGCACCGGAAGATTTGCAGGATGCGATCAAACGGGTAGCGGCAGGGGAGACATTGTTGCAACCGGTCAGCACCGACCCGGTCCGCGCACGCTTCCGCTTTCGCGACGAGGCTCCTCCCAGCGATACCTTCAACGAACGCGAGGTTTCGATCTTGCGGCTGCTGGCGGGCGGCTACTCGAACAAGGAAATCGCACGAACCTTGTTCCTGGCCGAAGGAACGGTGAAGAACTATGTCTCTACCATTTTGGACAAGCTGGGTACGCGTGATCGCACGCGTGCTGTGTTGAAGGCAATCACGCTTCGGATTATTTGATTGTCAGCGGGTTACCGCTCTGGTCTGTCTCACGGGGTGTTTCGTTGCCGCGGTCGCGACTCACGTCGCTCCCACAATGGTGCAACCAGCGCTCGTATCCGCTCTTTTGTGGGAGCGACGGTTTTTAACAGCCGAATGGCTGGTCAAGTCGCGACCGGAAGAATAGGCAAGGCTTTTGACACGGATCAAATCGGATAGAAGCGGATAAGAAGTAAACCGCTTTATCGGTGTTCATCTGCATTGATCCGTGTCTAAGAGCTTTAGATTTCCGGTCGCGACTTACCGGTACCGGCATGCCGGCACCACTCCTACGAAGGTAGGTGGCTAGAACAGCTCGCCTTGCGGCGATGGCTTGCGCGGCGGAACGAAAAGATCGCAGTTGAAGTCGTCGTGGCGATTCCGGTTGAAGCCCAGGCGCTTGGTCGCCAAGGCGAAGCGCCGGGCGAGAAGATCGGCGTAGACGCCTTCGCCGCGCATCCGCTTGCCGAACGTCGAGTCGTAGTCCTTGCCACCGCGCAGCTGTTGAACCGTGCTCATCACGTGTTCGGCACGATCGGGCAGATGCGTTTGCAACCAGTCGCGGAACAGCGGTGCGACTTCATGCGGCAGGCGCAACAGCACGTAGCCGGCCGATGTTGCGCCTGCCTCGCGCGCGGCTTCCAGCACCGCTTCCAATTCGCTGTCATTCACCCATGGAATCGCCGGGGCGAACATCACACCGACCGGCACGCCCGCTTCGCTCAGGCGACGCACCGCGCGCAACCGCGCATGCGGTGCGGAAGCGCGTGGCTCCAGCCGTGAGGACAGATGGTTGTCCAACGATGTGATGGAGAAGTGGACCTGCACCAGATTGTCGTGGGCCAAGGGTGCGAGCAGATCCAGGTCACGTTCGACCAGCGCGTTCTTGGTAATCAGCGAGAACGGATGCTTGGTTTCTGCCAGCACCTCGATGATCCGCCGGGTCAGCTGCAACTTGCGTTCGGTGGGTTGATAAGCGTCGGTATTGATGCCTAGCGCGATAGGACTAACGCGGTAGCCGGGTTTGGCCAGTTCGCGTCGCAGTACATCCACCGCATTGGTCTTGGCGAAGATCTTGGTTTCGAAATCCAGCCCTGGCGATAGGTCCAGATAGGCGTGCGACGGCCGGGCGAAGCAGTAGGAACAGCCGTGCTCACAACCGCGGTAGGGATTGATGGACTGCGAAAAGCCGACGTCCGGCGATTGGTTGCGGCTGATGATAGTGCGGGCGGTTTCCTCGCGTACCTGGGTCTGCGGCGATGATTCGATATCGCCTTCCTGGTCCGGCTGGTGCCAGCCATCGTCGGTGGAAACCGGGGTGGTCACGGCAAACCGGCCCGGGAGATAGCCGGTGGATCCCCGTCCCTTGATGCCCGGATGCTTCGCTTCGCCCATGCCGCCAGCTTACGCCGCGGACGTCTCAATCACCGCGACACCGCATAGAATCGGTGGATGCTGACTGCCATACAAACGTTCTGGGACGGGTTCCTGTCCATCCCCAACCTGAAGGGCTGGCTGACCGCGGCCTGGCTGCTGTACATCGTGCCGCTATGCGGCTGGATCATTCTGCAGAAGCGCGAACCGGCGGCGACGCTGAGCTGGGTGCTGTCGCTGGCGGTGCTGCCGTACATCGGCTATCTGATTTACTTTCTGCTGGGTCCGCAGAAGATCAAACGGCAGCAACTCAGACGGCACCGGTCGCGCTCCAGTCTGGAGGCGTACGACGTTTATTGCCCCACCGACGAGAATTGCAGCGAGCTGAACATGCTGGCGCAGACCACCACCGGTCTGCCGCCATCCACCGCCACGTCGGTGCAGCTGCTGGTCGATGGCGCCGCGACTTACGACGCCATTCTGGACGCGGTTGCGGCGGCGCAGAACCATGTGCATCTTGAGTACTACATCTTCGCAGCGGATCGCAGCGGCACCCGTCTTCGTGATGCATTGGTGGAGCGCGCACGCGCCGGCATCAAGGTTCGGCTGCTGGTGGATGCGGTGGGGTGCGGCCGGGTGAAGGACAGCTTCTTTCAGCCCTTGGTCGAAGCCGGCGGCGAGTTCAGCTGGTTCCATCCCACGCGCCTGCGCCCGTTCACGCGACCATGGGTCAACTTGCGGACGCACCGCAAGATCGTGGTGGTAGACGGCCGTATCGCCTTCACCGGCGGCATCAATATCACCGACGATCAGAACGAGGCGTTGAATCCCCGCGCCTACCGCGACCTGCACCTGCGCATCGAGGGCGAAGTCGTGCGCAGCGTGCAGCAGGTGTTCGTTGAAGACTGGGTCTACACCTCCGGCCGGCAACGCCGCGACTTCCACGGCACTCGCCTGTGGGGCGCGGTGGAGGCAAATGTGCAAGGCGGCATTCCGGCACAAACGCTGGTGTCGGGCCCGGACTCGGCGTGGGAGGCGATCCACCGCATGCACGTGGCGGCCATCCACGAGGCGCGCCACCGGGTATGGCTGACGACGCCCTATTTCGTACCGGGCGAAGCCGCCCGCATGGCGCTGACCTCCGCGGCGCTGGGCGGACTGGATGTGCGGCTGCTGGTGCCCAAGATGAGCGATTCGCGGCTGGTGACGTACGCGGCGCGGTCCTATTTCGACGAGCTGCTGGCCGCCGGGGTGAAGGTCTTCGAGTACGGTCCGCGGCTGATGCACAGCAAGACGCTGTTGTGCGACGACGGGTTGGCGATCATCGGCAGCGCCAACTTCGATCACCGCAGTTTTCGGCTGAACTTCGAGATATCGATGCTGTTCCGCGACCGCGGCGTTGCGGGCGTGCTGTCGCAGTTGCTGGAAGGCGAATTCGCCGCCGCCGAGCCCGTCCATGCCGAACGGAACCGGGCGTTCTGGCGTCAGCGCCTGCCGGAAGCCCTGGCGCGGCTGATGTCGCCATTGCTGTGAACGGTGACCGTTTTTGCCCGCCCGCCGACGGGGTAAACTTCCGCCATTCACCACGGGGGCGGATCATGCATTGGCTCTACCTGCTGCTTGCCATTGGCTCGCTGGGCGTCGCGCTGCGGACCTCGTCGTTGGCCCTGCTGGTCGTTTGCCTGCTGGCATCGCTGGGCTTGTTCCTGGCCTGGATCGTTGGCTGGTACGCAGCCCGCGTTGGCGACACCAGCCGAGACGAATCGCAGATGATCGATCCCACAGAACTGCGCCGGCTACGCCAGCTGGCGGAAGCGCGCAAGGCGGACGCTAATCGCTCCTCGATGGAACCGCCTGCGGCTTGATCGCCAAGGCAGTGCCATGACCGCGCTCAGCGTCAACGTCAACAAGATAGCCGTGCTGCGCAATTCGCGCGGCGGCAGCGAACCCGACGTCGTACGCGCGGCACGCACCTGCCTGTACGCCGGCGCCCACGGAATCACCGTGCACCCGCGGCCGGACCAGCGTCATATCCGCGCCGATGATGTCTTTGCGCTGGCGGAGCTGACCCGCGAAAACCGGGTGGAACTGAATCTGGAGGGCAATCCTTTTGCGCCGCCACGCGAGGGTTATCCCGGTTTCCTGACGTTGTGCGAGCAGGCGCGTCCGGCCCAGGCGACGCTGGTACCGGACAGCGATGGTCAGATCACCTCCGATCACGGCTTTGATTTTACTCAGGATGCGGAGCGGTTGCGGCCGTTGATCGCTGAACTGAAATCTCTGGGTTGCAGGGTGAGCCTGTTCGTCGATGCCGGTTGTCCGCAACTGGAACGCGCCGCCGAGATCGGTGCGGATCGGGTCGAGATTTACACAGGCCCCTTTGCCGAAGCACTGGCCAACGGCGATGCGGATGCCGAACTGCACCGTTGCGCGCGGACCGCTGTCGAAGCTAGAGCGTTAGGCCTCGGTGTTAACGCCGGCCATGACCTGAGCCAGACGAATCTGGAAGAGTTCCTGGAGGCGGTGCCTCAGGTACTGGAAGTATCGATCGGCCATGCTCTGATCAGCGAGGCGCTGTACGCCGGCCTGCAGCACACGGTACAGAACTACCTGGCAATACTCGAGTCCGTGCGCTGAGGCGCTGCCGGCCAACGTTCCCAGAGTAGTGTGACCGAAGCTACCGGATGCTGATGTTGGTCAGGCCGCCATTGCGGGCTGCCGCCAATGCAGCCACCACCGGCTGGTAGTCGGCATCGGACGCGGTTTCGACAGAGAGCACTGCGCTTGGATCGGAGACACTGGCCTCTTCCAGACGTTGGCGAAGATCCGCAAGGCTCAACGGGCGATCATCCAGCCGATAGGTACCGTCCGCCGCGACCTCCAAGCGCAGTTGCAGTGGCTTGGTAATAACTGTCTCCGGCGTTGGCTGCGGCAGCGAAAGATTGATCGAGCGCGTCAACATGGGTGCGGTCACCATGAAAATCACTAGCAGCACCAGCATGACATCGACAAGCGGAGTGATGTTGATCTCCGCCAATGCGGAACCGCGAGAGGAAACTGCCGAATCGGAGAAAGCCATAGCGGACTCCTGAATGTGGTTGGCAATCCCGACGCTACGCTGGATTCTACGAGCTGGCAAGAGAGCCAGCGCGTCGGCCGGGACCAGTTAATGGCGACGGGCAGGCTAAAGTTTCTTGGACACGGATTGACGCAGATGCACACGGATAAGAACGCTTAGCGGCTTGATCCGCGCCTTTCCGCGTTGATCCGTGTCAAAAACGCTTTGGCTGTCCCCTGCACCTCCCACGCGAGAGATGTCCTGGCATGGGACGTCCTTCCACACCGCCGCAGCAATCGCATAAAAAACGCCGCCCAGTGGGCGGCGTTTCAGGTGTCGCTGGACGTCGCGCTTACGGCTGCACGAATCCGATCTTCTGCATCTGCGCGTTCTTGGCGGCAGCCAAAACCTTCGCCATTACGTCGTACTGTGCGTCCTGGTTGGCATCAATGCGCAGTTCCGGCTGATTGGTAGGATCGCGCTGCACTTCTTCTGTCATCCGGGCTTGCAGGTCGCGCGGGCTGATCGGCGAGTTGTTCCAGTAAACGGAACCACTTGCGTCGATCCGCAGGTCGATCGGCGGCGGCGGCTCGCGCAGCTGCGGCGGCGGGTTGATGACCCGCTGCGGCAGCGCCACGTCGATCGGATACGTCATGATCGGCGCGGTCACGATGAAGATGATCAGTAGCACCAGCATCACGTCCACCAGCGGCGTGACGTTGATGTCGGCCATGGGGCCTTTGCTTCCACCCGTACTGAATGCCATGGCTTACTGACCCTTCTCTTTGGTGGCGACGTAGCCGATATCCAGCATGCCCTGCGCCTGCGCGATCTTGGTGACTTCAGAGATCGTGCGCATCTTCGTGGTTTTGTCGCCACGCAGATTCAGCTTGGGCTGCGGCTGCAGCTGGGCGGTACTGGACAGACGCGATTCCAGGATTTCCTTGCTGATCGCCTCGTCGTTCCAGAACAGCGAGCCGTCCTCCTTCACCGAGATGGTGATCGGCGGAACCGGTGGCGCTTCCTGATCCTTTTCCTGCACGAGATTGGCCTCGGGCAGTTCGATCTTGACCTTATGCGACATCAGCGGCGCGGTGATGATGAAGATGATCAGAAGCACCAACATCACGTCCACGAGGGGCGTGACGTTGATCTCGGCCATCGGGCCGCCGCTATTACCACTACTGAAAGCCATTTGCGGGCTCCGTCAATGCTTGTCGATGACTACTTGGGTACTACCGGCTCAGCGAACGCGCGAGCCGGTGGCGAAGAAGTCATGCAGGTCGTGCGCGAACGTATCGAACTTGGCGATCGTCGAGCTGTTGATCTTGCTGAAGAAGTTGTAGGCGAACACCGCCGGGATGGCGACGAACAGACCGATGGCGGTCATGATCAGCGCTTCACCCACCGGGCCGGCAACCGCGTCGATCGACGCCTGGCCGGTCGCACCGATGCGGATCAGGGCGCCGTAGATGCCCCACACCGTACCCAGCAGACCTACGAACGGCGCGGTTGCACCGACGGTAGCCAGCAGGGTCATGCCGCTCTGCAGCTTCGAGCTTTCGCGAGTCACGGCCTGACGCAGCGCGCGATCAACGAATTCGGAACGGCTCAGCGTTTCACCGACGCCGGTAGCGGCAGCGCCTTCAGAACGCTGGTGGTGCGCAGCGGCCTGGGCGGCATCGAGTGCGATCTTGGAGAACGGCTCGTTACGCGGCTGTTCTTCCATCAAACGGATAGCGTCCTGTGCGTTCGGCGTGTCCCAGAAGGTGCTGGTGACGCGGTCTGCCTGGCTCTTCAGACGGGTGTTCTTCAGAGCGTTGATGACGGTCCAGTACCAGGACAGTGCCGACATGATCACGAGGGTGAGCAACACAACCCAAGAAACAGCGAATTCACCAGGCTTGCTGGTCATTTCGTGGATCAAGTGTTCGAAGCCCATCTGCGTGAGGGCACTCGCGGCGTTGTTGCCCCCCGCTGCGGCGGCGATGATGGTTTCCTGCAGCATGACGCTTACCTTTATATAAGTGTTGATTGAGAGTGTTGCGGTTTACGAAAGGGTGATGCAAGTGCGGTGTGTGAGATTAACCGCCCATGCTGAAGTCCACCGGTACGCGGACGCGACCGGCTGCCTTCTGGCCGTTAACGACGGATGGATTGAAGCGCCATTTGCGCGCGGCATCCATCGCTGCACGGTCCAGATCGCGGTTACGGCTGGACTTCTCAACGGATACGTTGGTGACGTTGCCGTTGGCATCCACATCGATGATCAGAATGACCGTGCCTTCGATACCGGCGCGGGCCGCAGCCGGCGGGTATTTCGGCGGGTTCATGTTCTTCGACGAGATATCGACGCTCGCGCCAATGTCCGCGACTGGAGCCGGAGGAGCCGGAGGCGCCGGGGGCTGGTAGACGTCGGTCGGACGCGGCTCGGCCACTTCGATCGGCGGTGCTTCAGGCGGCGGCGGCAGCGGCGTGGTTTTCGGCGGCGCCAGGTTCTTGACCGGCGGCGGCGGAGTGTCCTGCTTCGGCGGCGGCGGCGGCGGTGGCGGCGGCGGTGGCGGTGCATCGACGATGACCACCGAAGTACGGGTTTCCTGTTTCTTTTCGGCCGGCGGAGCAACCGCCGGGATCAACAGCATCAGCAGCGCGGCCGCGTGCAACGCGATCACGAAGGCGATACCGATGATACGGGGCCAGTTGAGGCTGTTGTCCTCTTCCTCTTCCCGATACCTATTGATGACCAGTTGTTCAGCCATGCGCCAATTAACTCAATGTTGGGTCCGGGCGCTTGCGCGCCGCGTTGTTTTAGGTACCGCTAACCTTTTCGTCAGCGGAATACCCAGCTTATACCAATCCGACACTGTAGCACCATCGTTTCTGTCGCTTTTCTGGCCTACGGTGTCATTCATCAGGACTAAGGCAGCGCGATAATCTTGCGCGCGTCCTCAGGCTTTTTCAGTCCTTTGTCCAGTGCCGCTTTCGCCGCTTGCTTGGCTTCCGCAACGCGATCCTCCTGCCAAAGCACGCGGGCCAGGTTCAAGTAGGTCTCGCCGTTCGGCGCCAATGGCGCAGCTTTTTGCCAAGCCTCGATCGCGGGACCGACCTGCTCGGAATAGTAGTAAGCCTGCGCCAACGCCAGTTGCGTCTGGTAGTCCGGCTTCAGAATACCTTTCTGCAGTCCTTCGTTGACTACCGAAATCACCTCTTTCTCTTTGCCGTCCATGTTGGCGTAGGTGACGTAAAGCTGGCGATATTCCTTTTCGTCGGTCAG
Organism: Pseudoxanthomonas sp. UTMC 1351; assembly: GCF_040948865.1. Classification (NCBI taxonomy): domain Bacteria; kingdom Pseudomonadati; phylum Pseudomonadota; class Gammaproteobacteria; order Lysobacterales; family Lysobacteraceae; genus Pseudoxanthomonas; species Pseudoxanthomonas sp. UTMC 1351. The sequence continues at coordinate 69,886 of NZ_JAVGJT010000008.1, read as the reverse complement.
CTGGCCGGCTTGGCGCATCTTTTCCAGCACGGCGGCGGCTTTGTCGAATTGGTCTGCCTGCTGATAGGTCGCGACCAGGTTCAACTGCGCCTTCTTGTCATCCGGACTCTTGGCCGCCAGTTGCTCAGCGATCTTGATCGCCTCGGCCGGCTGGCCGGCCTCGACATAAGATGCCAACAGCAGGCTGTACCAGCTGTCCTTGGGCTCGGTCGTCGCGGCGATGGCCTGCTTCAGCACCGGTATGGCGTCAGCATAGCGTTCCATCTGGTACAGCGCCTGTCCCTTCTGGATGAGGTCTTCCGGCTTGTTGGATTTGGTTTCGGCCAGATAACGATCCAGCATGGCCATGCCTTCAGGGTACTGTTCGTCCTGCAACTGCAGCTGCGCCAGCATCAGCATCGACTGGAAATAGTTGTTGTTGTCCAGGCTGTTGAGCTCGACCACTTGTTGCAGCAACTGCTTGGCGGTAGCGCTGTCGTCCAGGGCATAGGCGGCTTGCGCGCCCAGTTGCGCGGCGATCGCTTTGTCGTATTCGTTGGCGTTGGCGTCGGCCGCGATTTCCTTGGCCAGCGTCAGCACCTCGGCGTCGTTGTCTTCTTTTTCGTAGGCTTTGTAGAGCTTGCTTATTTTGCCTTGCATCTTCGAAGACGCCTTGGTCTTCGGCTCTTCGCGCGTGGCGTCCGGGTAACGGACTTCCGCCTTGGCGCCCTTGCGGGAAGAGCTACGGTCGGCAGAGCGCGCATCGAAGGCGACCGCGTCGGCAGCGATGCCGCCACCGAAGGCGGCGAGCAGGGCCAAGCCCAGAAATTTCGAGTTGGGAAGCTTCATGGTTTACCTCTTGAGGCCACCGCAGGGGATGGCGGTCCAAACCCGGCCGGTGTCGCGGGGCCGGCAAAACTAACAGAATCCGGTGCGGATCGGATACAAGTTTGCATGCTGCTTTGCAGCAAATTGGTACCGTACATCAACTGCATCTAGGGCTGTTCCCCCCTTTTCGCGCCGACTCGTAGACCGGTAGAAGCGCGGGAATATCGCGCTGCAATTCACGGATACGGTTGGTGGGATCAGGGTGGGTGGACAACCATTGCGGCGGGCGGCTGCCACCGCTCGCGGCGATCATGTTTTCCCATAAATTCACGGCTTGGCGCGGATCGAAGCCCGCGCGCGCCATCAGGCGCTGCCCGACGACGTCCGCTTCGCTTTCCTGCACCCGAGTGTTGGGCAGCAGGATCAGGCCTTGCGCCGCGAAACCGCCGAGCTGGGAGGTCGCATTCGCGGCGCCTTGCCCGTAAGCGGAACCCAGGATCGCGCTGCCGATGCCCAGCAATGTCGATGTGCCTTGTTGGCGTGTGATGCGCTCATCGTGGTGATGTTCGACCACGTGTCCAATTTCGTGAGCCAGCACGGCGGCCAACTGGTCCTGATTCTTGGCGACCGTAAAAATACCGGCGTTGACGCCTACTTTGCCGCCCGGCAATGCAAAAGCATTGGGATCCTGTTCCGCGAATACGGCAGTTTCCCAAGCGACGCGTTGTTGCTCGGCCGGCAGTTGCCGGACCAGGGCATTTACTACGCAGCGAACGTAGGCGTTCTGTTTGGTGTCCTTGCTGATCGGGCCCTTGGCTTTCGCTTCGGCGAACGCTTGCGCGCCCAGCTGGTCCAATTGCTGCTGCGATACGCCGCCGACGTATTGCTTGCGCCCGGTCGACGACGTCGTGGTCGCGCAAGCGGTCAGAGCGGTGGCGATAGCCACGGCGAGCATCCAGCGTTTCATAGGCCCCCTTTTACGGTACGGATGTGATGAGTGTGTGCAACGTCTGCTTAAACTTTCGTCAATCGCGCGGCTTTTCAGCTGCCTACGAGCCCGAACAGGCTCAGCGCTAGCGCATTGTTCAGCATATGAGCGCCAACGGGCGCCCACAGGGTTCCGGTTCGCCGATAAAGCCAGGCGAAAGCCATGCCCATGCCGGCATAGATCACCCACAACAGCAGTGTAGCCAGTGGCGCGTTGCCATTGGCGCCAGGCAGCTCATGGGCCAAAGCGAACGCCAGACTGCTGAGCACCGCGCCCAGCCAGGGCCAGCCCGCTGCCCAGAGGCGCCCGAACAGGACACGTCGAAACAGCAGTTCCTCGTAGGCGGGCGCCAGAACTACCGCGAATAGACTCAGAAAAACGGGGTGAGTAGCGAATACGTCTTTGATCAACCCCAGGTTGCTGGGATTGGGGGCGATACCGAACGACTGGGCGAGACGCGTGAGGAGCGTGCTGATGAGGAAAACGCCTGTCCCGACCAACGCCGCCTTGACCCAGGTCGATTTGCTCAGGGCGGCCTGTCTGGAATATGCGCGTTCGGCAGCCGTGGCGCGGCGGCGCCAGAAGTAGAGCAGCAACGCTGCGCCGCCCGTACTGATCAGCACCATGACAATCGTGGCGACGGCGCTGGGTTTGCCGACTGCTTGCACCAGCGCGGAAGCATCCATGTCGGAAACGCCGTCCCGCACACCGATCTGGATGCCGCGCCATATCGCCCAAATGAATCCGGTCGACACCAGCATCGCCAACATGGCGAACATCGCCACGAGCCAGTCGGCAAAAAAATGCAGTAGCGACCGGGCAACTCCCGCAGCCGATGCAGGAGCACGCGACGATGGTGCTTTTTTTGCAGCGTACGGCGTGGAAAGCGAGCCCGGGGGCGCTTCTAGATCGCTCATTGCAGCGCCCGTATCAGACGTCCAGGTTTGAAACCTTCAACGCATTCGCTTCGATGAAGTCGCGCCGCGGCTCCACCACGTCGCCCATCAACGTGCTGAATATCTGATCCGCCGAGACGGCGTCCTCGATGCGTACCTGCAGCAAACGGCGCGTGTCCGGATTCACTGTGGTATCCCACAACTGCTCGGGATTCATTTCGCCCAAGCCTTTGAAGCGCTGGATACTGCGGCCTTTCTTCGCTTCTTCCAGCAACCAGGCTTGTGCTTCAGCGAAGCTGTTCACCGGCTGGGTCTTGTTGCCGCGCAGGATGGTGGCGCCTTCGCGAATCAAGCCGTGCAGCACCGCCGCCGCATCGCGCAGCGGACGCAGCTCTCCGGTTTCGAAGGCTGACAACGACAACACCTGCGTCAGTTCCTCGCCCATGTGGCGTCGGGTCGCCAGCAAAGCAGCGGGACGCTGATCGTTGGCCGCTTGGAGCTGCAGCGAGTAACGCGCACTGCCAAGATTGCCGCGATTGAGCTTGGCTTCCAATGCATCGAGCTCGTGCCGCTCATCGATATTGCGCTCCAGATGCGCGGCATCCAGCGGCGTGAAGTCGATCAGCGACTCCAACAGAATCGAATCGTAGCGATGCGCATTGCGTGCGATCGCATCACGCGCACCAGCGAACGCCAACAGCAGGCTTTCCAACGCTTCGCCGGAGATTGGCGGTTCGCCATTGGCGGGAATCAACGAAGCACCTTCGACGGCACTGTTGGCCAAGTACGCGTTGAGTGCGGCGTCGTCTTTCAAATACAGCTCTTGCTTGCCCTGCTTGAGCTTGTACAGCGGAGGCAGGCCGATGTAGATGTGGCCGCGTTCGATCAGTTCCGGCATCTGCCGATAGAAGAACGTCAGCAATAGCGTGCGGATATGAGAGCCGTCGACGTCGGCGTCGGTCATGATGATGATGCGGTGGTAGCGCAGCTTGTCGGGGTTGTATTCGTCCTTGCCGATGCCGGTGCCCAGCGCGGTGATCAAGGTACCGACTTCGGCCGAAGCGAGCATGCGATCGAAGCGCGCGCGTTCCACGTTGAGGATCTTGCCGCGCAGCGGCAGCACCGCCTGGTTCTTGCGGTTGCGGCCCTGCTTGGCCGAGCCGCCGGCCGAGTCGCCCTCGACGATGAACAGTTCGGACAACGCCGGGTCCTTCTCCTGGCAGTCGGCGAGCTTGCCTGGCAGGCCCGCGATATCCAGGGCGCCTTTGCGACGGGTCAGGTCGCGGGCCTTGCGGGCGGCTTCGCGGGCACGGGCCGCGTCGACGATCTTACCTGCGATGGAGCGGGCCTCGGCAGGGTTTTCCTGCAGGAACTCCTCCAAACGTGCACCGAACGTGCTCTCAACTACCGGCCTGACCTCCGAACTGACCAGCTTTTCCTTCGTTTGCGAGGAGAAGCTGGGATCCGGCACCTTGACCGAAAGAACCGCGATCATGCCTTCGCGCATATCGTCGCCCGACAGCGTGATCTTCGCCTGCTTGGCGATGCCGTTCTGCTCGATGTAGTTGGTCAGCGTACGAGTCAGCGCGGCGCGGAACCCGATCAAGTGGGTGCCGCCATCCTTCTGCGGAATGTTGTTGGTGAAACAGAACATCGTTTCCTGGTACGCGTCGGTCCATTGCAGCGCGACGTCGACGGTGATGCCGTTCTGTTCGCCTGTCACCGAGATCACGTTGGGGTGCAGCGGCGTCTTCAGCTGGGCCAGATGCTCGACGAAACTGCGGATGCCGCCTTCGTACTGGAACAGGTCCTGACGGCCTTCACCGCGCTCGTCGATCAGGGTGATCTTGACGCCGGAGTTGAGGAACGACAGTTCGCGCAGGCGCTTGGCGAGGATGTCGTAGTGGAATTCGACATCGGTGAAGATTTCCGCGGCGGGCTTGAAGCGCAGCAGCGTGCCGCGCTTGTCGGACGGTTCCAGCTGCTTCAGCGGATACAGCGGCTCGCCGAGCGCGTATTCCTGCTTGTAGTGATATCCGTCGCGCCATATCTCCAGCCACAGGTGCTCGGACAGCGCGTTGACTACCGATACGCCCACGCCATGCAGGCCGCCGGAAACCTTGTAGCTGTTGTCGTCGAACTTACCGCCGGCATGCAGCACGGTCATGATGACTTCGGCCGCCGAGATGCCTTCTTCCTTGTGGATATCGACCGGAATGCCGCGGCCGTTGTCGTATACCCCGACCGAACCGTCTTCGTGGATTCTGACAATGACGTCGTCGGCATGACCCGCTAGCGCTTCGTCGATTGCGTTGTCGACCACTTCGAAGACCATGTGGTGCAGACCGGTGCCATCGTGTACGTCGCCGATGTACATGCCGGGACGCTTGCGTACCGCTTCAAGGCCGCGCAGGACGGTGATTTTGCTGGAATCGTAGTTGCCGTTCGGTACAGAAATCGTTTCGTCGGTCATTCGCTTCAGGTCGGCTGCATAGCTCCATTACCGCCTGCGGGAGAGCCCTGCTGGCAATACATTAGCTATTGGGTTCGAAGCGGAAATTATAGCACTTACGCCTATTCGCCCGATTTAACCTCGGCTGGCACGGTCACCCGCGGTTGTTGGCGTAGCTGACCGTGTTCCACGTGAAACAAGACCATGTCGAGCTCAAGGTCTTGGAATGCGGTCGGCATTTCTGTCCCCGTCACGAAAACCTGCGCTCCGCTTTGCCGCAACCGCGTTAGTACCCGCTGTTGGTGGTTCCGATCCAACTCTGACGCCAGATCGTCCAGCGCAATCACCGGCCACTCGCCGCGCCGTGCCGCGTAATCTTCGGCCTGCGCGAGCAGGCAGGACAATGCAGTCAGCTTGGCTTGTCCTCGCGAAAGCGTTTCCCGGTGGGGATTGGCGGTGTACTCCACGCGCCAATCCGCCCGGTGCGGACCGACCGAGGTGTAACCTGCCGACCGGTCGCGGTCACGTGCCAGCAGCAGGGCATCGGCCAACGGCAGTTCATGCCGGCGCCACCCTGGTTGAAAATCCAAAGACGCCACACCCAGCGAAGGCACCAGCTCCGTTGCGACCCGCTGAAGGGCAGGTTGCAGCTGCTCCAGGTACTGCAGTCGTCTCTGGGTCAACGGTTCACCCGCTGTTGCCAACTCATGGTCCCAGACATCCAGCTGCGCGCCACCGGCACCGGTCTTCAGTAGCGCGTTTCGCTGTTTCAGGGCGCGGGCGTAGCGGCGCCAAAGGGCGAGGAAGTCTTGTTCCACGTGGAACAGACCCCAATCCAGGTATCGGCGCCTTGGTTCACCGCTTCCGGTAATAAGGGCGTGACTCCCCGGCTCGAAACTGACTACCGCTAGAGCGGCGCAGAGCTCCCCCAGCTGGGTTACAGGCTCGCCGTCCAATCTCCCTTGCCAATTCTGCCCGGTGTGGCGCAGGCCGGCCTTACGTGGACGCGGAGAAGCCTGTTCCTGCCACTCCACAAAAACCTCGACGGCATCCGCGCCGGTTCGAACCAAACCATCTCGAACCCTTCCACGAAAGCTGCGGCCGTACGCCATCAGATGCAAAGCCTCCAGCAGGCTGGTCTTACCCGCGCCGTTGTCGCCGGTGATCAGGTTGATCCCGGGACCAGGCGTTAGGGTCACTTCATCGAACTTCCGCAGCCCAGTGGCCACCAGCCGAGTTACTCGCATCGCGACGGCTTCGTTGCGAGGCGAGTTTCGCCGCCGATGTGCTTGAGGGGTGAAAGGTGCAGGCAGGCAAGGATCATGAGCCAATTTTATCTCTTACCGCTGCGGTACTCGCGAGTCGAGCTCCAAAAACGACTTCGCCCGGCATAGACCGGGCGAAGCGCTTCGTTCCACGTGGAACCGTATGGCCATCTAGAAAACTACAAGCGCAACGGCATCACCACATGGCGGGACTTCTCGCTGCTAGCCTCGCGTACCAGTGCGGACGAGTTCGCATCACGCAGCTGGATCACGATGTGTTCGTCGCGCAATGCCGACAACGCATCCAGCAGATAGTTCACGTTGAAGCCGATCGCCAAACCATCCACTTTGGTGTCGGCTTCGATTTCTTCCTGCGCTTCTTCCTGCTCCGGGTTGTGCGCGCTGATCTTCAGCTGCCCCGGCGAGACTTCGACCCGCACGCCGCGATATTTCTCGTTGGACAGGATCGCCGCACGTTGGAGCGCTGCACGCAACACTTCGCGGTCCAGCTTCACCTCACGGTCGGCGCCAATCGGAATCACCGCGGCGTAATCGGGGAAGCGGCCATCGATCAACTTCGAGGTAAAGGTGACGTCATCACGTTTGACGCGAATGTGGCTACGGCCGACTTCCAGTTCGACCACGCGTTCGCCACCTTCCAGCAGGCGCTGCAATTCGGTCACGCCTTTGCGCGGAACAATGATCTGACGCTTCGATACTGGTGCGCCGTCCAACTCCGCCTCACACAACGCCAAACGGTGGCCATCGGTCGCGACGCAGCGCAACGTCCGCTCGCTTAGATCGAAAAGCAGCCCGTTGAGGTAATACCGGACGTCCTGCTGGGCCATGGCGAATGCGGTGCGCTCGATCAGTTCCTTCAACGTCGCTTCCGGCACGTTGACCCGCTCGGTGGCTTCAACTTCATCCACTGACGGAAAGTCATTGGCGGGCAGCGTGGCCAGGGTGAAACGGCTACGGCCGGCCTGCACGGTCACTTTGTCGCCCGACTGGCTGACGGTGACCTTGCTGCCGTCGGGTAGCGCGCGAACGATTTCGAACAATTTGCGGGCAGGAATGGTGGTCTCGCCATCCTGGGCATCGTCGACAGCGCTACGCGCGATCATCTCGACTTCCAGATCGGTACCGGTCAAGGAAAGCTGCCCACCCTGGACTTGCACCAGGAAATTGGCCAATACCGGTAGCGTCTGCCGGCGTTCAACCACATTGACCACTTGGGCCAACGGCTTAAGAAATACTTCGCGCTGCAGACTGAAACGCATTGAGTGGTTGCCCCTTCTGCTTTTGATTTTGAAGATTAAAAGCTTAAAAGCTGGTGGTGATGGTAGGAGCCAAAACGCTTAGCAACTACTCTAACCAACTGAAAGCAAAAGATTTTTTGCTAACGAAACCCGGTGGACAGAGCGCTGTGGGTAGGTGTGACAACCTGTGGATAAAAAAAGCGAGATTTTTCCCGCACACCTTATCCACAGCCCGGCCGGCCCTTGCCCACAAAATTGTCCTTTTACGCCTCCCGTTGAATTCTTTATGCTGCCGGCAGGCGCGAAAGGACTTCACTCGCTGAGCTTGCGGATCAGCTTGTCCCAGTCCTCTCGCAACTTGCCATCCGCCTCCATCAGGTGGCGGATCTGGCGGCAGGCGTGCAGCACGGTCGTATGGTCGCGACCGGCGAACGCGTCGCCGATTTCCGGCAGGCTGTGTTCGGTCAATTCCTTGGCCAGGGCCATCGCCACCTGTCGCGGCCGCGCCAGTGAGCGCGTGCGTCGCTTGGACAGCAAGTCCTTGACTTGTAGACCGTAGTAGTCTGCCACGGTCTTTTGAATATTGGGGATGCTGATGGCCTGCTGCTGCGCACGCAGCAGATCGCGCAGCGTTTCCTGCGCGAATTCGGAGGTGATGGCGCGGCCAGTGAAATTCGCACGCGCGGCCAGCGTGTTGAGCGCACCCTCCAGATCGCGCACGTTCGAGCGCATCTTCTTGGCCAGCAGGAAAGCCACTTCGTCGGGAATGACGGTGCCACGTTCCTGCGCCTTCGCCAGCACGATCGCCGCCCGCGTTTCGAAGTCCGGCGGATCGATCGCCACCGACAGACCCCAGGCCAGGCGCGATTTCAGGCGCGGCTCCAGGCCCTCCACTTCGCGCGGATAGCGGTCGCAGGTCAGGATGATCTGCTGGCGGCTGTCGAACAGCGCATTGAAGGTGTGGAAGAACTCTTCCTGCGTGCGGTCCTTTCCGGCGAAGAACTGGATGTCGTCGATCAGCAGCGCATCCACCTGCTGGAAGCGGCGCTTGAACTGGTCCATCGACTTCTCGATCAGTGCCTTGGTCATGGCGCTGAAGAATTGCTCCGAACGCAGATACAGCACGCGTGCGCTTGGATTCTGCCGGCGCAGTTCGTTGCCGGCGGCGAACATCAGATGCGTCTTGCCCAGTCCCGTGCTGCCATACAGCAGCAGCGGGTTGTGAGCGCGATCGCCGGGCTTCTGCGCCGCCTGCCACGCCGCAGCGCGGCCCAGCTGATTGCTGCGGCCTTCGACGAAGTTGTCAAAGGTGTAATGGCTGTCCAGGTTGCCGGCGAAAGGCTCGACCGGTGACGCCGGGATAACCGCGGCACTGTTGAGTGCTGTCGCGTCATGTGCGCGGCTGCGAGAGCCGATCTCCAGCGACACGTCGTTATGCCCGGCGAAATAGTCCAATAGCTCGCGGATCCGCGACAAGTAACGTTCGCGTACCTGTTCCACGATAAACGCGTTGGGCGCGTACAGGACCATCGCATTACTGCGTTGTTCGGCCTGTAGAGGTTTCAACCAGGTGTGCACATCCTCGGCCGGAAGTTCGGCTTCCAGGCGTTCGAGACAGCGGGGCCAAGCGTCCATCGCGTGAAGCAACTGAGATCTCGTCGTGAAGGACCGCGTGCTGCCGGAGGCACCACGGGTCGACCAGAAAATGGGGTCGGCCAGACTACCACCCGCAACCGACGCAGGGAATGATGTTGTGCATAAGATGTGGATGAATGGGCGAACGGCTGTACCGGCGGGGCCTGAGCGTTGGCCGTCCATGTGCAAAAGCAACGGACAGTTGACCGTAAGCTCCCGGTACCTATAGAATTTCCGGTTCTTCCTTCACAACACACGCCCGAGGGCCCCATGGCCACCAAGCGCACATATCAACCCAGCAACCTCAAGCGCAAGCGCGACCATGGCTTCCGTGCCCGTATGAAGACCGCCGACGGTCGCAAGATCCTGTCGCGCCGCCGCGCCAAGGGCCGCAAGCGCCTCTGCGCCTGATGACTTTGCCGCGTTCTGCGGCGGAGGCATCAATGCGATCCCAGTGCCGGGAGCCCGCACTCTCCGGTGCGGACTCTTCCCAGCGATGAAACTCTCTTTCCCGCGCCAAGCGCGGGTGCGTGCGCGTGCCGATTACGCGCGCGTGTTCGACCAAGCTCGCCGCACTTCCGATCCTCTGTTCAGTCTGCATTGGCTGCCTGGTGAAACACCGGCCCGGCTTGGCTTGGCGGTATCGCGCAAGGTCAGTACGCGTGCCGTGGTGCGCAATCGCATCAAGCGCAACCTGCGCGAACAATTCCGGATGCTGCGCTCTCAACTCGCCCCCGGCGATTACGTGATTGTGGCGCGCACCGCCGCGGCGCAAGTGGCGCCCGTGCAGCTGCGGGCCACCTTTGTGCGCGTCCTTACCCGCGCTGGCGCATTGCCCGCGCCGGCCGCGGGCGGCACAATGCCGCCGGCCACGCATTCCCCTTCCTCTTCCACCCCCACGTCGGCTGCCAAAGCCGGTTGAGACTGCCTGCCTGATGAACCAGACCCGTGTATTCCTGATTTTCGCCTGGCTGATGGTGGCGACCCTGTTGTGGATGGAGTGGGGCAAGCGCAACGCAACGCCTGACGCACCGGCGCCTGCGCCGACCGCCGTATCTGTTCCCAACACCTCTGGCAGCAGCACCGTTCCGAGCGCCGCCGCACTGCTGCCTCCCGCCCCAACGGCCGAGGTCGAAGCGCGGGCCAGCAGCGCCACGCCCGAGGCCGCCAAGCCGGTGACGGTAACGACCGATGTACTTCGGATGACGCTGGACGGCGGACGAGTGCTGTCGGCGGAACTGCTGAAGTATCCACAAACCAAATCGGAAGGCAGCGCACCGGTCAAACTCTTCAGCGAAGATCCCGCGAACTATTTTGTCGCCGAGAGCGGATGGATCAGCGCGGGCGTCGCTCCTACGCACGAGTACGGTTTCGTGCCCGCAGAAGGTGCCGCGAATCCCACGTTGGCGCCGGGCGCCGCGGAGATATCGGTGCCGTTCGTCTGGCAGGGCCCCAACGGCGTCACCATCCGTCGCACATTCACGCTCAAGCGCGGCGAATACACCGTGACCGTGCGCGACGACGTGATCAACACCGGCAGCTCGCCCTGGCAGGGTTCGGTGTACCGCCAGCTGTTGCGCAATCCGCCCGTCGTAAAGAGCGGTATGACCAATCCGGAATCCTTCAGCTTCAGCGGCGCCACGTGGTACAGCGCTGATGGCGGTTATCAACGCCGGAAGTTTGATGAAGATTATCTGGAAGACGGCAAGGTCGATAAGCGCACCGCCAGCGGCTGGATCGCCATCCTGCAGCACCACTTCTTCTCCGCATGGATTCCGCAGGCCGCCGACACCACGGTGATCTCGCTGGACGAACAATCGTTGCCTGGCGGCAAGCGTGCGCTGATCCGCGAGGTCGGCCCCGGTGTCGCGGTTGCGCCCGGTCAGCAGGCGACCACATCGGCACGCCTGTATGTGGGCCCGAAGCTGATCGAACAAATGAAGGCGCAGGGCGTGCCTGGCCTGGACCGCGCTGTGGACTACAGCCAGTTCATGATCTTCGCGGTGATCGGTGAAGGTTTGTTCTGGGTGCTCAACTTCCTGCACGGCTTCATCGGCAACTGGGGCTGGTCGATCATCGGTCTGGTGATCCTGGTCAAGCTGGCGCTGTATCCGCTTTCGGCGGCGCAGTACAAGAGCATGGCCAAGATGCGCAAGTTCCAGCCGCGCATCGCACAGCTGAAGGAACGCTACGGCGACGACCGCCAGAAGTTCCAGCAGGCGATGATGGAGCTGTACAAGAAAGAGAAAATCAACCCGATGGGCGGCTGTTTGCCCATCCTGGTGCAGATGCCGATCTTCCTGGCCCTGTACTGGGTGCTGGTGGAATCGGTGGAGCTGCGCCAGGCACCTTGGTTCGCCTGGATCCAGGACCTCACCGCGCGCGACCCTTACTTCATCCTGCCTGCGCTCAACATGCTGGTGATGTGGCTGACGCAGAAGATGACGCCTGCACCCGGCATGGACCCGATGCAGCAGAAGATGATGCAGTTCATGCCGCTGGTATTCGGCGTGATGATGGCCTTCTTCCCGGCCGGCCTGGTGTTGTATTGGGTCACCAACGGTGCGTTGGGCCTGCTGCAGCAATGGTGGATGACCAAGCGCCACGGGGAACCGGCAACGGCGAAAGCCACCCCCGCCAAATAGCATTCCGGCTCTCGCCTGATGCGTCAGAAAACCCGCCGAACGGCGGGTTTTCTGTTTCCGTTACCCTATTCCCCTTTCATCTTTCCAATCACCATGTCCGACGTTGCTGCTGACACCATTGCTGCCATTGCCACCGCCGCCGGTGCGGGCGGCGTCGGCATCGTGCGCTTGTCCGGTCCGGACGCTTTGCGTATCGGCGAACGCATCTGTGGCCGCGCGCTGAAGCCGCGTTACGCGCATCACGTGCGTTTCGTTGATGATCACGGAGAAACCATCGACGACGGCATCGCGTTGTCCTTTCCAGGCCCACACAGTTTCACCGGCGAAGACATCGTCGAGCTGCAAGCGCACGGCAGTCCGATCGTGCTGCAGCAACTGGTGGCACGCGCATGCGCGTTGGGTGCACGCCACGCGCGGCCAGGAGAATTTTCCGAACGCGCTTTTTTCAATGACCGGTTGGACCTGGCGCAGGCTGAAGCCATCGCCGACCTGATCGCCGCCGCCGATACGCGCGCTGCGCGAGCCGCACGCCGCGCGTTGGAAGGGGTGTTCTCGCAACGCGTCAATGCGTTGTCCGCACGGCTGCTCGCGTTGCGCGTGCATGTGGAAGCGGCGATCGATTTCGCTGATGAATCACTGGACACTCTCGGCGGCAGCGAAGTGCGCGCAAAACTTGCGCAGGCGCAAACCCAACTCACCCAGCTGCTCGCCGAAGCCGAACGCGGGCGAAAGCTGCGCGATGGTCTGCACACCGTGATCGTCGGTCCGCCGAACGCCGGAAAAAGTTCATTGTTGAATGTACTGGCCGGCAGCGACCGCGCCATCGTGACCGACGTCGCGGGCACCACGCGCGACACGTTGCACGAGACTATCCGGCTGGATGGCTTGGAACTGCATCTGGTCGACACGGCGGGCTTGCGCGAAGGCGGCGACGCGATCGAACGCGAGGGCATGCGTCGCGCGCGACTGGAACTGGAACGAGCGGATCTCGCCCTGGCGGTGTTGGTCGCCAGCGACGTCGAGGCCGGCCATAGTGCGATAGCCGACGTGATCGCCTCGGTGCCGCGAGTGCTATGGATACACAACAAAGCCGACCTGCTGACAGACGTACCGCCCGACTCGTCTGCGGTCGTCCATGTCTCGGCCGTTACTGGCGCCGGCATAGCGACGTTGCATCAGCGTTTGCGTGCTCTGGCTATTGGCGATGCCGGCGAATCCAGCGAGGGAGAATTTTCGGCACGCGCTCGCCACGTCGAAGCGCTGCAACGTGCGAGTGCCCACGCGGACGCGGCGGACGATGAGCTCGAGCACGAGCGCCTCGAACTCGCCGCGGAGGAATTGCGCCTGGCGCACGACGCATTGGGCGAGATCACCGGCCGCGTCACCGCCGACGATATGCTCGGCCACATCTTTTCGACCTTCTGCATCGGTAAATAGCGTGTGGCAGCGTCAGCTTGGTGGCTTCCAGGTAGGAGCGGCGTCCCGCCGCGAACTCTTCCGCCTTTATCGCGATCTGACAGGACGAGCTCGCGCCGGGACGGCGCTCCTACGCAGAGCTTCTCAGCTTCTTGCTGTTGTAGAGCGGAGCCTTGGGGTGTGCGCTCTTCCCGCGGTGGGCCCGGCTTCCTGGACGGAAAAAACCGCCACCCAAGCAAAAGTGTGACGGCCGTCAATCGGCACCAGCAAAGGGCCGAGGTACCCTGCGAACCGGGTAGGGGTACCCAGCCGGTGCGCACGACGGATAAAGCGGACCATCCAGGAAGGTGGAACTCAGGTCAGGAGGAATGTGTCCGGGGCCGGGAAGAGACGCGGAACATGGTTCGGGTTGACAAAATTACCGGGATCACGCGTCCTACGCATTGGGGATGTAGAAAATTTATGTTTTGGGGAGTTGAACCGATGTCATTAGCCCGTATTCACCGGCCGTCCCGCCGCGTCTTGCCATTGCTGTTGCTCCTGGCGGTGGCAGCCTGCTCCAAGGATGAACCCGCTGCACCGTCCGCCACTCCTGCGCAACCGGCGGCCACTGCGCCTGCGGCCACGCCGCCAGCACCCGCGGTATCCGCCGAGGTGCAGGCCATGAACGTCGACCAGCTGCGCGAATCGGCCACCAATGCTTTGCGCGAGAATCGCATCTATGCGCCGGGCGGCAACAACGCCATGGAGTACTACCTGGCGCTGCGCGACAAACTACCTAACGACGCTGGCGTCGCCAGCGCGCTGACCGATCTGATGCCTTACACGCTGATTGCCGCCGAACAGAGCATCGCGCGTGAAGAGTTCGCGGAAGCCCAGCGATTGTCGACACTGATCGAGAAAGCCGACCCCAATGCGCCGGCCCTTCCTCGACTGAAGCAAAGCATCGCCACCGCTCAGCAAGCCGTTGCTCAACGCGCGGTCACCGATGAGGCCAAAACCCAGGCTGAGCAGGAGACCCGTGTGAAGGAGCAGCAGCGGCTGGCCCAGCAGGCCGAGCAGCAGAAAGCGGCCGAAGCCGTCGCCGCTCAGCAATTGGCGCAACAGGAAGCCGCGCGCGTGGAAGCCGAGCGCCAGGCGGCCGCCCAGCGCGAGCGAGAAGCCGCCAACCGCCCGGCTACTCCTGCCGGCAACACGGCATCCGCACCTGCCGCGGCCCGCCCGACCGCGGCGGCGCAACCGCTGCGCGCGGTCAGCACGCCTGCGCCGCGCTATCCGCCGGACGCGCTGCGCTCGGGCACCAGCGGCGAAGTGCTGGTTGAACTCACCGTTGGCACCGATGGCTCGGTTACCGCTGCTCGTGTGGTGCGCGCCACCCCGGCACGTGTATTCGATCGCGAAGCCTTGAACGCCGTGCGGCGCTGGAAGTTCGAACCGGTTGATGCGCCTATCACTACGCGGCGCACGATCGGCTTCAACCCGGGCTAAATCTGGCAGGTGGTTGCAGAGACGCATGTAGAAAAAGGCGAGCCGGAAGGCTCGCCTTTTTTGTTGCGTCACCGTTCCACGTTGCAGGAGCGACCCTCGGCCGGTAGGAGCGCCGTCTCGGCGCGAGCTCTTTCGGTCAGATCACGATAGAAGCGAAGAGCTCGCGCCGAGACGGCGCTCCTACACGGGTTCCGGCGCTAGCCCGAGATAGCCAGCTTCTCATGGTGGTAACGCCGTACCGCGGCGAACCAGAGCAGCGCCGCCAATCCGAAGCCGGCTGCAAGATAGATCGCCCAGGTTTGCGGCCCGATGTACTCGTGGCGGATCACCTTCAGCAGCAATTGGTTCTGCGCCAGGAACGGCACCGCGTACTGCCAGGGCTGACTCTTCAGTGGATTAACCAGCAGCGCGAAGGTGGGAATCATCGGCAGCAGGATCAGCCAGGTCATGTGGCTCTGCGCCTCCTTCATGCTCTTGGCCGACGCCGCCAGGTACGTCAGCAGCGATGTGCCGATAAACAGCATCGGCAACAGGATCAACAGCATCTGCGCCATCGCGGCGAACGACACGTTGAGTTGGCGACCGATGCTGGTGGACAGTTGCGCGCTGAACTTGAACGCCAACAGCGTCAGCAGCAACGTGCCCATGCCGATAACGCAAGCCGCTGCGATTTTTCCGCTGACGACCGCGCCGCGCGCTGCCGGGGTGGCCAGCAATGGCTCCAACGATTGGCGTTCCCTTTCGCCGGCGGTGGCGTCCAGAATCAGATACGCGCCACCGATGAATGACGTCAGGATCAACAGATACGGCAGCAATGCGGACAGCAACACGCCGCGCTTGGCTTCCGGTGTCGCCAGGTCCTGAGTGCCGATGTTGATCGGCTTGGCGACCGACGCGCCGATGCCGCGCGCCAGTAGACGCAGTGCACCGACCTGCTGGCTATAACCTTCTAAAGCCGATTGCAGCCGCTTCCCAGGAATATCAGCGTCGCGACGGGTGCTGTCCTTGACGATCTCCACCAGCGCAGGATGTCCTTCGCGCCAATCTTGTGCGTAACTTTCGTGGATGCGTAAAGCCACATCCACCGATTGATCCCGGATGGCCGCGTCAAGATCATCCGGCGGTGCCACGGCCACGATGCCTTGAGTCGCCAGGAAGGCCACCAGGTTGGGCGCATGTTCCCGGCCCATGGTCGGCACTTCCAAGGTTTTGTCGATCTGCGTCTTGATGCGGTTCTCGGTGAGATAGCCCATGCCCAGCATCAGCGCCGGATACAGCAACGGTCCCATGAACAAGGCGAGCGCCAGTGTGCGGCGATCGCGCGACAGGTCACGCAACTCCTTGCGCATGACGGTCAGTACGGTGGCGAAGATGCTCATGCCTGCAGTCCTTCCTCGGAGCCGATGACCTTCACGAAAGCTTCCTCCAGGTTGTCTTCTCCCGTCTGCTGCCGCAGTTCGTCGGCTGTGCCGGAAGCGACCACACGGCCCTTGGCGATCACCACGATGCGATCGCACAACGCGGCGACTTCTTGCATGATGTGGCTGGAGAAGATCACGCAGCGGCCTTCATCGCGCAGTTGCCGCAGAAAGCCGCGCATCGCACGTGTGGTCATCACGTCCAGGCCGTTAGTGGGTTCGTCCAGGATTACGTTCTTGGGGTCGTGCACCAAAGCGCGCGCGATCGCGGTCTTGGTGCGCTGACCTTGCGAAAAGCCTTCCGTCTGCCGGTCCAATATGTCGTCCATATCCAACGCGACCGAAAGCGCGCGCGTGCGCTGTTCGATCTGCGCGCGCGACAACCCGTGCAGCTCGCCGAAATAGGCGATGTTCTCGCGCGCCGTCAACCGCTTGTAGACGCCGCGCGCATCCGGCAATACGCCGAGTGCGCGCCGTACCGCGATTGGGTCCTTCGCTGCATCGATGCCATCCACACGCACCTGTCCGCTATCCGGCGACATCAACGTGTACAGCATGCGCATCGTAGTGGTCTTGCCTGCGCCATTGGGACCCAGCAAACCGGTGATCTGGCCGTCATGCGCTTCGAAGCTGACCGCGTCCACCGCGGTGACTTTGCCTGTTTTTGTCTTGAACGATTTGTGCAGATCATCGGCGACGATCATTGGCTTGTGTCCTTGCGTCGCGTGAGTGGGAGCGCGTTGGGCATCAGGGTTCCCATCCATTGAAGCTGGTGAACGGCGGCACATAGTCCAGAGAAGCCAGGCACTTGCTATCCAACGCTTTCACATCCGCGCTTTCGATGAAGCGGCCCAGCAATTTGGGTACGCAGCCGGTGCCGAAGCTGCCGTGGCCCTGACCTTTAAGTACCAAGTGAAGGCCGTTGCGCAGGTGCCGCTCCACTTGTATGCCATACCGCGGCGGCGTGACCGGATCGAACTCACCGGACAACAGCAGAGCGGGGACATCAGATTTCAATGGCGTGTGGAAATCAGCCGGACGCGTGCCGGTCGGCCACGCCGCGCATTGCGCTTTCAGATACGCGTTCATCGTGTCGCCCAACACGGTGTCGCGATCGGCCGCATTGTCCTGCAGCAGATCGACGTCCTCGGCACAAACCACCGACAACTGCATGCCATGCATGAACTGATCGCCCAGCTGGTTTTCCAACAGCTTCGACAGCGACATCAACGGCTCATAGCGGCCTTGCTCGGCTTCGCTCAATATCAATGGCAGCAGCGCCGCGGCGTGGGGCGCATAAGAGAACATGCGAGTCAGGATGGTGACGGTACCGGCATCGACCTGTCCGGTAGCGGTCTGGTTTGTAGAAGGATCGCGGTATTCCACTTGCACGGGTTGAGCGGACAGGCGCGCCATCAAGACGCGTAGCTGCTCGCGTTGGTCTTTGCCGTACTTATCCGCGCAAACCGGCGCTTGCTGACACTGCTTGAATTGCTGCGCCAGCGCTTCGTCCAGATTGCGGGCGTGTTCGCTGCCCAGCACCAGTTCATTGGGCACCACGCCATCGAGCACCAGCGAGCGCGTGTGTTGCGGGTGACGCATGGCGTACTGCTGGGCGACCCGGGTGCCGTAGGAACCGCCGACCAGGTTGATCTTCTCGGCACCCAGCGCTGCGCGTACCGCCTCCAGATCGCGGACCGCATCGGTGGTGGTATAGAACCGCGGATCAGCCTGCAGCTGCTTGACGCACTGGCGCGCGAACGCCACGGCGGCATCGGCACTGGTGTCCTGTGTTTTGCCAAAAGCATTCTTGCCTTCCTCATCGCGGCAGGCCAGCGGATTGGATTTGCCGGTACCGCGCTGATCCACCAGCACCACATGGCGCTGCTTGCGCACATCACGGAACGCGGCATCGATGCTCGGCCAGACCTCGACGGCGGATTGTCCGGGGCCGCCCGCCAGGAAGAACACCGGGTCCTCGGTTCCGGCGCCTTCATTGGTTGCCGGAAGCCAGGCAATGTTCAAGGCGACTTTACGGCCCTGCGGCAGCGCGGGATTTTCCGCAACGTCAAAGCGCGCGCATTGCGCTTCGACGCTGACCGTCGAATACGGCGCCGCCAAGGTGCAGGGTTCGAATGCAATCTGGCCGTACCGGCGTCCGACCGGGCCGTTCTCGGAAGGCGCCGAACCACCGCACGCGGTCAGCATCAGCACGCTCAGGCCAGCGGCCAGTCGAGATCGAGAGTTACGCATGGGGCTGTTTGTCCTTGAGCAGTACCTGTACAGCATGCCATGACGGCCGCCCGCGACGGATGTGACCAAAGTACGTGCCCGGGAGTGGCCTACTTGCTGCTGACGTACTTTTCGCGCCGGATTTGCGGCACCGCCAACCCAACTTCCTTCAGTGTCTCGAAGCAGGCATCCACCATGTTGGGATTGCCGCAGAGGTAGGCAATGTCGGTGGCCGGGTTGGGTGCGAATTCCGCCAAGTGCTGCTGCACGTAGCCGTGGCGGACATCACGATGTGGTTGATCCGGCATTTCGCGCGAGAAGCAGGGCACGAAGCGGAACTGCGGATGCTTGGCCGCGAAGGCATAAAAGTCTTCGCCGTACAGCAGTTCTTCCGGCGTGCGCGCGCCAAACAACAGCACCACCTCGATGCCCCGCTCGCCAATCAGTCTTTCCAGCTCCGGCAACATGGCGCGGTAGGGCGTCACGCCGGTGCCGGTGCCGATCAGCAGATAGCGCTGGTTCTGGTCTGCAGGCATCAGGCAGAAACGGCCGTAGGGGCCGCTGGCATCGACCTGGCCGCCTTCGGGCAGGCCTTCGAACAGCGCCGTTGCCGCACCGCCCGGCACGTAACTGACCGCGATCTCCACCGCTTCGCCAGGTCCGAGTGTGTGGTCGTGGATGGTCGCCAGCGAATAGCTCCGTTTGGTGGCGCTGCCATCGGCGTACTGGAAATGCACCTGGATGAACTGGCCGGGGATGAAGTCCAGCGGCTGCCCGTCATCGCGGACGAAGACGTAGTGGCCGACGCTGGGCGCCAACATGCGGCGCGTAACGAGCTTCAATGGAAAATGGACGATGGCCAATGCGGTCGGATGGAACAGACTGGTGCCGGGTCCAGCCCGACGGGACGCCTATAATAAGCGCTTGCACTCTTTCAGGCGCCCGCCGGCGCCGCAAAGGCTCTATGGCTCCGCAAAATTCCGTTCCCAGCCACGTTCCGGCTCTTTCCATCACTGGCTTGCGCAAGATCTACGACAACGGCGTGGAAGCGCTGAAAGGCGTGTCGCTGCAGGTGAATCCCGGTGATTTTTTCGCCCTGCTGGGCCCCAACGGCGCCGGCAAATCCACTTTGATCGGTGTTGTCAGCTCGCTGGTAAACAAGAGCGCCGGCGAGGTCAGCGTGTTCGGCGTGGATCTGGACCGTGACCGCGATGGCGCCATGCGGCTGCTCGGGCTGGTACCGCAGGAAATCAACTTCAACATGTTCGAGAAGCCGCTGGACATCTGCGTGAACTACGGCGGTTTCTATGGCATTCCACGGGCCGAAGCGCTGGTGCGTGCGGAAGAAGAACTCAAGCGCGCGCAGCTGTGGGAAAAAGCCCAGATGATGAGCCGCACGCTCTCTGGCGGCATGAAACGCCGGTTGATGATCGCCCGCGCCATGATGACCCGGCCGCGCCTGTTGATCCTCGACGAGCCCACCGCCGGCGTGGACATCGAAATCCGCCGCGGCATGTGGAAGACACTGAAAGAGATCAACGCGGCCGGCACCACCATTATCTTGACCACGCATTACCTGGAAGAAGCCGAAAGCCTCTGCCGCAACCTGGCCATCATCGACCACGGCAAGATCGTCGAGCAGGGGCCGATGCGCACGTTGCTGGCCAAGCTCGACGTGGAAGGTTTCTTGTTCGACATCGACGGCGAACTGCCCCAGCAGCTGCCCGCCATCGAAGGCACCACGCTGATCGCCACCGACAATCACACGCTGGACCTGGACATGCCACGCGCCATGGATCTGAATCGCGTGTTCGCCGCGTTGAACGATGCCGGCATCCGCGTGCGCTCCATGCGCACCAAGAGCAATCGGCTAGAGGAACTGTTCGTGCGGCTCACCGGCGACGAAGCCGCCGCGCGCCGGGAGCAGGCCGCATGAGCAATCCCAACCTGGTTGCACTGGGCACGATCGTCCGCCGCGAAGTGATGCGCATCCTGCGCATCTGGGGCCAGACCCTGGTACCGCCGGCCATCACCATGACGCTTTATTTCCTGATCTTCGGTGGCCTGATCGGTTCGCGCATCGGCGACATGGGCGGCTACAGCTACATGGAATTCATCGTGCCTGGGCTGGTGATGATGAGCATTATCCAGAACAGCTACGGCAATATTTCGTCCAGTTTCTTCGGCGCCAAATTCGGGCGCCACGTGGAGGAACTGCTGGTCAGCCCCATGCCCAACTGGGTGATCCTGCTGGGCTACGTCGCCGGCGCGGTGCTGCGCGGTCTGATGGTCGGCTCCATCGTGCTGGTGATCGCGATGTTCTTCACCAAGGTGCGCATCCCGCATCCGTTGATCACCCTCAGCACGGTGTTGCTGGGCGCCACGATCTTCTCGCTCGCGGGTTTCGTCAACGCGGCCTACGCCAAGAAATTCGACGATATCGCCATCGTGCCCACCTTCATCCTGACCCCGCTGACCTACCTGGGTGGCGTGTTCTACTCGGTCAAGCTGCTGCCGCCTTGGGCTGAAGCGATGACGCACGCCAACCCGATCTTCTACATGGTCAATGCTTTCCGCTACGGCTTGCTGGGCACCAGCGATGTGCCGCTGTGGATTGCTTATGTGCTGATGATTGGCTTTGTGATTGCGCTGGGCGCGCTGGGTTTGTGGTTGTTGAAGCGAGGCGTTGGGTTGCGCAGTTAGCCAACCCCGTGGAACTCGGTGTATCCATGTAGAGCGGAGCTGCGCCCCCGCGGTAACGCCGAACCAGCAGTAATGAGCCGTCGCAACGGCAGGCGGCAATTGATAGCTGCTTCTCGTAGAGCGGAGCTTGCTCCGCTGCTTTTTTCTTTTCCCGTAACGAAGGGCAGCGGAGCAAGCTCCGCTCTACGTGCGCGCTCGCCGATTGAAAGCGGGCAAACCAAGATTCGCTTGTGACGCCGGATCGGCTCCCGCCCGATGCCAGGAGGCACCCGGCCCCGTCCTTCTCACACCGCCTGCTCATGTCGCAGCGCCGCCCCTGTCAGTTCCATGCCCCGGAGTGCGTATGTAGGGATGGGAGTGTCCGCCGCAACGATCACGTTCGGCGGGATCGCTCTTCACGAGATGGGAGATACGACATGAAGCTCCGCGCAATTCTTTACACGACGGCATTGGGCCTTGGCATGGGCGCAGCCGCCGGTGTTGCGGCACAGGAAAATTCCGGCATTGTGGGCGAGAAAGGGATCATCGGCGAAAAAGGGGTCGCCGACGAGGAGCAGTCCGCCGACGGAGCGAACACTCCGGCGTCGTCTTCGCAATTGACGAAGAGGGATCGTGCGGCGGCGAGCACCACCGGCACCCGAGGTACGGTGGCGCAGCCGGTACCGGCACAGCGGATTGATGCCGCCAGCGCGGCACGATTGCGCCAGGAGACCGTGACCGCGCCGAATCGCGGTTTGGCCCCGCGGCCGGCGGTTGGCCCCGGCCCTATGGGCCAGCGCGGCAGCAACCAGAACGGCGGGGGCAAAGGCCCGCCGAACGAGCCGCCGAAACAGAACATGGGCAGGCTGACTGGCGATGCCGGCTGGGCCAGCCAGAGCGACGAGAAGCTGCCGCACAAAGAGCCCAAAGGCCCCGACAAGATGCCCAACGCCTTGGGCAGTGTCGACCGGCTGGGCAATGCCGGTCTGGCGGGGAAGAGCGACGACAAGCCGCCGAAAGAGCCCAAGGATCCGAAAGGCCCGGACAAGCTGGGCAACACGGCATTGAAGGTCCAGACCTTGGAGGCTGCTGCGACCCGCACCAACGCGGGTGTGGCTCTGCCAGCCACGCAGGTCCGCGCCGCCGATGCTGCGCAGCAGGCGCAGGGTGCCGTGCAGAGCCGGCCCTGACCCACGGTTAGCGGGGGAGTGGGGGCTGCGGGGATGGACGAACGGGCGCGACCACGGCCGTTCGTCGACGCCGCCCAAGTGAATTTTTTCTGGAGAAATATCATGAAGACGAAACTGCCGGTCCGCCTTGCGGGCCTGCTGGTTCTGGTCGCCACCGTCATGCCGGCGATGGCGCAGAACCTGGGCGGCATGCTCAAGGACACGTTCAAACGTGCAGTCACTAGCGAAGTGCAGCGCAAGACCGACCAGGAGACCCGTCGCGCCACCCGCTGCGCGCTCGGCGACAAGCGTTGCGCAAGCGAACAGGTCGCCGCCAACGGTGCGCAGCCCGGCGCCGCAGGTTCGGCCCGCGGCGCCAGCGATCATCCGCTGATCCCACGCTATGAGGGCTCGCAGATCGTCCATTACGAATCCGAGGCGTTCACCGACTACGGCCTGCGCACCGGCAAGGCAAAGAGCAGCGGCACGCGCATGGTCGAGGGCAAACTGACCCGGATCACCTACCAGGGCCCGCAGGACCGTTCGGTGCTGGAAGTATTCCGCAACTACGAAGCAACCCTGCGCGAAGCCGGCGCGCAGATGCTGTTCACCTGCGCTGGAGCGGCCTGTGGCGACATCCGCAAGGACATCGAAAGCGACAAGCGCTACATGGTGTTGTGGGGCAGCGGCGATCACCGCTACCTGGCCGCACGGCTGGCGCGAGGCGGTAGCGAGGTGTTCGTGTCGTTGTGGGTGACAAAGAACGCCAGCGGCGGACCCGCGCGTGGCCGCGCGATGGCTCAATTGGATGTGGTGGAAACCAAAGCGATGGACGACCGCATGGCCGCCATCGATGCCGATGCGCTGCGCCGCGACCTGGCCGATGGCAGTGCCACGTTGTACGGCATCCAGTTCGACTCCGGCACGGACCGGTTGCGGCCGGAAGCGGACGAGCAGATCGTGCAGATCGCCGAACTGCTGAACCAGGACCGCCGATTGTCGATCCAGGTGATTGGCCACACCGACGGCCAGGGTTCGGAAAGCAGCAATGTTGCACTGTCCGAGCGCCGTGCCCAGCGCGTGGTCGACCGGTTGAACGACCTCGGCGTCGACCACGCACGCCTGCGCGCGCGGGGCCTTGGCGAGAGCATGCCGGTGGCCAGCAATGACAGCGAAGAAGGCCGCGCGCTGAATCGCCGCGTTGAGATCAGGCGTTGAAGCGACCGATGAGCGCCGCGCATGATGTGGTGGGCGTAGCCGGGCGGGATGGTCGATCTGCAGAGTATCCATCCGTCGCCTCCTCAGGGGCCGCCGGCGCACGCCGTTTGCTCGTCCACTAACGCCCGCTCCCCGGGCGCAGTAAGCTCATGCTTCCGGATGGGGGCGATGGGGGGATGCGTGGGGAACGAGATCACCCGGTTGTTGGCGCAAGCGCGCAGCGGGGAACCGGAACGGCTGTCGGCGGTGTTCGAATCGCTCTATCCGGAATTGCGCCGGCTAGCGGCCTCCCGCCTGAACCGCGGCGAGCAAACTCTCAGCCCAACCATGCTGGTGCACGAGTTGTATCTGCGCGCCACCACCGGTGAACCTTTGTCCGCCACCGACCGCCGGCATTTCTTCGCCACCGCGGCCAAGGCGATGCGCTGGATCGTTGTCGACCACGCCCGGCACAAAGGCAGCGAGAAGCGCGGCGGAGGACAGATCGCGGTGACTCTGACCGACGCACTGGCGGTGAGCAACGCGGACGAACCGCAGATACTGGCGCTACACGAAGGTTTGGAGGCGCTGGGCGAGATCAACCCGCAGCAACGCGAAGTGGTGGAACTGCATTACTTCGCCGGGCTCGAATTCGCCGAGATCGCCGAACTGTTGGGTTGTTCGCAGCGGACGGTATATCGAGAGTGGGAGCGCGCCCGCGCTTTCCTGCATGCGCAGTTGAAGGACTAGAACGCTATTGGGCAGGGCCTGCCGCAGCCGGTGCGCGCGGTGCAAGACCGAAGGAGAAAGGTATGCCGTCGTTGTCGTCGCTACATGCCTGGGTGATGATGCGGGCCCGCGCGCACCGGGCTCCGGTCCGTGCGACTCATCTCCATCGTTTTGACGGGCCTAGCCATGGACGCGGTTGAGAAGGCCGTTTGGCGCGAAGCCGATCGCGTACTCGATCAGCTGCTCGACCTGCCCGCCGAGCGTCGTGTCGCGCACCTGCAAGCACTCGATCTGTCTGCGCAGGTACGACAGCGCGCAGAGCGCCTGTTGGCCGCGCATACCCTCAGCCGCGGGCCGTTGGATGAAGCCCTGACCAGCGAATTCCAGATGCATGCACCGGATCCGAGTCTGAGCGGCCGTCGGCTGGGCCGCTGGCGCTTGCAGCAGGAAATCGGTCGCGGCGGTATGGCGGCGGTCTATCGCGCCACATCGGCTGAACTACCCTTGGACCAGGTGGCGGCGGTCAAGGTACTGACGTTGGGTGCACTGGCGCAGGGCGGGCGCGAACGTTTCCTGCGCGAACAGCAATTGTTGTCGCGGCTGCGCCATCCCTATATCGCGCCGTTGTACGACGCCGGTGTCGCCGAAGATGGCACTCCCTGGCTGGCACTGGCGCTGGTGGAAGGAGAGCGCATCGACACATGGTGCATTCACCACGCTGTGCCGCTGGAAGCGCGCGTTGCGCTGTTGCTGCAGGTCGCCGAAGCGTTGGCTTACGCGCATCGCAATCTGGTGATCCACCGCGACATCAAGCCATCCAACGTGCTGGTCGACGAGGATGGCCATGTGCGGCTTCTGGACTTCGGCATCGCCCGGTTGACCGATGAACTGGAGCCCGATCAAACCGCTACCGCGCTGCGCGCGCTGACACCGGAATACGCCGCGCCGGAACAGTTCGTTGGCGCACCGCCCAGCACCGCCATGGATGTCTATGGCTTCGGCGCGCTGCTGTATCGCGTGCTCTGCGGCCGTTCTCCGCGCGCTGCCGGTTCCCTCGACGCCACCGCTGAAATTCCTCCGCCTTCGCGCGCGTCGCGGGGTAGTGCGGACCGGACGGAGGAGCATCGCTTCTCAGCCCGTTTGCGCGGCGATCTGGACACCATCGTGATGAAAGCGCTGGCGCGGCAGCCGGAGCAGCGCTACGCCAGCATCGAAGCCCTGGCCGACGACCTGCGCCGCTGGCAGGCGCGGCGACCTATCCGCGCGCGCGCGCCCAGCATCGGCTATCGCTTTCGTCGCTTCGTGGTGCGCAATCGTTGGAGTGTCGCGGCGGCAATGGTGTTGTCCGCGGTGATGGTCACCGGTATTGCCAGCACTGTGTGGCAGGCCCAGCGCGCTCAGCGTGAAGCGCAGCGGGCGCGGGCCGCGGCAGAGGAGTCGCAGGCGCAGCTGACCTACTTGAACAGTGTGTTGGAGGTATTGGCGCCCAGCACCGCGGAAGCCCGTGAGCGCGATAGGCACCAGATCATTGCCGACGCCGTCCAGCGTGCGCGTCAGGATCTGGCTGGTCGCGAAGCCTTGCTCAGCTCGGTGGAGCTGACACTGGGCCAAGTGGCCGAGCGCACCGGCGATTATCCGCAAGCCGCGCAACTGTTCTCATCGGCGCTCGCACGCAGAAAGACGTTGTTCGGTCCCGACAGCATCGAGGCGGCGGACGCCATGGTCGCTAGCGCGCGGGTGGCGGTGATGGTCGATCCGCCAGACAACGCACAAGCAATGGCGTGGTTGCAGGACGCAGTGGCGATACTGCAGCGGCAAGCGCCGGGCTCCGCTTCGTTGGTGGAAGCGCTGACGGGGTGGGCGGCGCAGTTGGGCAGCGTCGATCGTCACGACGAAGCGCTGGCCGCGTTGAAGGAAGCGCAAGGTGTTTGCCACACCTTGCCGCAGAGTCCCGCCAGCTGCGAGCAAGTCCTGTTGCACGAAGGCGAGATACTGCATCGACTGGGCCGTTATCGTGAAGCGCACGTACCTTGGCAGGCACTATGGGATCTCCGGCGCCAGCGCTATGGCGATGCGGATGCGAAGACCCTGCTCGTCGCCAGCATGTTGGGCCAAAGCTACGGCCGGGACGGCAATCCGCAGCGCGCCGTCAGCATCCTGGAGCAGGTCTACACGCAGCAGCAGCGCATTTACGCCACCCCAACGCTGGAAATGCTGCGGACGTTGCAGAGCCTGGCCGAGGCCGCCGCCATCGCAGGCGACTATTCGCGCGCGCTGGAACTTCGGCTGCGGCATATCGAGCAAACCCGCGAGCTATTCGGCGAAACACATGACGAACTGGCCACCAGCTACGGCAATCTCGGCAGTTTGCACTTCGCGATGGGCGAGTATGCACAGGCGGCCGCCGCCTACCGTCATGGCCGCCGCTTGTATGTCGCACTGTATGGGCCGGATCATGCCGGCGTCATGATCTGCGACGGCAACTACGCCGATGCGTTGCGCGAGATGGGTCGGTCCACCGAGGCGTTGCCACTGCAACGCAAGGCATTGGCCGCCATGGAGCGGATATTCGGCAAAGACTCGGCGCGCGCTGCCGCGCGACTGAGCAATCTGGCGCGTACAGAGATGGCGCTGGGGAATGCCGCCAGTGCGCTGACCCACTACGACCGTGCCATCGATATCTACCGCGCCAGCGGCACCAACGCACGCAACGCCGCGGTGGTAATGGCTTACCGAAGCGGCGCCCTGCTCGCGCTGGAACGAGCGGCCGAGGCGCGCGCCGAAGCAACCGCCGCATTGCGCGAGATAGAAACCGAATTCGGCAGCGATCACCGCTACTACTGGGAAGGATTGTCACTGCAGACCAGCGTGGTATGCGCCGTACCGGCCGATGTGGAATGCCCCTTGTTGCGTGACCGCGTCACCGCGGCGCTGCAACGGCAAGACCTCCCCGGCGGCGCGCGAAAGAAACTGGAAGAAGCGTTGCTGTAGGCACAACACCGGCGAAGGCCGTCGCAACGGCAGGCGACAACAAATAGCCACCGCTTCTCGTAGAGCGGAGCTTGCTCCGCTGCTCTTCGTGACCCAAAAAAGCAGCGGACCAAGCTTCGCTCTACGAAAGCGCGGAAGCATCGTCAACCGACGTCTGGCAAGCGGAAAAACGCGCACGCGCTATCGGCGGCGATCTTGACAGCCGCTTCCCCATCCTCACCATGGCCCCTCACCAACTTTTGGTCGGCATGCGCCAGGTACATCGATCTGCTGCCTATCGAAGCGTGACGTGATTCGCGCATCGCGTCTTCACTTGCCTGAAGCGAAAACATGGATTGCGGCGCACGTGTCTTGCACACACAACCCGCTGCTATCCTCGGCCGGCACGTCCGCACTCACTGGTTCAAGGAGCCCAGCATGAATCCAAAGATCGTATTCGCCGCCTTGTTGATGACTGTCGCCATCTCTGCGCATGCGCAGTCCGGCAGCCCCGGACAGAACTGGGGCAAGCTGGTCGGAGTCAACCACTCCAATGCCAAGGCTTGCGGCGCCACCGCTGCTCAGCTTGCCGCGTACAAGCGGAAAAATATGGAGCAGGGCAAGGTTCTGTACGGGCGCATGGGCGACTATCCCACCGATTTTGAGGCTGGCTTCAAAGATGCGCACGCCCGCAACGACAAGGCGCTGCAAGCCAATGGCGGTCGTCCCGCCGCCGACGTCTGCAAGGACCTGCTGCAGCAAGTCGCACAACCCTGAGCCACCCCGGCTCTCGTGAGCTTTCGCTCTCCTCAACCCTGGGAAAGTCTTACATGATCGCGATTCCCTCCTCCGCGCTGCGCGTGGCGTTGGCCGTGTTTGCCGTACTCGTCATTTCCACCGCCTGCAGCGAGCGTAAGCAAGAGCATGCCGCGGAGACGGCCACCGCCAGCGTTCCAGCCGCCGAACCTGGCGGACAGGCCGAACCAACCAAGCCAGCCGAACAAGCGAACAACGGTTTCGACATCGGCAAGCTGCCGGTCTCCGACAAGCCGCTGGGGGCGTTTCCCTATCTCGGTCTGCCGGCCGGCTATGCAGCGAACGGCAACCCGGTAACCAACGACTTCGACAGCTTTCCTTTCTGGACCGGAAAGCAGTATCAATGGGTCGAAGGGAAGATTTACGCCGCCGGATTCGGCGCCGCACAGAACAAGTCGTTCTCGCAGCTGGAGGTATCGCGCAATGTGGAAGCGCTGGTGTCGTCGCTGGGAGGCGTCAAGGTAGCGAGCGGGCAGATTCCGCCCCAAGCGCTGAAGCAACTCGACGCGAAAGGTATCGGCGTGCGCTATTCCGAAGGCCTGGGCGATGTGTACAACTATCCGAGCGAGACCTACGTGATCCACCGCGCCGATCGCGATATCTGGATCCATCTGTGCAGCCACACCGCCGGCGGCGGCTGGGTTATCGCCGAAACCAAACCGTTCCAGGCCACGGCGGTGGTCCTGCCTGCCGCAGAACTGCAGCAACAACTGGACGCCACCGGCAAAGCGACGATCCACGTGAACTTCGCCTCGGCACGCGCGGAGATCCTGCCCGAATCCCAGCCGCAGATCGCGCAGGTGCTCTCGCTGCTGCAAGGCAACCCCGCGCTCCGACTCGCGGTCAACGGGCACACCGACAGCACCGGCGACCCGGCTGGCAACAAGTCGCTTTCGCAAGCTCGCGCGCAGGCGGTGGTGACCGCGCTGACCGCAGGCGGGATAGCCGGTGAACGCCTGCGGGCCGCCGGCTTCGGCCAGGAACAGCCGATCGCCGACAACACCACGGAAGAAGGAAAGGCGCGCAATCGCCGGGTGGAGTTGATCCGCCTTTGATCGGGCAGGAATCGGTATTCCGTTGCAGATAGACGAACCCACTCTTGCTTGAGCGTCTCTTCTTTCGCGGGCCTTCGCCGTCCACGCATGAACGAATCCGTAGTTGGGCAGAAAAGATCGTCGTGGCAAAAAAAATCGCACCGGATGAAGCATCGCGGTGTGGGTTTGCAGACCGCATATTGATGTCGTTGTCGAGGATTCGCATAACGCCGCGTTTCGGTCACTCTCCGTTACTCTCCACCCCAGCGGCGCTGAAAAAATCGCGCAGCCCCAGCTTGGGTCCGCAGAATCGGAAATGCGTCCGGCCCCATCTTCCTCCATTTGTTCTGGAGAAAAAATTGCGGGCTGGAGCGGCCTCCCGGCTCGATCGTGTCGGCGCCAGCTACAGCGCCCGACGGACTTCGATTCATGTGAATGCCGCGCCTGTTACCTGGCGCATTGACGCGCGCATTTTCCAATGCCGCTTCAGATGAGGCATTTCGTCACCGCACGAGGGATAGTTGTAGCGGCCAACCCATATGGCCACCGTCGTTAAAGCGGACGGACCACGCAGGGATCAAGTGAAAAGGTAAACACGATTGCGAGGCTTCATGTGCGCTAGATATCTTCATCGGCGCGGCCTACATCGCATCGAGGCCATCGTGGAGCTCGATCACAGTGCAGGCCCAAAGCGCTTTTCACCACGTTGGTGCCGCGCGTGAACCCACGCAGACACTTTCGTGAAGCATGTCTCGAAACAGCTATGAATCACAGCACGCTATGGTGTGAAGAACGCATGACAACGGCGATCCTTGTTATGGAAAGTGAAGAAAATGCCTAAAAACAAGCACAAAAATGAACGTGCGC
This sequence comes from Pseudoxanthomonas sp. UTMC 1351, assembly GCF_040948865.1. Lineage (NCBI taxonomy): Bacteria > Pseudomonadati > Pseudomonadota > Gammaproteobacteria > Lysobacterales > Lysobacteraceae > Pseudoxanthomonas > Pseudoxanthomonas sp. UTMC 1351. Next base: position 39,921 of record NZ_JAVGJT010000008.1, on the reverse strand, counting down.
AAATATGGAAGAAAAAGTTTTGCCAGAGTTCATAAGACTTGTATTTGTAATTTTGCGCAGCTAGGCTCCAAGCGTCCTCACTAAATCGTGCATCAATCGAAAACACGTTTACGTGCGGACATACGAGCCCCCGCTCCAACATTTCCTCTGGTGTTCTGTTCCGAATTATTTATTTCTATTGCAATTTGCTTGTTGGATTGGGTCCATATAAACCGTGGGTCATCTAAAACCATGGAGAGGCAACAGATGCACAAGCAGTCCAGGCATTTTGGTTTCAAGAAGCAACTCGGTCAGGGCATGACCGAATACATCATCATCACCGCACTCATCGCCATCGCCGCCATCGCGGCCGTGACGTTCTTTGGGGGCACTGTTCGCAGCCAGGTGGCTGGCATGGCGAAGGAACTGTCGGGCCAAAGCGCCACACAGTCGATCAATCGCGCCAAGAACACCTCCAACCAAGCGCAGAGCGAGGCGGATAAAGAAAAGGGGATGGACGCGTACAAGAACAAGTAAGCGTCCAGTCGAGTCCTTATATGGGCCGGCCGCTGCGCGTGTCGCGCGCAGCGGCCCTTGAATATCTCTATACAGCGCTGTCGATGCCTGATCCAGGCATTGGCGGGCGGGTGTGGGCATGGGGTGCGGAATGCGTACACAGTTTGCCGAAACAAGATTCAGGCGTCAGCTGCGCCCGGTCGCTCGCGGCGCAGCGGCAGGTCAGGCGATGGTGCTTGGCCTGGTGTTGATATTGGTGCTGTGCGTGGGCGTGGTGGTGTTGTTCGATACCGGCCAGGTCGTCAACAAGAAAGTGCAATTGACCAACGCATCGGACGCGGCCGCGTACAGCGTCGCCGCTCAGCAGGCGCGCGCGTTTAATTTCGCGGCATACATGAATCGTGGAAGGGTGGCCAACGAGGTGACCATTGCGCAGACCATCAGTGTGTATTCCTGGATGAACCAGATGCACACCACCAGCATCACCATGCGTACGGCGATGGATGTGCTGTCGGCCATTCCTTACGTGGGCGTCATCTTCAAGGCGCTTAGCGCCGTGTTCAAGGTTGCCGAAAAAGTATTCAAGGCCAGCCGCAAGGCCTACAACCCGGTAGCGCAAGCCAGCGTGCGCGTGCTGGACGAACTCAATGGTGCTTTTGCCATGGCAGCGACTTCGGTTATCGAGGGCGTCGCGAGAATTGATGGCTACAAGACCGCCAACGACGTGGTCAAGGCGAATGTCGCCGACGCCGAAATCGGCGTGGTCGGCAAAGGCGTGCTGGTGGCGCAGCTGTTCGCCGCAGAATCGAAATATCTCGATACCTTTCGGATCCCGCGCAGCGGCAACGGCGGCCCGGCGACCGGATCTACCCAGCAGCGCGCCGGCGCGGATCGTTACCGCAATGTAGTGATGCAGTCGCGCGATGGGTTCAGCAGCGACCGTCACGAAACCGTGGACCTATGGCTGATCAAGTTCACCGCCGCCGGCGGTACCGACCAGGTCGAGTATTCGCGCTGGGCGGCGGTAGATACGATGGGCCTGGAGGTCAACCTGCCCTGGCCGCTGGACGACATCGATATGCCTCTGGGCTGGGGTGGTGCACAAGCGGTGCCGAGTTATCGAAACCAGCGTTTCATGCCTGGATTCGCCAACGGGCGGGGCTGGTACTCCGAATACGACAGAGTGCGCAATGGGCCTTACGGTGATTCCGCGCGCAAGAACCGCTGGCCGTCGCGGATGGTGGATGGCGACGCTAACGTCGCCCTCGATGGCGGCCAGCACAAGAAGGCGTACTTCACCGGCTACAACGGATTGCGCAACTACCACGACGTGAAAAAAGGCAAGGCCACCGATCCGGACGGCGGCGAGAACGCCGGCCCGATCTTCACCGTGTACGCCGACACCGCTATCGCCAATGCACGCACCAGCAGCAGCACCGGCATCGGCGCGCCGGCCGGTTCGCGCATGGCGCTGCAGGACAAGGCGCAGAACAACAAACTCGCCGCGCTGTCGTCGGCGCAGGTCTATTTCAACCGGCCGCCGAACTACGACCTGTTCCGCCGCAAGAAGGACGACAAGTTGGAAATGGGCAATCTGTTCAGTCCTTACTGGCAGGCGCGGCTGGTGGATACGCCGACAGCGACCAAGACTGCATTGCTGGCGGCGGGCGCCGCAGGGTTCAACTGATGCGCACATCACGACCGCTCTTGCTGCGCGCGTTACCGGCACCGGTCCTGTTGCTGCTGACCGCCTGCGGCGCTTCCTCGGCAGAGGGGGCGAAGGATGCGGACGCCACCGACGACGCGTCGGCGAAGATGCCGCCGATACACGTCAGCCAGATCGTCGAACTGCTGAGCGAAGGCGAGAACGGTAGGCGCACCGCCTATCTGCAGGCCTTGGACGCCTGCCAGGCCGCCGGCCTGGCGACCACACCGCTCGCCGAAGAGGATGTGGCGAAAGTCGGACAAACGCGATATCAGCTTTGGATGGATGCCCAACGTGAGGTGATCCGACAGGAAAGCTGGGATGCGACGCTCAAAGGCCCCGACGGCACCTGCCATTTCCAGCTGGGCTACGACGGCTCGCAGGAAACGATGGATGCAAAGCGCTACGTGCAGGTGGATCTTGCAACCGGCGAGAAGGTCGAAGAACCTTCGAGCGCGGAAGCGATATCTCATTTCGCTGCTGATCCCTCCGAAGACATCGCGCCGCCGGGCGTCAGCGGCCCGGTGCGCCGCCAGGTTGCGGGCCAGCCCTGCAACGAGTGGACTTCGCAAAGCGTGGGCAATCGCCAATGCGTGTGGTCGGCGGGCGCGCCATGGGGCTTCACGCCGGGCGCGCAGAACGATGAGTATCGGCCCAGCCGCGAGTTGATCGTGCTCGAGCAGGCGCCTATCTCGGGCAATGGCTACCGCGTGACCACCGAGACCATGACAGTCGGCGCGGCGTTCGACCAGGAATCGTTGCGGCCCGAACGGGCCCGCATCGCCGCCGCAGGAGCGAAGCCATGAACGCGAGAATCATCAGTGCTCGGAGAGTGCGCGATCGAAGCATGCAGGATCGAAGCGCGCACGGTCGAACCCGGCCGTTCGCGGGTATGGCCCGGCAGCGCGGCCAGAGCCTGATGGAAGTAGCAGTGCTGTGCGCGGTACTGGTGCCGCTGTTCCTGCTGGTGCCGATCCTGGGCAAGTACATCCACATTCGCCAAGCGACTCATCAAGCAGCGCGGGCGGCGGCCTGGCAGGCGACGGTATCGCCGGACTACGCGATACCCAACACCACCGAGATGCGCAACCTCACCATCGACCGGCATTTCGCCACGAGCGATGCGCCGATCCGCAGCCGTGCCTCGACCGGCAACGCCAATCAGCGCCTGGACAATCCGCTGCTTAACACCTTCTCCAACCAGCCGCTGATGGAACGCGGCGACGTCAGGGTCAATGCGTACAAGAACGCGAGCGCCCCCGGCATGCTCGGCAATGTGGCTGGACTGATCGGCAAGATACCCGGCGATTTCCCACCCAACGAAAAAGGCCTGGTGACGTCCAACCTCAACGTCAACATCCAGGACATCCGCCTGGCCAATGGTTCCGCTGCCGCGTTCCTGGAACCTTTCGATACTCTTGGCCTGCGCATGCAGGCCAGCAACACGCTGCTAGCCGATCCGTGGAATGCCTCCGGCGCCGGCGAGGGCAACCGGCCGCATCGGCGGACCGTGCTGGCGCAGGTACGCGGATTGGTGCCGGCCTCTAACCTGAGCAAGGCCGGTAGCGTGCTGGATGGACTGGATGTGATCCCCATGTTTGGCGTGCTGTCCAAGCTGGACCCGGGTTACATCGAACCGGACGTGGTGCCGTACGACAAGCTGGAGACGTATGCGCCGCGTCGTTGAGGTCGCGCTGGCCGCCATGCTGCTCGCCGGTCCGGTCCATGCCGCGGACTGGCCGGACGTGCCGGTGCCGAAGGGCAGCAGCGGCCAATGGGTGACCAAGCACATGATCAACAACGGCCTGCACATGCGGGTCAGCCAACATCGCATGCAGGTCGATCCGCAGGCCTTGGTCGGCTTCTACGAGCGTCAATGGCCTGGAAAGGTCGTAGTCAATGAAGTGGGTGCGAAGACCGTGGTCGGTCACGCGGAAGGCGATCATTTCATCACCATCGAAATTACCCGCGACGGCGCCGGCAGCGAAGCGCAGATCGGCATCATGAAAATGCCCAAGGAAAAGCCGCGCCAAGCGATGGGGGCCGGTTTCCTGAAGCCGGCCGGCGCCCAGGTGCTCAACGATATCCAGTACCTGGACAACCCGGGGCGCACCTTGTCGCTGCAGACCGCGCTGTCGCCGCAGCAGAGCGAGGCGTTTTATCGCGGCCGCCTGCCCGCGCAGGGCTGGAAGCTGGAACGCAGCCAACCCTGCGGCAGCACCGCCACCAGTTGCATGGCCAGCTATACCAAGGCCGATCAGCAGATGCAGCTGGTGTTCAACCGCGGCGGCGGCGGCACCTCGATCGTCGCCAACCAGATCCAACAGTAGGAACGCTATGAACGCATCCCGCACTCAGCTTCTCTCGCCACGGCGACAGCAAGGCGCGGCGCTCATCGAGTACAGCATCGTCACCATGCTCGGAGTGATCGTGCTGATCGCGCAGCCCAACATCATCATGGAATTGATCGGGGCGCTGCGCAAAGCCTATTCGAGTTTCACCTACGCCATGTCGCTCGGCTGGTTATGAAAAGGAAGCCATCTTGAAACCCAATCGGAACCTGATATTCATCGTGGTCGCACTCGCGCTGGGTGGGCTGGCAGCCGTGGTCGCGGTGCGCTACGTGCAGAATGAAGTGGCAGCGCGGACCAAGGACACCGGCGAGACCGTCACCGTCGCGGTGCCTAAACAGGACATGGAGCCCGGCGTGGTCGTCAGCGAAGGCGACCTGGCCGCACGCGAGGTACCGGTGGACCTGGTCCCCGCCGATGCGGTGACCCCGGACAATCACAATGAATATGTCGGCCGCATCCTGCGCGCGCCGGTGCGCGAAGGCGCACCGCTGGCCGCCAGTGCGCTGGTGCCGCTATACGACCAGTTCTCGCGGGTGATCAAGGCCGGCAACGTCGGCTACACCCTGGAAGTGGACGAGACCAACTCGATCTCCGGCATGATCGCCCCCGGCGACCATGTCGACATCCTGTTGGCGGTGGAGCAGGACCAGGCCGGCACGCGCGTTCTGCCGCTGCTGGAGGACGTCAACGTGCTGGCCACCGGCAACCGTGTCGGCGACGCCCCGATGGCCGAGGACACGCAGGGCTTTTCGAATATCACCTTGGAACTGTCGCCGCAGCAGGCCGAGCGCCTGACCGTCGCCAACAAGGCCGGCAGCCTGCGGGTGATGCTGCGCCAGTTAGAAGACCGGGATCCGTTCAATCTCGACGGGCTGACCCAAAAGGAACTGCTGCGAACCTCGCGCGGCAGCCAAGGACGCACCGGCGACAGCGGTGTCGAGTTCATCATCGGCGGCAAGGGTTGAATGCATGCTAAGCACTAACTGGTTCGGCTCGATCGCGGGCCGCAGCCTGCTCTGTATGGGCATGGTTTTATTTTCGGCCAGCCTGCACGCACAGAAACAGACGCAGGAGCCACCGCCGATAATCGAAGAGGTCCAGTCGCCGCCAACCGTCGCCGCGATGGCCAGCCTTGCGCTACACCCCGCGACCGCCGCGCAGATCACGCCGCTGCCATCGCAGATCAACCTGTATATGGGCCAGGCGGTGGTCCATCGGGTCAACGCGGGCTTGAAACGGATTGCCGTAGGCAGTGGCGAAGTGGTGGAGGTGAAGAACCTCGGCCGCCGCGAATTGGTGATCATCGGCAGCAAGCCCGGCGATACCTCCATCCACTTCTGGATGCAGGACGGCAGCCAGCTGGATGTGCCGGTGCATGTGCGGGCCGGCAACGCCGGCAATCTGGCCGACACCGTGAGGACGTTGATGGCCGATGTGCCCGGACTGCAGGTGCACGCGGTGGGCGACCATGTGGTGATGACCGGCAAGGAACTGAGCGGCGACGTCGCCGGGCGGATCGGCGCGCTGCAGAAGGTCTATCCGCAGGTGCTCAACTTCACCAGCACCGATCCGGTCGGAATGCGGCAGATGGTGCTGATCGATGTGCAGATCATGGAGTTCAACCGCAATTCGCTGGAAGAACTGGGCATCCGCTGGGATAGCGTGATCGATGGCCCGACCGGCGGATTGATCAAGGACTTCACCACCAACGACTACTTCCGCACCCTGCCTGAAGGCAGCCCGTTCGACGACCTCGATCTGCCGACCCGGATTTCCGGCACCCAGGCCTACTTCGGGATCGCGACCTCGATCGCCTCGCGGATCAACCTGCTCAAGAACCAGGGCAAGGCGTTCCTGCTGGCGTCGCCGCAGCTCAGCGCGCGCAGCGGCGGCGAAGCGAAGTTCCTGGTCGGTGGCGAGGTTCCAATCCCGGTGTCCTCGCTGTTCGGCCAGACCCAGGTGGAATTCAAGGAGTACGGCATCAGGTTGAACATCGAACCGCTGGTCAACGCCAACAACGAGATATCCACTCGCTTCATGGCCGAGGTCAGCCGGGTCGATCCTTCGGTCAGCGTGGATGGCATACCGGGGTTCATAACCCGCCGTTCCGAATCGGAAATCAATGTCCGTAGCGGGCAGACCATCGTGGTTTCCGGCCTGGTCGACTCAAGCGCGGCGAAGACCGCCGACAAGTTCCCGGTGCTGGGCGAAATCCCCATCCTGGGCCGGCTGTTCCGTTCCGACGGTTTCCGCGGCAACCGTACCGACCTGGTGGTCTTCCTGACTCCGCGCGTGATCACCCCGACTTCGCCGGAAAACCAGGAAGCGATTCGCAAGGGCGAACAGATCCGCGAGCAGGCGAGCGATACGTTGCGCAAACGCGATCAGGATCTGGTCCATTGAGTGCCATGCCATGTTCAATATTCTGATCGACACCCCCAACCGTGATCAGCGCCGTGTGCGCTGCCTGCACCGCGAATGCGGTATCGGCAGAGGCGACGGCAACCTGGTGGTGCTGCAGGGCTGGAGCATCGCCCAGCGCCACGCCATGCTCAAGCGCGAGAGCGGCGGCATCTTCATCGAGTCTTATGGCGGACGCGCCGCGGTGCTGGTCAATGGCGAGCGGGTGACCGGCACGCATGGTCCGTTGAGCAGCAAGGACCGGCTGGAGATCGGCGAATACAAGTTGCAGGTGATCGGCGACGACGCGCATGAAACAGGAGTGGGCAAGGCGGCGAACGATGCCATCGGCTTCAACTCCGGCGCCGCCGCGAAGGCGGAACCTGCGGTAGCCGCATCGAAGTCTCGTGAACTGGCGACCACCGCCGACCTGCCGCCGGACATGAACGTGTGGCGCGCACGCGTGCACGGTGCATTGGTCAAACAGATGGACCTGCGCCGCGTGGACGTGCGCGGCATGACCGACGATGTACTGCGCGAAACCACCATCAAGCTGATCGAGGAAGTGCTGGACCGTGAGTTCGGCGACCTGCCCAAGACCATCAGCCGCCATCGCCTGGCCAAGGAGGTGCTGGACGAGGCGATCGGCCTGGGTCCATTGGAGGATCTGATCGACGACAACACGGTGACCGAGATCATGGTCAACGCCCACGACCAGATTTTCATCGAACGCGACGGCCGCATTGAGAAGTCTCCGATCTCCTTCACCAGCGATCGTGCGGTGCTTTCGGCTATCGAGCGTATCGTCACGCCGCTGGGAAGGCGCATCGATGAGAGTTCACCGATGGTGGACGCGCGCCTGAAGGATGGTTCGCGCGTCAACGCCATCATCCCACCCATCGCGCTGCGCGGCCCCAGCCTGAGCATCCGCAAGTTCGCCAAGCGCAAACTGATGGGTGAGGACCTGCTGAAGTACGGTTCGCTCAATGAGCAGATGCTGGAATTCCTCACCGTGGCGGTGCGCGAGCGTCGCAATATCGTCGTCAGCGGCGGTACTGGTTCTGGCAAGACCACGCTGCTCAACATCCTGTCCAACTTCATTCCCGAAACTGATCGCATCGTCACTATCGAGGATGCGGCCGAACTCAAGTTGGTGCAGCCCAATCTGGTCTCGCTTGAAGCGCGCCCACCCAACCTGGAGGGCAAGGGCCAGATCACCATCCGCGACCTGGTCCGCAACGCCTTGCGCATGCGCCCGGACCGGATCGTGGTCGGCGAATGCCGTGGCGGCGAAGCGCTGGACATGCTGCAGGCGATGAACACCGGTCACGAGGGATCGCTGACCACCGCCCATGCCAACAACCCGCGCGAGACGCTGTCGCGCCTGGAAGTGATGGTGCTGATGTCGAGCATGGATTTGCCGATGACGGTGGTGCGCGAACAAATCGCCTCGGCGGTGGATCTGATCGTGCACCAGAAGCGCTACCCCTGCGGCTCGCGCAAGGTCAGCCACATCACCGAGGTTACCGGTGTGGAAAGCGGCACCATCCAGCTGCAGGATGTGTTCCTGTTCCGCGCCCGTTCGCAAGGTCGCGATGGTGGCCGGGTGAGCGGCGATTTCGTCGCCACCGGTGCGGTGCCGGAGTTCTACGAGGAGCTGGCCGAACGCGGCGTGCCAGTGGACCTGGCGATCTTCCGCAACGGAGCCAGCGAATGAACGTGTGGATCATCGGCGTGCTGGTGTTCTGCTGCTTCACCGTGTGCGGGCTGCTGATCGCGCGCAGCAGCGCGGCCTTCATGGAACGCTACCGGGAGAACTTCCTGCATCAGGCGCGGATGAACCTCGCCGACATGTTCCTGTTTATCGATCCGCAGATCCTGTTTGTGCTCAATGCCGCGGTATTGATCGCTATCCCGTTGCTGCTGTGGCTGATCAGCGGCAACCTGCTGCTGCCGGCGGTGGCCGTGGTGCTACTGGCGGTGATGCCGCGCAAGATCTATCTATGGTTGAAACAGCGCCGGCTGGACCAGATCCAGCAGCAGCTGCCCGATGGCATGCTGATGCTGGCGGGCAGCCTGCGCGCCGGCGTGGGCTTCAACCCCGCGTTGGAAGCGCTGGCGCAGGACGGACAGCCGCCGTTGGCGCAGGAGCTGGCGCTGGTCCTGCGTGAGCAGCACATGGGCGTGCGTACCGAGCAGGCTCTGGAAAATTTTGCCGCGCGCGTTCCTATCGTCGACGCCAAACTGTTCGTTTCGGCGGTGAGCATCTCGCGCGAAGTCGGCGGCAACCTGGCCGAAAGCCTGGCCACGCTGGCCGATACCCTGCGGCGGCGATTGATCATGGAGGGCAAGGTCAAGGCGTTGACTGCGCAGGGCCGGCTGCAGGGCATCGTCATGGCGATGCTTCCGGCTGGACTGGTGATGTTCCTGGTGCTGGCGTATCCGGAAACCATGCGGCCGATGTTTCACACGTGGCTGGGATGGTTGGTGATCGCGGTGATCGCGGTACTGGAGTACCTGGGTTATCGCATGTGCCGAAAAATCATGACGATCGACATATGAACTGGCTACTGATCCTGGTCGCACTCTCGGCAATGGCCGCCGTCGGCCTGGCGATGTACGGCATGCGGGGGTTGCTGCAGGCGGTGCCGCAGGGCGACCGCAACTATCAGGATCCGCTGCCCACCGCGCTGCGCCTGCTGTGGCCGCTGGTCACCGCGGTGACCTACGTGGCCGCGCCGCGGCTGAAGTCCGCGCAACTGGAAAAATCCCACCGCGCGCTGCAGTCGGCCGGCCAGGATTTCGTGCTGACCGCGGAAGAGCTGTACGGCCTGCGCATCGTCGCCGCGGGCGCGGTGAGTACGGTGTTCCTGTTGCTGGTGATGATGCTGGGGAAGATGAGCGCCTCCGCGCTGCTGTGGTGTCTGCTGTTCGGCATTCCATTGGGATGGATGTATCCATCGCTGTGGCTGGGCGAGCGACGCAAGCTGCGCAGCAAGCGGGTCATCCGCGATCTACCGGTGTTCCTGGACTTCATCACCATGGCGGTGGAAGCCGGCCTGAACATCACCGGTGCGATCGAGCAAGCGGTGCAGAAGGGACCGCCCGGCCCGCTGTCGCAGGAGTTCTCACGCATGTTGCGCGATCTGCGCGCGGGCCTGCCGCGCGCCGAGTCGCTGCGGCGCATGGCCGAGCGCATGGACATTTCGCAGATATCCAACTTCACCAGCGCACTGATCCAGGCCGACCGGGTTGGCGCCAGTCTCAGCGACACCCTGCGCGCGCAAGCCATGCAGCGGCGCGAGGAGCGCTTCCTGCGCGCGGAAAAACTGGCGCTGGAGGCACCGGTGAAGATGATGCTGCCGCTGGTGATGTTCTTCTTCCCCCTGATCTTCGTGGTGCTGGCTTACTTCATCTATCTGCAGATGAAGCAGGAGGGCATCTTGTGAAAGCTGGCGCGCTCTACCGCGGCGACGATTGCGTGGTGGCGCGGGTGTGGCGTGCCGACAATGCGTTTACCCGCCTGCGCGGTTTGTTGGCGCGGCCCGCGCTGGCGGCGGGCGAGGGCCTGCTGCTGATCCCGTGCGGCAGCGTACATACGCTGGGCATGGGCTATGCGCTGGATCTGGTGTTCTTGTCCAAGCAAGGTGAAGTGCTGGGCTGGCGTGCCGGCGTCCGTCCATGGCGGACAGCGGGACACCGTGGCGCATACGCCACTCTGGAACTTGCCGTAGGCGGATTGGAAGCACTGCTTCCAGTGCGCGGTGAACTATTGCTTTGGCGGCCTGCGCCCGCCGACATCGCATCGGCCAACGGCATGTCAGTCGACAGCATGCCTCTCGGCTCACGGCTGCCACAAGGCCAACGGAGGACGTCATGAAACAGCCGGTTTCGATTCATCGCCGCCAGCGTGGGCAATCGTTGGTGGAGTTCTGCGTCGTGGTGCCCACCTTCCTGTTCCTGTTGTTGGTGACCTTGCAGTTCATACTGATCTACCGGGCCAAGAGTGCCTTGGACTACGCCACGTTCCAGGCGGCGCGCGCTGGTGCAGTCAGCGGAGTGGACAAAGGGGAGATGCAATATGCACTCGCTGGTGGCCTCACACCATTGTTCGTGACCTCTCCCGATATAGTGGAAGTCGGAAAGAAAATGGCGTGGGTGCGCGCTACAGAAGTGCAGGTGTTTTCCAGAATTGACGTGATATCGCCCACGCGGGCAGCCTTCAACGAGTACCGCGAGCGACAGTACGACGGGCGTTATGCACTGCCCAATGACAGCCTGGCCTTCCGTCGGGCAGGAGTTGGCGCTAGCGGAGTAAATGTGCAGGACGCCAACATCCTCAAGATCAAGGTCACTTACAACTATCCACTGATCGTACCGTTTGCTGACTTCGTCATCGTGGGTTTGTCAGATTTGGTTAGCGGCGGCGAGAGTTATCGTCCAGCACTGATGATGTTCCCGGTCGGCGACCACCGGCGTTTGCCACTGGAATCCTCTGCCGTCGTGCGCATGCAGTCCCCGATCTATGAAAGCTCCAGACTGGCTCGCTAGGCGCATGTCGGCGCGGCGGCAGCGCAGCTGGCTATTGCTAGTGATGTTGGCCACTGGCGGTGCGGTTGCGGAAGATCAGGCGCCGACCGCGTCCGAACCCCCGCAAGCCGTCGTGCATGCCATCGCCGAAGGCTATGGACCGGTCGCCGCGCGGGGCGATACCAGCATGCCGCTGACCCTGCGCCTGCGTGGCGACGCCGCCCGCATCGAATTCAGCGACCCCAAGGGTCGCGATGCCTATCTGCTGGTGTCCGGGCCCGCCCGCGAAGGCTGGCTGGTCAGCGTGCCCGGCAATGTGGCCATGCCGCTGCCGCGCGCCGGCACCGCGTTCTGGTTCGACCCGGAAGCGCCTTGCGACACCCTGCACGCCACCTGTTCACCGGCGCCCGGCGAAGTCATCGCCGGACGCGCCGCACGCGGCTGGCGCTATCGCAATGCGGCCGGGCGCGGACCGGACGGCACCGACAGCGGCACCCTGTGGATCGACGCCGCCACCGGTTTGCTGTTGGGCTACCGCGGCAAGCTGGCCGGTCGCGACGAAGCGCGTTCGCTGCGCGTTGTCTCGGTGACCTACGCGCCGGTACCCGCGGATATTTTCGAAAGGCCGCAAAACCTGCAGGAGTTGCAGACGGATCGGTGAGCGGTTTGTAGAGCGAGCTGCGCCGGGCGCTTCTTGTAGAGCCGAGCTTGCTCGGCTGAGTGTCTCCGAAGTCGCTGCATGATGAGGCCGGACGGCAAAAGCAGCGGAGCAAGCTCCGCTCTACGAGAAGCGGCGGCCCATCAACCTACGGTGGACAAACCGAAAAACTCACGCACGGTATCCGCGGTGATCTTTGCGGTCGCTTCCACCTCTTCGCCACGATCCCGCGCCAGCTCTTCGACAATATGCGCCAGGTACATCGGCTCGTTGCGGCGGTGCGAAGGTTCGCTTTGTGTAGAGCGGAGCTTGCTCCGCTGCTCTTCGTTCGCGCGCGAGGGAAAAAGCAAAAGCAGCGGAGCAAGCTCCGCTCTACCAGGATCTCGTCAATCGGCTTCGGGCAAGCCAAAAAACTCGCGCGCGGTGTTGGTGGTGGCCCTGGCGGTCGTTTCCACCTCTTCGCCGCGGTCGCGCGCCAATTCTTCGACGATATGGGCCAGGTACATCGGCTCATTGCGGCGGTGCGAGGGTTGCGGTTTGACGGTGCGCGGCAACAGATAGGGCGCGTCGGTTTCGATCATCAGGCGATTCGCGGGGATGTTCTTCACCAGTTCGCGCAGGTGCAGGCCGCGGCGTTCGTCGCAAAGCCAACCGGTGATGCCGATGTGCCAGTCCTGGTCCAGGTAATCGAAGAGTTCCTCGCGGGTGCCGGTGAAGCAATGCACCACCGCGGGCCCCAGCCTGCCGGCGAAGTTCTTCATCACCGCCATGAAATCCGCATGCGCATCGCGCTGGTGCAGGAACAGCGGTTTGCCGACGCCTCCCACCGATAGGTCCACCGCGGTCTGCAGCTGGCGTTCGAAGGCCTTGCGTTGCGCCGGACGTGGCGAGAAATCGCGGAAGTAGTCCAGGCCGCATTCGCCCACCGCCACCACTTGGGGATGCGCGTGCAGTGCACGCATCTCGGCATCGCATTCGTCGGAGTATTCGGTCGCGTGATGCGGGTGCACGCCGGCGGTGGCGAACAACTCACCCGGATGCGCCTGGGCCAAGGCAAGTGCTTGTGGCGAATGTTCGCGGCTGGCGCCGGTGATGACCATCTGCACCACGCCCGCATCGCGCGCGCGTTGCAGCACCGCGTCGCGGTCGTGATCGAAACTGTCGTGGGTGAGGTTGGCGCCGATATCGATAAGTTGCATGGCGCAAGTTTAGCAATGTGCGCAAGCACGGCCGCGGCGCCGGCGTGGTATCCGCCGGCGTCGCGCGTGAGTGGTCAGTTCAATTGGCAGGATGCAGGCTTGTTCGAAGTGAATAGCGCCGAGGTCGCCCATTCCGGATGGTCGATAAAGGGATTGCGATTGCCCTGGAAGCTGTAGATCACCTCATTGCGTTCGCGCTCGGCCGCATCCGGCGGATCGGCCTGATGCCAGGCCACCAGCGTGGAGAGCAGGCCCATGTAGGCGGGCGAGGCGGAGGTGATGACGATCTGGCTGCGGTTGTCGGTGAGCTCGAGGTCCGGTTCGGACTGGCCGTTGCCAGGATGGGCGCCGCCTTCGTAGCGGATCGCCATGTACATCACCGCGCGGGCGATATCGCCGCGACGATGGCCCCAGACTTCGAACGAACCGCTGTTGCCGTCCGGGCCCTTGAACCAGTTGCCGTTGCCGGGATAGGTTCCGCTGCCGCCGCCAAAGCCGTTGTTCGCTTCGGTGGCGCGTTCGCTACAACCGGAGGACTGCGTGCAGGCCGCGTATGGCTTGTTGCCGCGGTCGGCGTTGTAGCCGGTGTCGCTCAGGTACAGCATGTGGGTGTCGGTGTGCGGCGCGTACGGCAGGCCCAGGTCGCCGGTGGCGCTGCCGAATCCGAGCGATTTGGGCCAGGTGTGCTCACGGTTGTAGGTGATGCCGGTGCCGGTGCCCGCGCGTTGGCTGCCTTTGGCGTAGCTGCGGTTGCGGTAGACATCGAGAATGCGGCCGGCGTTGTTGGGATCCTCGTCGGCGATTTCCAGAATGGTCCAGGTGTTGGTGGTGCCGCCGCTATACGGATACGCGGTGTGGCCCTTGATGGTGGCGTGCAGCGAGCAACGCAGCTGCGACGCACTGCTGGTGTTGACGCGCGAGTAGTAATCACCGCGGCCGCCGCCATCGGCGACGCTGAAATCGATCGCCGTGTCCTGTACCGGATGCGCGCCGCCGGTGTCGGAGACCTTGCTGGCCACCACGCGGAACGTGCAGCTTTCGCCGGCGTGCAACGCGGTGTTGGTGGAAACCAGGAAGCCGCTGCCGGAGCTGGCGTGCGTCAGCGGCACATTGGCTGACGTGGCGCACACCAGGGTGAGCGCGCCACTGGCGAGGCTCACCGATTCGCTGAAGCTCGCCGAAAGATCGCCAGCGGCGGGAAAATCGCCAGCGCCCTGGATTGGCGTCGTGGCCGTCACGGTAGGCGGCACATTGGGAGTGGAGAAGCTCTGGCTGTTGTTGCAGCCGCCGAAGGTCTGGGTGGCGGAGCTGCGCCAGGTGAAGTTGGCCAGGCTGCCGCTGCCGCCTAGTTGCAGCGACGTGCCGGCGGTGGTGCTGCCGGTTTCCGACACTGGCAGATTGCTGCTGGTGCGGCCCGCGGCGGGGCCGTTGCTGGCGGTGATGGCGCCTTCGTAGCTCAGGAACTGAACCACGTTGCCGCTGCCATCGACCAGGGCCATGCCGTCGTTAGCGCCGTTCTGGATGCCGTTGGTGGGATAGCTGAGCGTGGCGATGCGCACGCTGCCGCCACAACTCACCAGGCTGCCGGCGGGCACCAGGTCGTTGTCGTAGGTGGTGGCCGCGCTCGGTGTGGAACCGTTGTACAGATAGATGCGGTAGCTGCCGAGGCTTTCGCCGGCGGTGGCGACCACCTCGATGCGTTCACCCACGTCGCCGCTGGAGGTGGCGTCGTCGTAGTGCAATTCGTTGATGAAGACTTCGGCCTGGGCATAGCTGCACAGCGGCAACAGGGCCAAGCCAAGCAGGCGGAAAAACGCATGTGCTGGCGACATCGGCGAATCCTTTCCGGAAGGGTCCGGCCGAATCTAGCCCATGCAGATGACAGCCGCATCGCAGGCCGTCGCACTTCGAGCCTGCAATGCGGGCGCGTTACCGTTAGCCTTTGCGGATGATTGCACCATCTTTTCCCATCCAATCCCTGTTGCCGCAGATCCGCTCCTCGCTCGCAGCGCACCCGCGCCTGGTCCTGGAAGCACCACCGGGCGCCGGCAAGACCACGCAGGTACCGCTGGCGTTGCTGGACGAGGATTGGCTGGAAGGACGCAAGATCATCATGCTGGAGCCGCGCCGGGTGGCCGCGCGCGCGGCGGCGGGTTTCATGGCCCAGCAGTTGGGCGAAGCCCCTGGTGACACGGTCGGCTACCGCATCCGCTTCGAAAACAAGATCTCCGCGCGTACCCGCATCGAAGTGGTGACCGAAGGCATCCTGACCCGGATGATCCAGGACGACCCCATGCTGGAAGGCGTCGGCGCGATCCTGTTCGACGAATTCCATGAGCGCCACCTATCCGCGGATCTGGGTCTGGCGTTTGCGCTGGACGTGCAAGCTCAATTACGGGAAGACCTGCGCATCGTGGTGATGTCCGCGACATTGGATGGCGAAAAGCTCGCGCGTTTCCTCGAGGCGCCACGCCTCAGCAGCGAAGGCCGCAGCTATCCGGTGGAGATCACCCATTTCCCGGCGCGCCGGGATGAATCGTTGGAACTGCAGACACGCCGTGCCATCGAGGAAGCATTGCAAACGCATCCTGGTGACGTCCTGGTGTTCCTGCCGGGGCAGCGGGAGATTTTGAAAGTGGAGGCAATTCTGAGTCCCTCTCCCGCCGGGAGAGGGGTTGGGGAGAGGGTGCGGCGAAGTAGTGGTGGTTCCGATTTCATAGACTCCGCCGTACCCTCATCCGCCCTTTTGGGGCACCTCGCGGCGCGCCCCGGCCCTGCGCAGCACGCAGGGCGTTCAGGCGTGCGCGAGCCGATGGCTCGCGAGCAGCACGCCCTCACCCCGAAGGGGGAAGGGAATGAGATCGTCATCCTCCCGCTCCACGGCGAACTACCCGTCGAAAAACAATCCGAAGCTCTGCAGCCAGACCCACAGGGCCGCCGCCGCGTGGTGTTGGCGACGAATGTCGCGGAGTCTTCGGTCACGCTACCAGGCGTGCGTGTGGTGATCGACGCCGGGCTGGCGCGCGAACCGCGTTACGACCCCAACAGCGGCTTCGCACGGCTGGAGGTGGTCAACATCTCGCGCGCGTCCGCCGACCAGCGCGCGGGCCGCGCCGGCCGCGTGGCGGAAGGATGGACGTACCGCCTGTGGCCGCAATCGCAACGCTTGGAGCCGCAGCGGCGGCCGGAAATCGCGCAAGTAGAACTCGCATCGCTCGCCTTGGAGCTCGCCGCCTGGGGCACCGACGCGTTGCGCTTTGTCGACCCGCCGCCGTCCGGTGCATTGGCGGCCGCCCGCGATCTGCTGCGGCGACTGGGGGCTCTGAGCGCATCCAACGCGATCACCCCGCCGGGCAAACGCATGCTGGCGCTGGGCACGCATCCGCGGCTGGCGGCGATGCTGCTGTCCGCGCGAAGCGCTGAAGATCGCGCGTTGGCTTGCGATCTGGCTGCATTGGTCGAAGCGCGTGATCCGCTGCGTAGCGGTGGCGATGCACTGGCGGCGCGCTGGCGCGCCTTGGCTGCCTTCCGCAGCGGCCGCGCACCGGCAGAGGCCAACCGTTCCGGTCTGGCGGTCATCGACAGCGCCGCCAAGCAATGGCGGCGACGCATCCGCGTGGACACCGCGCCGCCGGTCACCATCGAGGCGCACCGATTGGGCGACCTGTTGTTGCACGCGTTTCCCGACCGCATCGCGCGCCAACACAGCAGCGATCCGCGCCGTTATCAATTGGCGAACGGGCGCATGGCGCGCTTGTTCGACGACACCGCGCTTTTCGGCGAACCCTGGCTGGTCGCCAACGAACTGCGTTACGAAGCCAAGGACGCGCTGATTCAACGCGCCGCGCCGCTGGATGAGCACGTATTGCGCAACGAATTTCCCGAACGTTTCATCAGCGAAGATGCCGTGCGCTGGGACGCCTCGCGCCGCGCACTGGTCGCCCAACGCGAATCGCGCTTCGACCAGATCGTGCTGGAATCCAAACCGGCCGGCCGGGTAGACCCGGAACGCGCCGCGGCGGCATTGACCGACGCGGTACGCGAGCTTGGATTGTCCGCACTGTCGTGGAGCGAATCCCTGCAGCAATGGCGCGAGCGCGTGCGTTGTCTGCGTGAGTGGATGCCGGACTTGGGGCTTCCCGATCTTTCCGACGAAGCCTTGCTGGCGAACCTGGACGAATGGCTGCTGCCGGCGTTCTCGGGCAAGACGCGTCTGGATGCGTTGGATGAAGAAGCACTGGCCAACGCCTTGAAGTCGTCAATGGATTGGTCCCTGCGCCAACGGATCGATCAACTGGCACCCACCCGCATCACCGTGCCTTCCGGCATGGAGCGGCGCATCGAATACACGCACGGGCAATCGCCGGTGCTGGCGGTGAAGCTGCAGGAGTTGTTCGGCCTGGCGGATACCCCGCGGATCGCCGACGGACGTGTCCCACTTACCTTGCACCTGTTGTCGCCCGGCGGTCGGCCGCTGCAAGTGACACAGGATCTACGTGGTTTTTGGGAACGCACCTATCCGGAAGTAAAAAAGGAAATGAAGGGGCGATACCCGCGGCATCCGTGGCCGGATGATCCCTGGTCAGCCACGGCGACGCATCGCGCCAAGCCGCGGGGTACGTAGCATCGGGATGTAGGCATCTGGCTTTCGCCCCTTTATTAAAAGGGGGGGCTACGGGGGATTTGCTTCTGCTTTTAGAAAGAGCAGAAGCAAACCCCCCTCAATCCCCCTTGACCAGCCATTCGGCTGTTGAAAGCTAAAAGGGGGAGGTAAAGCGAAAGCTCTTACGATTCCCGATTCCCGATTCCCCATTCCCGATTCCCCATTCCCGATTCCCCATTCCCGATTCCCCATTCCCCATTCCCCATTCCCCATTCAGTGCCTGGTCGGTCTTGGCACGTGCCGCTAACGCGCTGTAAACATGGCTCGGTGGACACTGGCGCCGTCACCCACCCAACAGGGGAATGCCCATGAGCAGACTGACGATCATCACCGATCGCGCGATGGAACTGGCCAGCCAAGCCAGCGACAGCTTCAAACAAATGGTGCCCAGCGGCGACAAACTGTTGCAGACGGGTGCGGCCTTGGGCGCGGTGAAGACCGGTGCCAAGGTGGCGCAAGGATTTGTGCGTCGCAATCCGGTTATCGCCATTGCGGCGGCGGCTGGCGTGGGGCTGTTGGCCTATGCGGCGTACCGCAAGCGCAAAAACGACGAAGCCCACGCACCGATCGAAGGAAAGTCCAGGCGGGTTGAAGCGCGTCGCGTCAACGGCGCCACCGCCAACAAGCGCACCACCGCCCGCAAGTCGCGCGCGCATTCGTCTTCGGTTTCGACCGAGCAGTAGCGGCTCACATCCGATGCTGGTGTTGTAGGAGCGCCGTCCCGGCGCGAGCTTTTCTCTTGGATTCTCCCGATCTGACGGGAAGAGCTCGCGGCGGGACGCCGCTCCTACACCTGTACTTCGCGCCACTGACCGGGTGCGAGGTTTTCCAATTCGATATCGCCTATCGCCACCCGCACAAGTCTTAGGGTCGGCAGGCCAACGGCCGCCGTCATGCGGCGGACCTGCCGATTGCGGCCTTCGGTGATCACCAGTTCCAGCCAAGCGTCCGGTACCGTCTTGCGGTAACGCACCGGTGGATCGCGCGGCCACAATTCAGGTGCAGCGTCCAACAGGCGAATCTGTGCGGGGCGGGTGGGACCATCGTTCAAGACCACGCCTGTTCGCAGCGCCGACAACTGCGCCTCGTCAGGCTCGCCTTCCACCTGGGCCCAGTAGGTTTTTGGCTGCTTGTGCCGGGGGTCGGTCAGCCGATGCGCCAAACCACCGTCATCGGTCAACAGCAGCAAACCTTCGCTGTCGTAATCCAATCGCCCTGCCGCGTACGCCTGCGGCGGCAACCCGAACTCCGCCAGCGTCCGCCGCGGCGGTTGGCTGCGGTCGGTGAATTGGCACAGGACGTTGAACGGTTTGTTGAAGGCGATGAGCAAGGAAGGAAATCAGTCGCAAGAAACGATGTTCGTCATCCCAGCGCAAGCTGGGATGACGAGCAAGAAACATGCTGATTCCAAGTACTACGCCGGCTTCACGAACCGCAGCGTCATGCGGTCGCTTTCACCGATAGCCTTGTACTTGGCGGCGCCGGCTGCATCGATGCCTTCGTGATCGTTCGACGGCGGCAGCGTCCAGACACCGTTAGGGTGATTCTTGGTGTCGCTGGGATTGGCGTTGACTTCGCTCTTGGCATCCAGCTTGAATCCTGCTGCTTCGGCCAGTGCGATCACCTGCGCTTGCCCGACATAGCCGGACTTGTCGTCCTCAGGCACATCCTTGGCCGCGCGATGTTCCACCACGCCCAGCACGCCACCCGGCTTCAGTACTGCGTAGAAGCCCTTGAACATGCCCTCGGCTTGTTTGGCCGAGCGCCAGTTGTGCACGTTGCGGAAGGTGAGCACGACATCCGCGGAAGCCGGCGCACCGAACACCGGCGCGGCGGGCGAATAAGCCACGACTTCCGCCTTTCCGTACTGTGCCGGAGAAGCGGCGAACTTTTCTTCCAAGCGGGTCTTGCCGCGCTGCTGATAATCGCGCCCACGGCCTTCCGCCACCGCCATCGGATCGACCACGGCGGCCACGTAACCGCCCTGGTCGCGCAGATACGGCGCCAGGATCTCGGAATACCAGCCACCGCCCGGGGTGATCTCAACCACGGTGTGCGTTGGCTTCACTCCGAAGAACGACAGCGTTTCCGCTGGATGACGGTACTTGTCCCGCACCACGTTGTCCGGCGTGCGCCAGCTGCCTTTCAGCACGGTTTCAAATGCTGTGGCGTCGACCGTCGATACAGCGCCGGCAGCGGCTTTGGTCTTGGCGGCGGGTGATTCGGCCAACAACGGTTGCGATGCGGCCAGAGCAGTTACAACGGCCAGGCACAAGGAAATACGAGTCATGGGCTTGTCTCCGTGAAGGTGCGCGGAGCCTAGCATGGGCCGGGTTATCGGTGAGCGTGGAAGCGGTGAGAGGTGGGTTGGGAGCGGTGAGTGGAGTGGGGACCAGAGGCGAGAGCGCAGGGATCGGAGGCCAGAGTCCGGAGTATGGTCATGACGACGGTACTGAGTCGACTAAGTAAACATTCGATGGAAGATGTTCTTACGCCAACTTCAAAGCATCCGGGTAAGGAGGCGTATCTGGGTAGTCGCCCGCTTTCAACCGCGCTTGCAGCTGACGCCACCACTCCGCTTGGAACAGTTCGCCATGCACGGCTTTCAACGCCTTGGACAAAGGCTCAGGCAAGCCGAGGAACTGCGGGAAGCGTTCCGGGAAGACATCCTTGGGCCCCACGTAGAACCAGGGTCCGTCCGCCATCTCTTCTTCGTAAGTCATGGGCGTGGGGTAGTCGCGGAAGTTGCAGTCGGTGATCAGGCACAGCTCGTCGTAGTCGTAGAACACCGCGCGGCCGTGGCGCGACATGCCGAAATTCTTCAGCAGCATGTCGCCGGGAAAAATGTTGTTGCGCGCCATGTCCTTGATGGCCTGGCCGTAGTCGATGGCCGCCGCACGCGCCGCTTCCGGCTTCTGTTCGCGCAGGTACAGGTTCAGCGGCCGCAGCCGGCGTTGTACGTAGCACAGGTGCAGGATGAGATCGTCGCCATCCTCCGTGATGCTGCTGGCGCAGCCGTTCGTCAGTTCCTCCAGTATCGCCGGCGAAAATCGCGCGCGTGGAAAACGCAGGAAGCGGTACGGCTGCGCATCCAGCAGACGGCCCACACGGTCGAGGTGGAACACCAGCGAATACTTGTCCTCCACGTCCTTGCGGCTCATCTCCTTGGGGTAGGCGAACTTGTCGCGGATCACCTTGAATACCAGCGGATAGCTGGGCAGCGTGAACACCACCATCACCATGCCGCGCGTGCCTTCCGCCGGCACCAGCTGCTCGTTGGGATGGCTGGCGAAATGACGGAAGAACGTGCGGAAGCGTTCCGTCTTGCCCTGCTTGGCGCGGCCCAGCACCGTGTAGATTTCATCGATAGGCTTGTTGGGCACCAGCGTGCGCAAGAACACCACCGCGTCGCCGACGGTCGACAGGTCCGCGTGGAAATAGCTGCGCGAGTAGCTGAAAAGCTGCGTTACATCCGAGCGGCTGGTCAGCACCGCCTCGGCGCGTAGCTGGCCATTGTCATTGACCAATGCAATGACGCACGGCGAAAAGCGATGCTCGCCAAAAACCCGGCCAACCAGGTAGGCACGCCGTTCGCGATAGAACACCGTGTCCAGCAGTTCGATGGAACGCGCCGGGTGCTCGCCCCAATGCGCCAAATCGTCCTGCAGGCGCACGGCGATGGCGGCGGCGCAGCGAGTAATGTGGGCGTAGGGGACATCGAAACGGTAGTCGCTCAGTACGCGAGCAAAGGTTTCAGTGGGCCGCAGCTCGGAAATCGCATAGCTATGCCGCGCGACCGGATGGGTGATCGCATCGGTGGGTTCGATGTCCAGCGCGATGAACTCGATGGACGGATCCACGCCGCGCGTCTTGAAGAAGCGCCGGCTGAGCGTGTTGTAGAACGTCTTGTACAACTCACGATCGATCAGTTCACTGATCAACCGGTTGTAGTGATCGCGGACTTGAGACCACAGCACTCTGTCGTGCGCCTGTCCCAGCAATGAAGATTGCAAACGCAGCGCGCATTCGGCGATGCACTGGTCGTATAGCTCGATACGCTCCACCGCATCGGTACGCGCGCCCGCCCAATCGCGGGTTTCAAAGCGCTGCTTGGCGCGGCGGGTGATGTCGGCAAAGCGAGCGTGATAATCCGCGAAAGCGTCGTGTATCAGTCGGGCGATGGTATCGGCGCGAATCATGCCGGCATCTTAGCGGCGCGCAACGCAATGTTGCCAAGCCATCATTCGCCGCGGTCGACCATCACGGCTGCACGGCAGCCTGGTCCAGTAGCCATTGGCGCATCTTCTGGCAGCCGGGGTGCGCCACGCTGCGCTCCGGGTAAACCAGGTAGTGGGCGAAGTTGGCCTTCAGGCGCTTCTTCGTCAACGGCACCAGCCGACCGGCCTTGATCAGCGGTTCGGCCAGCGTCCAACGCGCCAATGCCACGCCCACGCCCTGCGCGGCGGCCTGGTGCAGTGTTTCGGTATCGTCGAACTGCGCCACATAGCGCACCGGCGGCTCACCGCCATAGTGTTCGAACCAGTCTTTCCAGCGATTGGCCGGGTCGCCCAGCAACGGCAGCTTTGGCAAGGTCGCCAGCGAAGGTCTGCCGTACTTCTCCAACAGCTGCGGACTAGCGACTGGGGTGATCCACTCGTGAAAGAGAAATTCCGAGTGCACACCGGGCCAGCGTCCGCCGCCCAGCCGCAAGGCCATGTCCACGGGCTCTCGTTCGAAATCGACCACGTGCGTACTGGATTGCAGGTTGAGGCCCAGTTCCGGATGCGCGGCTAGAAAGTTGGGCAGCCGCGGCACCAGCCATGCCGTGGCCATCGACGGGATCAGGCTGAGCGTGACCATATGATCGGTGTGCAGGCTGAGCCGCTGTAGCGCGTTTTCGATGGCATCCAAAGGCGCGGCCACGGCATCGAACAGCCGTTGCCCGGCGGGAGTCAGTTCCACCCCGCGCGGACCGCGCGCCAGCACGCGTTGGCCCAGTCTTTCTTCCAATAGCCGCATGCGGTGGCTCAGTGCACTGACGGTCAGGTGCATTGCTTCGGCGGCGCGGGTCAGGTTGCGCAGCCGCGCGGCGGTAACAAAAGCATCGATCTGGTCCAGCGGAAGTCGGCTCATCGTGCGCTCTGAGGTAATCCGGCCAGTCTTAAACAAACCTCAAGCCTGGCTTGTGGATGTTTCGCTTTTTCGGCCGGCAGCATGCGCCTAACTTGGTAACCGTTCAAGCCGGATAGGCCGGCGAGACAGGAGAAGACCCATGCGTACCAATACGAATACATCGTGGTGGCGCCAGCTGGGCGCGATCAGCCAGGGCATGTTGTTCCTGGATGGCCACATTGCCACGGTCGAAGCGGCCAAGGCCGCGCAAAAAAGCATCGACACCGGTACCGGCAGGACAGAAGCCGAAAGCTCAGCGCGTTCCACTGCCGCCGCGAGACAGGCCGAATACACCGGGCAGATGCGCCAGATGACGGCGTTGTCGCTGTTCCGCTAAATCCGCGAACACGTAGGGTGGGCCCCGGCCCACCATTGCCATCTCAACGCCCGCATAGACAACCATCGAGGACATGCTCGCGGATAGGAGCCCGGCGTTGTCAATTGCCATCGCGAGGTTCGGCATGGCAACGGTGGGCCCGGGCCCACCCTATGAGAGCTTGGCACCATTGTCGGTGCGCTTGTGTGGATAACTATCGACGGCGTATCCGCGGAGCGAGTTGGCCTCGCTAATTGCCGTCGCGAGCTTGGAGCATGGCAACGGTGGGCCGGGGCCCATCCTAAATCCGTGTCGTAGCGAGGAAGCGCTCGCGATCCTGTTGCGTGCGGCGGCGTACTTCCGCCAGCGCTTCGCTTTCGGTGGCTTCCAGCATGGATTCGAACAGGCGCTGGAAGTGGCTGCGCATCGCGTTGCGTGCCGCTGCCGGGTCCCTGCGCTGCAAGGCAGTCAGGATGGCGGCATGTTCTTCGGTCCGCGAGTTGCTGTCGTTGTGGCATACGCGCGCATAGACCTGGCGCACGCGCGGAAGATCGTTGCGCATGCGCCAGATCAGATGGATGCAGTACTCGACCACCGGATTGCCGGCGATGCGGGCGATGGCCAAATGGAATTTCTGGTCGGCTTCATTGGCGGCTTGGTCCGTCGCGTTCGGGTCCGACATCGCCGCGATCAATGCTTCCAATTCGGCCAGTTCATCGTCGGTGACATGGCTGGCGGCAAGCGCCGCTGCTTCGGCTTCGATCACCGCACGCGCGGCGGTCAGGTCGAACGCGGTGACGTCGGGCAATGCGCCCAGTGTGTCCGTACCGCGAGCTTTCACATACACGCCCGAGCCGGTCTTGATGCTGATCCGGCCCTGCGCCTCCAGTGCGATCTCTGCTTCCCGGATGGTGACCCGGCTGACTCCGAAGCGTTCGGCCAAATCCCGTTCACCGGGCAGGCGTGAGCCCACTGGGAACTCGCCCGACTCGATCAGCTTCAGGATCTCGGCGGCTATGGATTGATAGAGACGGCTCTCGGACATCGTGGAATCAGAACCTGTTGGTGACGGCGCCTCATTCTGGATTGAAAAGTCCGGATTGAAAGCTTGGATCGGCAACACGGATCAAAGCCGGGGCGCCTGGAAAAAAACGGCGCGGCCTCAGGCCGCGCCGCCGCGTTCAGAATCGATATCGTACACCCAAATAATAACGGCGCCCGTAGGCGTGGTATTCGTGGAAATTGCCCATGACCGGCATGTCGGAGATGCGCGGCTCGTCGGTCAGGTTGGACGCTTCCAGCGAGAACGACAGATGCTTGTTCACGCGCCAGGTCGTGCGGAAGTCCACCGTCGAGCCGCCGTGGATATAGCGGTTCTGCGAGGGCGCGCCGACGAAGCGCTGGTAGTACTCCGAGCGGTACTTGTAGATCGCCTGCAGGTCCACCGGCCCGAGCGTCCAGTACAGTGAGCCTGAGGCGACGTGCTTGGACAAGCCAAAAATGTTGGCGGGTTCGACCAGACCCGGCGTGATCTCGCCGGTCTCCGGATCAACCTGGTCGCCGAGCCGCAAGTCGTGGTTTTCGAAGTTGGAATCGGCGTAGTTGTAGCTGACCTTGACGCCGAGACCGTCGAATGGCGCCGGCAGATAGGAGAAACGATGCGACCCGGTGAACTCGACGCCGAAGAGATCGCTCTTCTCATCCGTTGTGGCGTACTGCTCGACCGGGACCACCACGGTTTCGCCGTCGATCACGAAGGTCTCATCGATCACGGTCGGAATGTCGCCGCCGGTGAATTGCTTGTAGTAAATCGCCGCGCTAAGCAGCGAGTCCCGGTTCGGATACCACTCAAACGAGATATCCCCGTTCCAGGACAGCAGCGGCTTGGTGCTGGGATTGCCGGTGGCCGCGATGCTGTCGATAGCATCGGCGATGCTTGTGAACTCGCCATCCTCCACGTCGATCGTGCGGCCCGCACCCAGCGCACTCATATCCGGCCGCGCCATCGCACGGTACACGCCCACGCGCAGGACCTTGTCATCGGTCAGTTCGAGTGCGGCATTGAAGCTGGGCAGCAGCACGTCGTTGGACGCCTTGACCACCTGGGTTTCGAATTCGCCAGTGGACTCGACCGTGACCGTGCCGTCGCCGTTGCGCACCACGTCCAGGTCGCTGCGCAGGCCGACAGAGCGTACATCCGTCTTCACCCAACGCACGCCAAAGTTGCCAGTCACCGGCAGGCTGAACCACTCCGATGCGAAGTCGCCCATCAGATAGACCGCCTGCGTCTTCTCGCCGATATCGTTGTTGGCAGGATCGCGCAGGTCGGGGTTGCGGCCGGTGTCGTCCACGCCGGAAAGCGCGCGGAACAGGCAACGCGAATCGAAGGTGGCCCAGCTATTGATCGTGTTGCCGCTGGCCGCGTCCAGGAAATCGTCCTGCGGGAAGGCGGTGCGGCAGGCAAGATTGGCATCGCGGATCAGGCCCAAGTTCTGGTTACGGTTGATGTTGATCTCGACCCGGTCGTCGTAATCGCGGTAATCGGACTGCGCGTAGCGAACACCGCCCTTGATGGCGGTAAAGAAGCCGCTTTCCGGAAAATAGCTGCTGTCGAAGCGGAAAGCGTGCAATGTATGCTCGCGCAGTTGCTCGTCGCGGCGCAGGCGCGGCACGTCGCCGAAATTCTCCCAGCGGGTGATATCGAAGGCCGGATCGATGACCAGCGCCGGCACGTCGCCGCGGTGGTCGTAGCTATAGTCGACGTAGCGCGCGCCGTTGATGCCAATGGTGTCATCGCCGTTGATGTCTTCGTTATCGGCGCGCAGCCGCGTGGTCCAGTCGTTCTCGGTGCGTAGCGTGTGCGAATACGCGAAGTCGGTCGAGAACAGCCAGGCGGCACTCGGACGCCATTGAAAGTTGAGTCCGGCGCCTTCGTATTCTTCCGCGCGCACCTTGTAGTTGGAGTTGGTCTCGATGCCGCTCTGTCCGGTGAAGGAGCGCACGACACCGTCCGCGTCGGCCACCATGTTGCTGATGCTGCGGCGGCCGTCCGGCAGTACCAGTTCGTTGCGGTCCTCGCTGAAAGTGCGGTCGGACCACTGATAGTCGAAGTTCACTTCCATCGTGTCGTTCGGCTGCCATTGCAGGGCAGCGAAGGCCGCATCGCGCTTGTCGTGCTCGACCAACTGGCGATACGTGCGACCGTTGGGGACCAGATAGAATGGCGTATTGCCCGCCCTGGGGTCGCCAGGGCGGATGCCGCCACCCGTCGCATCGCAATTCACGTTCGCTCGGTTGAGCGTCGCATCGCAGGCGGTCCAGGTGGAACTGGTGGCGGCGACTTCCTCCGGGTTGCTGCCTTCCAGACTCTGCACGCCCAGCGAGATGCCTAGCCTGCCGCCGTTGGCGAACTCGAACTGGTCGAGATAGCTTGCGGTGCCGCGCCAGCCCGTGCCGTCGCCGTCCTTGAGCTTGCCGTCGTATTCCGGATAGGTCGCGCGTCCTTCCAGCTGAATGCGGCGCTCGTCGAACGACAGCGGCTTGACCGTTTCCATGTTGATCGTGCCGGCGATGCCGCCCTCGATGAAGTCGGCTTGCTGGGTCTTGTAGATCTGCACGGTGTTGATCAGCTCAGCCGGGAACTGGTTGAAGTTCACCGAGCGATCACCGCTGCCATTGGTGGCTTCGCGGCCGTTGAAAGTGGCTGAGCCGAGGAACGGCCCAAGGCCGCGCACCGAGATCTCGGTCGCGCCGCCTTTCTCGCGGTGGGTGGAAGCACCGGTGATGGTCTCGATCGCCTCGCCGATCGACAACGCCGGTAGGTCGCCGATGTCGGTGGCCGACAGCGCGTCCGAGATCACGGTGGCGTCGCGCTTGGTCTGGATCGACGATTGGATCGAGCCGCGAATGCCGGTGACGACGACTTCGTCGAGTGTCACCGGCGTTTGCCCGGACGGCGGGGTTTCCTGCGCTGCCGATGGGGCCGGTGCCGCGGGATTCGCGGGCCGCGTCTCTTGTGCCGACGTGGTCGCGGCAGCGCCAAGGGAGGCCCATATGGCATACAGCAACGCGTTCCGAAGCATAGATGGCTGGACACGTTTGACCGGCAAGGGTCCCGGGTAGCGCCGCATAGTTCTCTCCTCCCATATTTGCGCCCGGCTGGCCAGGCTGGATGCCCGAGTCAGCGGGCTTGGGGCGCAGGTTTCACACAGATCCAGCCGATGTCAAGAAATTGGTATGAATAACCTTGCCAGAGTATTGGTTTGCCTATTTCGCATACCATTTATGTGCTAATGCAGCATCAATTTGCGTAGATTCGCTATACCAGAAATCACGAATCTGGTATTTGAAATTGGTTGACGGGCGTCGTTGCTCTGCTACCATCCGGCTCCACAAGGCGCTGCGAGGCCTGACTGGGAGAAATACATGCAATTGCGGGCCTTGGGCGCATTAACCGCATGGCTGTTTTGGACAGCGCCGATGGCTGCGTACGCAGCCTCTGCCGAAGCGGGGTCCAGGCATCTGGTCCGGAACCAGCAGGAATACGCCGGCGCCGTCCGCGCGCTGCGGCCGGGCGACACACTGGTACTGGCCGACGGAACCTGGCCGGACTTCCAGATCGTCCTGACCGGCAAAGGCGCGCCAGGCCGCCCCATCACCCTGACAGCTCAGACCCCGGGTGGCGTGACATTGACCGGCCAATCCAACCTGCGGATGGCCGGCGAACACTTGGTCGTGTCGAATCTGGTGTTCCGCAACGGCTGGTCGCCTACCGGCGAGGTCGTCTCGTTCCGCCGCTCGCGCACCGAACGTGCGAACAACAGCCGCGTCACCGGCGTAGTGATCGACCATTTCAATCTGCCGGACCGCAGCCAGTCGGATCATTGGGTTGCGATGTACGGACAAGGCAATCGCTTCGACCACAACCACGTCGTCGGCAAAACCAACGCCGGCGCGACCTTGGTGGTGGTGCGTGACGCGGAACAGGGACTCGATAACCGGCACCGCATCGACCACAACTATTTCGGACCCCGGCCGAATCTGGGCTCCAACGGCGGCGAAACCATCCGGGTTGGCACCAGCCACGAGTCAATGTCGGACTCGCATACCGTTGTCGAGAACAATTGGTTCGAAGGCTGCAACGGCGAAGTGGAGATCGTCTCCAACAAGTCTGGTGGCAATATCTATCGCGGCAATGTCTTCTACCGTTCACGCGGCGCGCTGGTGCTGCGGCATGGCGACGGCAACCTGGTCGAAGACAATGTCTTCCTGGGCGGCAACGAACCGCATACCGGTGGCATCCGGGTCATCAATCGTCGTCAGACCGTGCGCAACAACTATCTGGAAGGCTTGGCGGGCAACGGATTCGCCTCGGCTCTCACGGTCATGTACGGCGTGCCGAACTCGCCGGCCAACCGCTACGTCCAAGTTGACCGGGCGGTGATCGAAAACAATACCTTCGTCAACCCACGCAGCATCTTCCTGGGCGCGGGCATGGACCAGGAGCGTTCGGCCGCTCCGATCAACAGCAGGATGTCGCGCAACCTGATAGTGAACGACGATGGCCACGACCCGCTGCGGAAGCTAGGCGATCTGACCGGCATCGCTTCCGTCGGCAATGTGCAGAGTCCGAAGAAATCGATCGGATTTCCGGATGGTGTGGAAGCACGCAAAGTCGAGATGATCCGCGGCGACACCGGGCTGCTGATGCCAGTCGGCGTCGAAGGCGTCGGCGCCCGCCGCGATCTGCGCCCGATAGCGCGAGACGAGGTGGGCGTTGCCTGGTATCCCAAGCACAAATCGGTGCCGGCCTTCGACAGCGGAAAATCGCAGGTCGTTTCGCCCGGGGAAGACACCTTGACCAGCGCGTTTGCCGCAGCAAACGCGGGCGATCGGCTGACGTTGGAAGCGGGCGACTACTTGGTCAATCAGGTCCTGCTACTCGATCGTCTACTCACCGTGGAAGGACCGGCCAAAGGCGACGCCGTCATCATGTTCTCGCGATCCACGTTGTTCGATATCGCGGCCGGCGGCTCACTGAAGCTTTCACGACTGACCTTGTCGGGCGAGGCGGCACCCGACGAAGTCGGCAACGCGGTGATCCGCGCGCGTCCGGGTTCGGGCGCCGCCAACTACTTGCTGATCCTGCAAGACATCCGCGCCACCAACTTGAACATCAACCGTGGCTTCGATGTCGTGTCGGCCGGCAAAGGCACGCTGGCGGATCTGATCGCCTTGCACCGAGTCACTGTCGAGGACGTCTCCGGCGCGGTTATTTCCGCCGCCGCCGAAACCGACGACCGCGGAACCTACAACGCCGAGCTCATCGAGATCGAAGATTCGATATTCCGCGGCGCTGCCGGACCGGCGGTCGATCTTTACCGCGGCGGCACCGACGAAAGCACCTTCGGGCCGAAGCTTCGCATCGCCGGATCGAGCTTCGAACGCGTCGGTCGCAACAGCCATGCTTCAGTACGTTTGCGCGGCGTGCAGCGCGCTGAGCTGATCGGCAATCGCTTCATCGATAGTGCCGGCGTGCGCTTTACTCACAGCGTGGGAGAGCCTGTGCTGATCGCGGTCCGCAACCAGTTCACCGGTACGCCGCCCGTCCAATCTGACGTTCCTGTCGAGACCGCACGATGAGTCGTTCCTTCCTTCTGATTGCGCTGTTGTGCGCAGGCACGGTTCTTGTTGGAAATGCGGGTGCCGCACCGACGACAGTGACGTCTGCCGCCACCGAACCCGTACTGGTGACGGCGGCCGAGTGGCAGCACATGGCGCAGACCGGATCGCGTTATCCGCTGTTCGCGCGCGAGCAAACGCGTGCGATCGGGATGGTCCAAGCGGCGATGAAAGCCGGTATCGACGTGCCGACGCCCAAGGACCCTGGCGGCGGTTACACCCATGAGCAGCACAAGCGGAACTACCAGGCGATTCAGGCCGCGGGCGCGCTGTATCGCCTGACCAGCGATCGCGCCTATGCCGATTTCGCGCGCGACATACTGCTGGAATACGCGCGCCTGTACCCGACGTTGGGCAAGCATCCGGCTGGGCGTGGACAGATTCCAGGACGTCTGTTCTGGCAGATGCTCAACGACTCGGTGTGGCTGGTCCATGCCAGCCAGGGCTACGACGCCATCCGCGACAGTTTGAATGCCGAGGATCGCCGCACCATCGACGAGCAGGTGTTCCGGCGGATGGCGCGTTTCCTGTCAGAGGAGACGCCGGAAAACTTCGACCGCATCCACAACCACGCCACCTGGGCGGTCGCGGCGGTTGGAATGGCTGGCTACGTACTGCGCGATCAGGAGATGGTGGAAAAGGCACTGCTCGGCTTATCGAAACAGGGCGAAGCCGGGTTTCTCAAACAGATCGACCAGTTGTTCTCGCCCGACGGTTACTACGAAGAAGGACCGTACTACCAACGTTATGCGTTGGCGCCCTTTGTGGTGTTCGCGCGGACTATCGAGCGCAATGAGCCGCAGCGGAAGATATTCGAGCACAAGGACGGCGTGCTGCTGAAAGCCGTCGATACGCTGGTGCAGAGCAGCTACGGCGGTTACTTCTTTCCGATCAACGACGCGCTGCTCGACAAGGGCCTGGATACCGAAGAACTGGTCGCCGGCATCGCGATCGCCTATGCACAGACCGGCGACGAACGCCTGCTCTCCATCGCCGAACGGCAGGGGCGCACGTTGCTGACGCCAGAAGGGCTGCAGGTGGCTGAAGCGCTGGCCGCGGGCCGGGCGAAGTCGTTCGATTTCCGCACGCTGTTGCTACGTGACGGCCCCGACGGAAAACGCGGCGCGCTGGCCATCCTGCGCACCGGTGGCGAGAACGGCCAGACGCTGGTGATGAAGAACACCGCGCAAGGGATGGGCCACGGCCATTTCGACAAGTTGCACTGGCTGTTCTATGACAATGGCCAGCGCGTGGTGACCGATTACGGCGCGGCGCGATTCCTCAATGTCGAAGCCAAGTCTGGCGGCACCTACCTGCCGGAAAACACCAGCTGGGCCAAGCAGACGGTTGCTCACAACACACTGGTAGTGAACGAGCAAAGCCATTTCGGCGGCGACTGGCGCGTGGGCGAAAAGCACGCGCCGACGCCCTTGTTGTTCGAGCAAGCCGATGGCATGCAGATCGTTTCTGCGCGAATGGAAGGCGCCTACGATGGGGTGGTGTTCACTCGCACGCTAGCGTTGCTGGAGTACCCGGAGCTGCCCCTTCCCGTGGTCATCGATCTGCTGCGCGTGGATGGCAATGCACCGGCGCGCTACGACCTGCCGCTGCATTTCAATGGCCATATCATGAATGTGGGCTTCGAAGCGCAGCGCGCGCTGGCCGAACGCCAGGTGATGGGCAAGGCCAATGGCTACCAGCATCTGTGGGTCGATGCGTCCACCACGCCATCACCAGACACTCGCAGCTTGAGTTGGTTGTTGGACGGACGCTTCTACACCTATCGCTTCGGTGCCAGCGCGCCAATCCGCGCCATCCTGGCGGAGAGCGGCGCCAACGATCCGGATTTCAACCTGCGTCGCGAACCGGTGCTGATCCAGCGCATGGATGGCCAAACGCAAGCGAGCTTCTTCGGTGTGTTGGAACCGCATGGCGAATACAACGGCACCGCCGAGTACGTGCATGGCGCGAACAGCCGTATCCGCAGCATCCAGCGCCTGCGTGGCGAAGACGCGGATGTCGTTCTGCTGACGCTGATATCCGGCGGAACACTGGCATTGGGAATCGCCGACGACCCGACATCCGCGCGCGATCATCGTGTCGTAGCCAACGGGCGGACCTATCAGTGGAAGGGCCGCTACGCTCGCATCGCTCAGCCCGTAGACGCCAAGCCATCGGCCCGCAAGCAGCAGGAGTCGCAGCGCCCATGACCGGCACGTCCACCAAAAGAAGATCCGCAGTGCGCTGGATCATCATCGCGCTGATCGCGCTCGCCACCGTCATCAACTACATCGACCGCAATGCGCTGGCGGTGATGTGGCCGGAGATCTCCAGCGAGATCGGTGCGACCAAGGAAGATTACGCGTTGCTGGTCACCGTTTTCATGCTGTTCTATGCGGCGGGCCAGTTCGCCTTCGGCCGGTTGTTCGACATCATCGGTGTTCGCCTCGGTTTTGCGTTGTCGATCATGGGCTGGTCGATCTCCATCGCCCTGCATGCCGTCAGCCATTCGGTGCTGTCGTTCAGCGTTTTCCGCGCGATGCTGGGCATCAGCGAAGCTGGCGCTTGGCCGGGCGCGGTCAAGGCCAATGCCGAATGGTTTCCCGCCAAGGAGCGCGCGCTGGCACAAGGCATCTTCAACGCCGGCGCTTCCATCGGCGCCATCGTCTCGGCACCACTGATCGCGTTGCTGTTCCTGTGGCTGGGATGGAAGGGCACGTTCCTGCTGATCGGCGCGCTGGGTTTCATCTGGCTGCTGCCATGGCTGATCGTCTACCGCGCCGGCCCTGATCGTCATCCGTGGGTCGATGCGGCCGAGCGCGCGTTGATCCTGGACGCACCGGTCGGCGATGGACCGATGTTGCCGGCCTATGCGCCAACGCTGAAGCAGCTGATGTCGCACCGGCAGAGTTGGGGCATTGTGCTGGCGCGCTTCTTCATCGATCCGATCTGGTGGTTGTTCGTATCGTGGCTGCCGATCTACCTGGCCGAGACTTTCGGTTTCGACATCAAGCAGATCGGCATCTTCGCGTGGGTGCCGTTTGTCGGCGCCATGCTGGGCAGCCTGTTTGGTGGTTGGCTGTCGGGGCGGTTGATCGCCGGTGGCTGGAGTATCCACCGCGCTCGCAAATGGACCATCACCCTGGGCGGGATCATCATGATGCCCGCGCTACTGGGCGCGGTGTTTGCGGCCGAACCCGTCGCCGCCGTGCTGACCATCGCCGCGGTGCTGTTTGGCTTCCAAGTCGCCATCGGCAACATCCAGACGCTGCCGGGCGATATTTTCCATGGCAAATCGGTAGGTTCGCTGGCCGGCATCGGCGGCATGGCCGCGGTGGTGGGCACGCTGATCACCACGTGGCTGGTACCGGCCATGACCAAGATTTCCTACGCGCCCATTTTCATCCTGGTGGCGGCCTTGGTGCCGCTATCGCTGGCGGCGATCTGGCTGATCACCGGCCGCATCGAGAAACTCGGTGGTGCGCCGGAGCATCGCTTACAGCAGCACCGCTGATAGCAGCGCCGCTGACACCGCCCTTACCCAGAATCCCCCTCCCCAAAACAAAAGGACTTCAGATCATGCTATTCAAAGACAAAGTGGCGATCGTCACCGGCGGTGGGCGCGACATCGGGCGCGCGGTTTCGTTGAAGCTGGCAGCCGAAGGTGCCAAGGTCTGCATCAACTACGCCAACGACGAAGCCAGCGCGCTGGAAACGCTCAAGCGCGTGGAAGCCGCCGGTGGCCAGGCGATCGTTCACCGCGGCAACGCGGCTGACGCTGCAGCGGTGGCGGAACTGGTGGCAGCGACGCAGGCGGCATTCGGTTCGCGCATCGACATCCTGGTCAACCTGGCAGGCGGCATGGTGGCCAGGAAACCGTTGGCCGAGATCGACGAGACGTTCTTCCACCATGTCATGGACTTGAACTTGAAATCGGTGTTCCTGACCACGCAGGCGGTAGTGCCGCATATGGGCGAAGGCGCGGCCATCGTGAACTTCGCTTCGCTGGCCGGGCGCGATGGCGGCGGGCCGGGCGCTTCGATCTACGCGACGTCCAAAGCCGCGGTGATGACGTTCACCCGCGCCATGGCCAAGGAACTGGGCCCACGCGGAATCCGCGTCAATGCGTTGTGCTGCGGCATGATCGCGACGCGTTTCCACGACGACTTCACCAAGCCGGAAGTGCGCCAGGCGGTGGCCAACGCGACGCCCTTGCGACGCGAAGGACGTGCCGAAGAAGCCGCGGCCGCGGCGGTGTTCCTGGCGTCGGACGCTGCCAGCTTCATCAATGGCGCCAACGTCGACGTCAACGGCGGCGTGTTCTTCTCCTGAGAGCCCGGTCGATGATCGTTACGCGGTTACGCCGTATCGCGGTCTGCGCGATAGCGCTGGCACTCAGCGTTGCGGCGCATGCCACACCCGCACCGATCTGGGTGCCGGCGTGGATCGCTTCCCCGGCGCCGGACCGTCTTGACGGCACGCCGGAAGCACCGTTGCAGTTCAACGATGAAACCGTTCGCCAGCACATGCGGCTGGGCACCTCCGCCACCGCACTCCGCTTTCGCATCAGCAATGAACTGGGCGCGCAGCCGCTGAAGATCGGTGCGGCGTCGGCACGATTGATAGGCGCGCCTGCCCCGGCATTGCCGGTGCGGTTCGATGGACGCAGCGAGGTGGTGATCCCGACGGGCGGCGTACTGGTCAGCGATCCTGTTTCGATCGCCGCACCCGCTTTCTCAGAGATCGCATTGAGTATCTGGTTCCCTGAGCCGACACGGCCCGCCGTGCGGCGCACCACTCTACGCGTTGTGCAGGGACGTTCCGATGTGCCCGACAACACGCCACTCTCATATCGACAGAACGTGGTATCCGCAGTGCTGGCGCAGCGCGCGCATAAGCCACGCGTTGTTGTGGCATTGGGCGATTCCATTACTGAAGGCGCTACCGCCACGCGCGGCACTCATGGGGATTGGCCCGCGCTGCTGGCCGAACGCCTGCATCGCACCTGCCCCGACCGTGTCGTCGTACTGAATGCCGGCATCAGCGGTAACAAGGTGCTGGACAACGGCCGCAGCCATAGCGCTCTCGCCCGCCTCGACCGCGACGTGCTGGCGCTGCCTGGCGTCGACCAAGTGATCGTGTTCGAAGGCATCAACGATATTCGCCACAGCGGCGCGCCGAATTTCCTCCCAGGACGCAATGCGGGAGAGATGATCGCCGGCTATCGGCAGATTCTCACGCGGCTGCAGCAGCATGGGATCGCTGTGATGGGCGCAACACTGACACCCTTCGGCGGTTCGGAGCGGTATGAACCCGTGTCGGCCGAAACGCGGCGGCAGATCAACCGATTCATTCGCGATGGCCGAGAGCTTTCCGCAGTGATCGACTTCGACGCCGCGCTCCGCGCTCCCGGCAACTTCGAAGCCATGCCCGCCGAGATTACCCGCGATTTTCTGCACCCCAATGACGAAGGCTATCGCCGCATGGCAGCCTCGATCGATCTTTCGTTGTTCGGTTGCAAGGTGCGGTGATGTAGAAACGGCGTCCCGCCGCGAGCTCTTCCCATGAGATTGCGATAACAGCAAAAGAGCTCGCGGCGGGACGCCGCTCCTACAAGGGATACTCTCAGCCTGGTACCTGCGTCGCCTTCACATACACCCAAGCTCCCACGCCGGATTTCAGGCGTACCCGCATGCGCTGGTAATCGGAAACTTCATATCGGTCGGCTGCGGCCAATTCGCTGGCGCTGATGCGGAAAACCGTGCCCTGCACTTCATCGGCGGGATCGTCGCTGGGCGCGACGATAGGGTGGAAGCGTTCTCCGCTGGCCGCCACTACCTGCGGGTCGGTGATTTCCACCATCGTCCGCGCGTAGCCCGGCAACGCATCGGGCGTGCCTTGCAGTCGACGGCCGAAGGAAGACAACTGCACGCTTTCCAGCTGCAGCGTGCCGTAGGAAAAGAGATGGATATCGAAAGGTTCGCTCACGTAGGGGACCTTAAAAAAGAACGCCCAGCTTGCGGCCGGGCGTTCGTGCTTCAACAGGACGATGTTTTAGCAGGACTGCACGGACATCAAAGGTGCTTGATGATCTCGTCAGCGAATTCGCTGCACTTCACTTCGGTGGCGCCTTCCATCAGGCGGGCGAAGTCGTAGGTGACGCGCTTGCTGGCGATGGCCTTGTTGACGCCGTCAATAATCGCATCGGCAGCTTCGGTCCAGCCCATGTAGCGCAGCATCATTTCGCCCGACAGGATCACCGAACCCGGATTGACCTTGTCCTGGTCGGCGTACTTGGGCGCGGTGCCGTGGGTCGCTTCGAACACGGCGTGGCCGGTGACGTAGTTGATGTTGGCGCCCGGCGCAATGCCGATGCCGCCGACCTGCGCGGCCAGCGCGTCGGACAGATAGTCGCCGTTGAGGTTCAGCGTGGCCGACACGTCGTATTCCTTCGGACGCAGCAGGATCTGCTGCAGGAAGGCATCGGCGATGGCGTCCTTGATGATGATGCCCGCGCCCGGCTTGCCTTCCGGAATGACGTGCCAGGGACCGCCGTCCAGCTCGACCGCGCCGAAGTAATCGCGTGCTACCTGGTAGCCCCAATCACGGAAGCCACCTTCGGTGAACTTCATGATGTTGCCCTTGTGCACCAGGGTCACCGACTTGCGCTTGTTCTCGATGGCGTAGCTGATGGCGCTATGCACCAGGCGCTCGGTGCCCAGGCGGCTGACCGGCTTGATGCCCAGGCCGACTTCCACGGTCATGTCGCGATGCGGCGCGCCGATGCCTTCCAGCGCCTGCTGCCACTCGTTGACCTTTTCCTGCGTGCCGAAGCGGATCTTGCTGAAGGGCTGTGGGAATTCCTTGGCCAGGAAATCCAACACCTTCTGCGATTCGGCGCTGCCGCCGGCCCATTCGATACCGGCGTAGATGTCCTCGGTGTTCTCGCGGAAGATCACCATGTCCACATCGCCCGGCTTCTTCACCGGCGAGGGCACGCCTTCGAACCAGCGCACCGGGCGCAGGCAGACGTACAGGTCCAGCATCTGCCGCAGCGCGACGTTGAGCGACCGGATGCCGCCACCGACCGGCGTGGTCAGCGGGCCCTTGATGCTGACCAGATAATCGCGGCAGGCCTGCACGGTGGAGTCCGGCAGCCAGGTGCCGAACTGGTTGTTCGATTTCTCGCCGGCAAAGACTTCCAGCCAGTGGATCTTCTTGCTGCCGCCGTAGGCCTTCTCGACCGCGGCATCCAGCACGCGCACCGAAGCGCGCCAGATATCCGGGCCGGTGCCGTCGCCTTCGATGAAGGGAATGATCGGGTGGTTCGGCACATTGAGCTTGCCGCCCGAAATCGTGATCTTCTCACCGCCGGCCGGCGGTGTGAGGACAGGTTCTGCCATGGAACTGCTCCCGGTAAGACGCGCAACGTGAGGGCTGACGCGAGTGGTTTGGACGTGGACCCCCATTGTCGCGGTTTATGCCCGTTCGAGCAAAACCTGTGTTCAAGCAGTCCCCAGGACATGTTCTCGTAGAGCCGAGCTTGCTCGGCTGCCTTCGTTCGGAATCTAGGAAACTCCGAAGAGCAGCGGAGCAAGCTCCGCTCTACATAAAGGCCTGTAAGCGACTATTCCCTATCGCCTGCCGTTGCGACGGCCTCATTGCCACTGGCTCGGTGCTATCGCGGGGCGCAGCTCCGCTCTACGAGAAGCGGGCGCACCCTTGCCAAAAAAAAGGCGCGGATCGCTCCGCGCCCAAGCTTGCCCACTGAGGGTGGGAGAGAGGTGGAATTACTTGATTTCGATTTCCTGCATCACGCCGGCGGGCTGGCCATTCAAGGTGACGTCCACCTTGTACTTGCCGGCGGGCCACGGGTTGGCGTTGGTGAACTCGAAATTGGTCGTGCCGCTGCCGGTGGTGTTGAGCGTTTCCGACTTCTGCCCCGCAACCTGGCCATCCTGGTAGGTCAGCTTGGCGTCGAGCGTGGCGTTGGCCGCATCGCCCTGCGTTTGCACCGAGACGATGATCTTGTCCTTGGTGCCCAGCGTGGTCATGGCAGCCACTGACTTGTCGGCGGCGGCGGTATTGCCCACGGTGACGCCGGTGACGCTGACGGTTGCCGGAGCAGGTGCAGCGGGTGTTGTCGGAGCAGGCGCGGGCTCTGTGGCAGCCGGCGGAGTGGGGGTGGCTTCTTCCTTCTTCTTGCAGCCGGCCAGCGCGATGCTGCCGGCCAGGCCGATGATCAGGGCATAGGAGATACGGTTGAGCTTCATGGTGTCGGTCCTTGTCGTGAATGGAAAAGAGAGCTTCAAGCGCCGGTGGACTTCGGGGGCAGCTTGATCACCTGCCCCGGGAAAATGCGGTCGGGATCTTCAATGGTGTCGCGGTTGGCTTCGAAGATCTGCTTCCAGGCGTTCGCGCTGCCGTAATGTTCCTTGGCAATCTTCGAAAGCGTGTCGCCCTTGTCGACGGTATAAGTCTGCTCGCCTACGATTTCTTCCGTGCTGTCCACCCGAGCGGTGACGCCGGAGAAGTCTGCCTTTTCGACTTTCTGCTCAGTCGTGTCGACTTTTGCGCTGACGCCGGAAAAATCTGCCTTCTTTTCGGTGCTCATAGTCAACAACCTTCCTGATGGATGTTGGAAACGAGGCATAGCCTTGCACGCACGCTGTTAAAAAAGCATGGCGCGCGCGTGAAGAAACGAAGACAGTTCAGAAACGGCGACTTAACGTATGGATTACTGGCGTACTTCGCGTTTCGCTTCTGGCAATGCGGTCCCCTGCGTCGCCCGCAATGGATTGATGTCCAAGCCGCCCCGGCGTGTATAGCGCGCTTCCACCGACAGCCACTGCGGGTGGCAGTGCGTCGACAGGTCATGAAAGATGCGTTCGACACATTGCTCATGGAATTCGGCATGATCGCGAAAGCTGACCAGATAGCGCAGCAGCGCCGGCCGATCAATGCGTGGTCCTGAGTAACGAATCACCACGCTCGCCCAGTCCGGTTGTCCGGTGACCGGGCAATTGGATTTCAATAGCTGCGAGTACAGCGTTTCTTCCACCAGATTGCCGGGCTCGGCGGTCAGAAAATCCGCGCGCGGCGGGCCGTAGTGATTGATTTCGATATCCAGCCCATCCAGCGACTCGCCATCTTCCGCATCGACCATCGGTGGCAAGCCGAAGACCACCCCGACATCCGCACCGGCGCGCACCGAAAGATCGGTGCGCAAGCATTCCAGTACCGCGGCATCACTGTTGAAACGCGTCGCGTTGAGCGAGTTCAAGTAGAGCTTGAGCGACTTGGATTCGATCAGGTTGGGCGAATCGAACGGCACGGTGAGGGTAGCGGTGGCAACGCGCGGTTTGCCGCGCGCGTCCAGCCAGCTCAGTTCGTAGGCATGCCAACGGTCATGGCCGATAAACGGCAGGGCGTCGTCGGCGATGCCGATTTCGGCGCGCGCGGCGTGGCGGGGAATGGCGAACAGCAGGCTGGGATCGTAGTGCGCGGGGTAGGCGACTTCCCGGCCCAGGGAAGACTCGAAGGGGGTGCTCATGGCGATATTCTACGGATCGGGCTTGAAGCGAAGATATATAGGCGGCCAGCCGTTCACCAACGATGCGGCATAAAGCAGGTTCGATCGCTGTCGCTGATGAGGGCGTGTTCGCCGCCGCCCCAGCCCCTCGCGGGGCTCCCACGTAAGAGGGGCCTCTGACACAGTAGGAGCGGCGTCCCGCCGCGAGCTCTTTCC
>NZ_JAVGJT010000007.1:0-59425 GCF_040948865.1 Pseudoxanthomonas sp. UTMC 1351 | reverse complement strand
GGGGCCCCCCCCCCCGCTCCTACAACAGCAAAAGCAAAAAAAACCATCGGGGACGAACGAACGATTGGGGCGTCAGTGCCAACCGGTCTTCGTTGCGCATGGCAAAGTAGCGGTGGGCAAGGCAAAGTAAGCGTCCCCCCAACGGCAAAGGAAGCCGGACATGAAACCCAGATTCGCATTGGGTGCATTGGCGGCCGTGCTTTGGCTGCCTGCGCACGCCGAGATGGTCTTCGCCGACTGCGTCGCGGGCCTGCAATCGCAGGCGACGGCGCAAGGCATATCTGCCGACAACTACCGCATCCACACGCAAGGCCTGTTGCCGGACATGAGCGTGCTGGAGCTGCTGGATGCGCAACCGGAATTCACCACCCCGTTATGGGATTACCTGGCCGCCCTGGTAGACGACCAGCGCGTGACGGATGGGCAGGCGATGCTGGCTACCCATGCGACGCTGCTGGCGCAGGTGGCCGAGCGCTACGGTGTGGACGCGGAAACGGTGGTCGCGGTGTGGGGCGTGGAAAGCGACTACGGTCGCGTCTTCGGCAAGCGGCCGTTGCTCAGTTCGCTGGCGACGTTGTCCTGCTTCGGACGCCGGCAAGCGTTCTTCCGCAGCGAATTCATCGCCACGCTCAAGTTGCTGCAAGCCGGAGATATCCGCGCCGAAGGACTGACCGGTTCCTGGGCGGGCGCTTTCGGCCACACCCAGTTCATGCCGAGCACGTACGCACGCATCGCGGTCGACTTCGACGGCGACGGCCGGCGCGATCTGGTCGGCAGCATTCCCGACGCATTGGGATCGACGGCGAACTATCTGAAGCAAGCGGGCTGGCAAACCGGCGAACCCTGGGGCTATGAGGTGAAGCTGCCGTCTGGCTTCGATGCATCCCTCGCCGGCCGCACCCGCCGCCGTCCCCTATCGGACTGGGTGGCGCGCGGCGTGACGCGCGTGGATGGAGCACCTCTGAATGCAGCAGCGATCATCGCCAGCAACACGCCGTCGGCGCTGTTGATGCCGACAGGCGTGGCGGGGCCTGCCTTTCTGGTGTTCCGTAACTACGATGCGATCTATGCCTACAACGCATCGGAAAGCTATGCGCTGGCCATCGCGTTGCTGTCGGACCGGCTGCGTGGCGGGAGCGGCGTTGTCACCGCGTGGCCCACCGACGACCCTGGTTTGTCGCGTGCCCAGCGCAAGCAGCTGCAACTGCTATTGCTGGGGCGCGGCCACGCCATCGGTGCGGCGGACGGGCTGATCGGCACTCAGACACGGCGCGCGATCCAGTCGGAACAACTGCGGATGGGTCTGTTACCCGCCGATGGGCGCGCCGGCGGAAAGGTATTGGAAGCGTTGAAGGCCGAAGGCCCGCCGATTGATCCACCTGCCTCGCCCGTTACCCGGCCCATCGACCCACCGGTAATGCCGGTGCTGCCCACACCGCCAAGCGTCCTACCTCAAGAGAACCCGAAACCATGACACCCTCGTTGCCAGGCCTGCGCGTCGGCCGCTTTCAGGACATCGAGGCCGTGTGCGTCGATACACCTTTTTCCACTGCCGCCATCAGCCTGCACGGTGCGCAGGTGCTGTCGTTCGTGCCGCAAGGTTTTGGCGATGTCATGTGGCTGTCGCCGGACACGCGTCATCCACCGCAGGCGATCCGCGGCGGCATCCCGGTGTGCTGGCCTTACTTCGCACGGCAGGGACGCCCTGACGATGTGCCGCAACATGGTTATGCGCGGACGTCGGTGTGGAATCTAGCCGATGCGCAGCACGACGAAGACGGCACCGTGATGTTGGAGTTCGCATTGCCGAACGAAACCGGCGCTGCGCTCGACCTGTCCATGACCGTGCGCATCGGCCGCGCGCTGGAACAATCATTGACCACGCACAATCGCAGCGCAGAACCGCAGCGCCTTACCCAGGCGCTGCACACCTACTTTGCCGTCGCCGACGCCGCCCAGGCGCGCGCCATAGGGCTGGATGGCCTGACTTACGCCAACAAATACGACAGTCGCGACTACGTGCAAGAGGGAGAATGGAACCTGCACGATCCGCGCGACCCGGGCCGTAGCGACCGCATCTATGCCGATACCGGCAATCACTTCGAACTGCTCGATCCCGCCGCCCGCCGCCGGATCACGCTGCGGACTTCGGGCAGCCGCACGCTGGTGGTGTGGAACCCCGGCGCGGAAGGCGCCCGCACATTCACCGACATGCCGCCCGAAGGCTGGCGCCGTTTCGTTTGCCTGGAAGTCGCCAATGCCGGCACCGATGTGATCGAGCTGGCACCCGGTGCCCAGCACACACTCGGTCAAACGATCACCGTCTCAGGCCTGTAACCGCGTGGCCTACCCGAGCACGGGCGACAGGCCCTAAACTGCCGCACCTCTTATCGTCCGGTCACCTGCGTGAATTCAGAACCCCAGGCCGTCGGCGGACGCCGCGCGGCGCTCATCTTCATCTTCATCACCGTACTGATCGATATCCTGTCGTTCGGTGTGATCATTCCCGTGCTGCCCGGGTTGGTGCGCGAGTTCACCGGCGGCGATTTCGCGCAGGCGGCGTGGTGGGTGGGCACGTTCGGCATGTTGTTCGCCGCCATCCAATTCGTTTGCACGCCAATCCAGGGTGCGCTGTCGGATCGCTTCGGCCGGCGGCCGGTGATCCTGCTGTCCTGCCTGGGCTTGGGCGTCGACTTCATCCTGATGGCGCTGGCGCAATCACTGCCATGGCTGCTGATCGCACGCATCTTCTCCGGCATGTTCTCGGCCAGCTTTACCACGGCCAATGCCTATATCGCCGACATCACCCCGCCGGAAAAGCGCGCGCAGGCGTTCGGCATGATCGGTGCCGCGTTCGGTGTGGGCTTCATCATTGGTCCATTGTTGGGCGGGTTGTTGAGCAAGCACGTCGATCTGCGTGCGCCGTTCTGGTTCGCGGCTGGACTCGCGCTGCTCAATTTCCTCTATGGCTACTTCGTACTGCCGGAATCCTTGCCGAAGGAAAAGCGCTCGCCGCGGTTCGATTGGTCGCATGCCAATCCGGTGGGATCGATGGTGCTGCTGAAGCGCTACCCACAGGTGTTCGGATTGGCCGCCGTGGTGCTTATCGCCAATCTGGCGCATTACGTCTATCCCAGCGTCTTCGTGCTGTTCGCCGAATATCAGTATCGCTGGGATGAAGATCAGGTGGGCATGGTCTTGGCCGCCGTCGGTGTCT
The DNA here is from genome assembly GCF_040948865.1 of Pseudoxanthomonas sp. UTMC 1351. Lineage (NCBI taxonomy): Bacteria > Pseudomonadati > Pseudomonadota > Gammaproteobacteria > Lysobacterales > Lysobacteraceae > Pseudoxanthomonas > Pseudoxanthomonas sp. UTMC 1351. The sequence goes on along the minus strand of NZ_JAVGJT010000007.1, from coordinate 56,208 downwards.
TCAGCGTGATTGTCCAAGCCGGCCTGATGGGCAAGATAGTGCCGAAATTAGGCGAACGCCGCACGCTGTTGTTCGGCCTGGCTTGCGGCGTGGTCGGCTTCATCATCTATGGCATGGCGGACGAGGGTTGGATGTTCCTGATTGGCCTGCCGATCAGTGCGTTATGGGGATTGGCGGGACCCGCGACACAGTCGCTGATCACACAGCAGGTCGGCGCCGATGTGCAGGGCCGCATCCAGGGCGCGCTGATGAGTCTGGTCAGTTTGGCGGGCATTGCCGGACCGATGATGTTCGCCGGCACATTCGCGTTGTTCATCGGCAAGAGCGCGCCCGCACATATACCCGGCGCGCCTTGGTTGCTGGCGTCGCTGTTATTGTTCATTGGATTGCTGGTGGGTTGGCGGTATGCCAGGCCGGCGCCGGTGCAGGCGTGAGCTATACCTTGCCTTTTGTAGAGCCGAGCTTGCCGGCTGCTCTTCGTGACACATCAAAAACAGCGGAGCAAGCTCCGCTCTACATAGTAAAAGAAGGCCGCATAGCGGCCTTCTTGTCTACAGGAAGCGGAAGATCATCAGCGCGAATCAATCATCCTCCTCGTAGACGATTCTTCCGGTCGAAGCATCCAGGTGGATTTCCCGATCGTCGCCATCCGCGCGCTCGGCTTCTGCTTTCCACATGCCGTCGTCAAAATCGACGTCGTGTATTTGCGAGTAGCCAGCAGCGGTCAGTTTCGCCTTCACGTCGTTTTCGGTCAGGTTCGATACCAGCCGGTCAGCCTTGATATCGCTGGTAGCGGGATTGACACGCACGTCGACCCGTTTGCCGTCCGCGCTGGTGGCGTCGGTTTCCCACATGCCGTCCTCGAAATCCAGATCGTCGATGTTGGTATAGCCCTTCTCCGTCAAAAGCGCACGGACCTGCGGTTCGGTGAGGGTGTCGGCTGCGGGTTGTTGCGACTGCGCCAGAGCGGCGGCGGAAGCCAGGAGCAAGCCAGTGACGACAAATAGCCTATTGCGGACAGTCTGCATGGAAATCTCCTGCAGTGGAGGTACCAAGATACTGCCTAGGTCCGCATCACTCGCCGATGAACTAACGGCGCTTCCACGCCCCCTTCACGCCAGAAGGGGCGTTCTGTTTATCGCCCGGTTCGCCACATCAACATCGTGATCACGCCCGCGACCAATCCCCAGAATGCGGAACCGATACCAGCCAGCGACAAACCCGAGGCGGTGACCAGGAAGGCGACCAATGCTGGTTCGCGATCGGCTTCTTCACGCAGGGCTGCTGCCAGACTGTTGCCGATGGTGCCCAGCAAAGCGATGCCGGCGATCGCCATCACCAGTTCCTTGGGAAACGCTGCGAACAGGGCTGCAACGGTCGCGCCGAACAGTCCGATCAACACATAGAAAAATCCTGCCGCCATCGCCGCGACATAGCGGCGGTTCGGATCCTCATGCGCTTCGCGACCCATGCAGATCGCCGCGGTGATCGCCGCCAGGTTCAGCGCGAACGCACCGAACGGCGCCAGCAGCAAGTTGGCGATGCCGGTCCAGCCCACGACGGGCGAGATGGGAATGGCGTAGCCGGAGGCACGGATGACCGCGACACCGGGGACGTTCTGCGACGTCATGGTGACGACGAACAGCGGCAACGCGATGCCGAATACCGCGGCCACCGACAGCGACGGCATGATGAAGATCGGACGCGCGAGTTGCAGCTGCAATCCGTCCGTATGCATCAGTCCCAAGCCGGCAACCAGGGCGATGCCAACCAGTAACGTGATGATGACCGCATAGCGCGGCATCGTTCGCCGCGCCAGCAGATACACCGCAAACATGCCCAATGCGACGGCAGGTTGTGTCTTCATGGCGACGAACACATCCAGGCCGAATCGCAGCAATACGCCAGCAAGCATGCCCGATGCCAGCGACACCGGAATGCGGCTGAGCATGCGTTCGAAGAAACCAGAGAACCCCACCAGCGCAATCAGCGCCGCCGACAGCACGAACGCGCCGATGGCATCGGACAGCGGCAAACCCGCCGCGCTGCTGATCAGCATGGCTGCGCCTGGCGTGGACCAGGCGGTCACCACCGGCATGCGGTAGCGCCACGACAGCGCGAAGCAGGTCAGCCCCATGCCCAGTCCCAGTGCCCACATCCACGAACTGATCTCAGCCGGAGAGGCGCCCAGCGCTTGCGCCGCCTGGAACACGATCACTGCGGAGCTGGCGAAGCCGACCAAGACCGTGACGAATCCGGCGGCTATGGCGGAGAGGGAAAGATCACGCAGCAGGTGGCGTGGCGTGGGGTTCTTCATGGACTAGCTGTTGTGGGAGCGACGTGAGTCGCGACCGTGAAAACAGGTAAAGCGTTGACACGGATTAACACGGATAAACACAGATAAACACAGATAAGGCATTGAATGTTTTCATCCGTGGCTATCCGCGTAACCAGCATCCTAGGTTCCTTTTAGCGAAGCGTTGGGTCGTTATGACTATGGGCGGCAAATCGTTCCGCTTACCTGTGGGAGTGGTGCTGTCATGCCAAAACCGGTGAGTCGCGACCGGAAAACTGATAAAGCTGGACACGGATCATCACGGAAAGAAGCGGATAAAGCATTGAATGTTCTTATCCGTGTTCATCCGCGTTGATCCGTGTCCAAGGTTTCTTTTAGCATCCGGTCGCGACTCACGTCGCTCCCACAAGGACACGCCGTTTCTCCACTGCCGCACACCACCGCTGGGCCACGGCAGGCGACGTCGTACAGACCGCATCATCGGTCACTGTGGTGACGGCGCGTTCCAGCAGTTGGATGTCGGCTTCGTGCTGGCGCGCCACGTGCGGATCCTCGAAGAAGATCACACGCTGACAGCGGCGCTCCAGTACGCAGTCGGCGATCTGCGCATCGCCGCCCATGGGGCCGCTTTGATAGCGCTCGGTCCACGAGCGGCCCTGTGGCCAACCGCGGCTCCAGGCCAGTTCGTTGAGTCGCTGACCGGTGGTGCCGGTGGCGACGCGTCGCCCAAAACGGGAAAGCACATCGAAGTGTTCCGCCGCGAACGACAGCATCTGCGGCTTCATTGCGTCATGCGCGATCAACGCCAGCGTCTGCGTCTCCAGTGCATGGAAGCGATCCGCACCAGGATCGGGCGCCAGGCCGGCGTGCACGCGTTCCATCTCGATCCAGTCGCGTGCCGAGGCCACGGTGGACAGGAAAGGTTTGCCATGGATAACGCATTGGCGCTTCAGCGCCGCTGCCTCTGGAAATATCGACGAAGGATCGACCGGGTTTATCAGGTAGATCGCCCCCTGCAAATTGCGCTCGGCGCCTTCCAGCCCCACCACTTCCGCCACCAATTTCATCAGGCCGCCATCGCGGCCATACGGATAACGGCACAGCTCTGGGTAGTTGGCCAGCATCCGAGCCGCCGCGATGGCATCGTAAGTACGGCCTACCGCATGCAGTCCGAGGTTCAATTCGCGAATACCGGATTCGCATGCGCGCAGCCAGCGAAATAGCCCGGCATCTTCGTTGCGGTGATGCAGTCGGTTGGCGGCAAGGCCCAGGCGCATGGGTGGGGTCTTCGGGGTGAAGGAGAAGACAGTCTAAAGCGGGTCGCGGCCTTTGGGATAACGGATTAAATCCTTGTGGGAGCGACGTACGTCGCGACCGGAAGAACAAAGCACTTGACACGGATTAACACGGAAAGAAGCGAATAAAGCATTGAGTATCTTTGTCCGTGTTCATCCGCGTTGATCCGTGTCCAAAGTCTCTTCTTAGCATCCGGTCGCGACTCACCGGTGCCAGCATGCCGGCACCACTCCCACAGGGGCAGTATTTCGCGCCAATCACTACTCGATGAACTGCTTCGCCATCGGCGTCAGGACCGACATCTGCGGCTTTTCGGTGCCGTCTTTGCCCGGTTGCACATTGAACGGATAGGTCGTTGGCCACCAAGCGCCGGCAGCCCAGTAGGTCCAGGCCAGCCAGACGTCGTCGTTGGCTTCCATGTGCTCCAGCATCTGTTTCAATGCTGCCATGCAGGTCGCATTGTCGCTGGCGCCGAACTCGCCAAGGAACCCACGCTTGCCATGCTCGCGCAGCCACGTGGTGAATACGTTCAACTTGCGTACGCCGATGTCTTCGCTGACGCATTCGCCCGAGGTGCCGGAAAAGTCCGCGTCCAAGTACTGATGCGCTTCGAACGCGATGCGGTTAGCGGGATCGGTGATCTTGAGCAGCGCGTCGGCGTTGGACGTGCCACCGTACCAAGTGCTAGTCCAGCTATGCGCACCGCTGTAGGCGGTACCGGGCACCAGCACCAGATTGTTGGCGCCAACGGCGCGGATCGCATTCAGCGCCGCCTGCGCGGCATCGGCCCACTCGGTGGCACCGATACCGTTGGGCTCATTCATTAACCCGAAGATCACGCTGTCGTCGTTCTTGAATTCATTGGACAGCCGCCGCCACAGATCGACAAAAACCGCGACCGGTACCTCGCTGCCGCCAATCCGCACGCCGTTGTATTTGGCGTAGTTGTGCACGTCCAGCACCACCACCATGTTCTTCGCCTTGGCCCGCTCTACGGCGGTACGCAGCAACGACAACTGCGTGGCGTCCAACTCGCCGCTCGCCTGCGGCTGCAAGCGCTCCCACAGGAACGGCAGCCGGATGATGTTCATGCTCTTGGAGGCGAAGTACGTGTAATCGGATTCGCTGGGATAGGTGTAGTCCTTGAACAGCGTTCCCGGCTTCTTCGACGAATTGAACTCGGCACCGGCTAGGTTGACGCCGGCATAGCGGACACCACGCGCGTCTTGCGCTACAGCCAGCATGGGCAGGACGCCCAGTAACAGACAAAGTGCGGTGATGACTATCGAGTGGCAGCGGTGAGAAACACGTGGGCGCATTCGAATCTCCATTTCTCCAAGATCCTGCTCAAACTCTGTCGCATGCGCCAGATGGCAAGCGCAGCAAGACGTTGAACAAGTTTTAGCAAAAGATCGGACACGCGTGATTCCACGCGTGTCCGATCAGTTTTGCAGCATCAGCGCGATGCTGTCGGCCGCGTCGCGGCCCTCGGCTACTGCGGTCACAACAAGATCGGCGCCGCGCACGGCATCGCCGCCGGCAAACAACTTGGCATGCGTGGTCTGGAATGGAAGACGACCATCGCCGCCGACCACGATGCGCCCGTTGGGGCTGCCTTCCACGCCCTGCGTGGCCAGCCATTCCGGCACCGTGGGCGAAAAGCCGAACGCAATGATGACCACGTCCGCTTCCAGCAGCGATTCGCTGCCGACAATCGGCACCGCCTGCTGGCGGCCACGCTCGTCCGGTTCGCCCAGCTGGGTTTCCACCACCTGCACACCGACCACATTACCGTCGGCATCGCCTTCGATCGCCTGTGGTTGGCGATTGAACAGGAAACGCACGCCTTCTTCGCGCGCATTGGCGACTTCGCGCGCCGAGCCCGGCATGTTGGCCTCGTCGCGGCGGTACGCACAGATCACCTTCGCGGCGCCCAAACGGATCGCACTGCGCACGCAATCCATGCCGGTATCGCCACCGCCCAGCACCACCACCCGCTTGCCGTGCAGATCCGGCACCGCCAGCTTGTCTTCCCAGCCGGCGATGGGCCGGCCCCACGGATCGTTGCCGCTGACGATGCGTCCGTTCTGTACCAGGAACGGCAGCGCCGGCAGCACGTTGGCCAGATCCTGGCCGGGCAAACCGCCATCGGTGTAGCGATAAGCGCCGGTACCCAGGAACACGGCGTCGTATTCTTCCAGCAGTTCGGCCAGCGTCACGTCCCGGCCGATCTCCACGCCCAGGCGGAACTCCACGCCCATGCCTTCCAGTACCTCGCGGCGGCGCGCGATGATGCTCTTCTCGAGCTTGAAGCTGGGAATGCCGAACTGCAGCAAACCGCCAATTTGTTCGTAGCGGTCGAACACCACCGGATGGATGCCGGCACGCGCCAGTCGATCCGCGCAGCCTATGCCAGCCGGCCCGGCGCCGATCACCGCCACACGCTTACCGGTGGGCTGCACATGGCTCAAATCAGGACGCCAGCCGTTTTCCAGCGCGGTGTCCACGATGTACTTCTCCACCGCGCCAATGGTGACCGCGCCGAACTCCTCCAGCGTGCAGGAACCTTCGCAAAGGCGGTCCTGCGGGCAGACGCGGCCGCAGACTTCCGGTAGCGGATTGGTGGTGTGGCACAGCGCCGCGGCTTCTTCGATGCGGTTTTCCTGCACCAGCTGCAGCCATTGCGGAATCGCGTTGTGCACCGGGCACTTCCAGCTGCAATACGGATTGCCGCAATCCAGGCAACGGCCAGACTGGTACTGCGCGTCGGCTTTGTCGAGCTTGCCGTACAACTCGCCCCAATCGCCGGACGTGCGCAATTCCAGCGGGATGCGTTGCGGCATCTGCCGGGGGAGTTCCAGGAATTGAAAGACTTGCTTCTTGCTCATGGCGAAGGTTCTGCAGTTCCTTCTCCCCCCGGGAGAAGGTGCCCGAAGGGCGGATGAGGGAATGGAAATTCAGCGGCTAAAGAACGCTTCCTGGCGTGGAGGTCTCCCTCCCTCATCCGGCGCTGCGCGCCACCTTCTCCCGGAGGGAGAAGGGACAAGCGCGGCTTGCGACGCATCATCACGCCGCCCGCCTCAACGTTTCCGTCAGCGACTCAATACTGGCCGCCTTCGGTTTGACCAGCCAGAACTTGCCGACGTAGTCGCGGAACTCATCCAGGATCTGCTGCGCCCAGATGCTGCCGGTGAGCTCGCGGTGACGCTGGATCAATGTGTGGATGTGCTGGCGATAGTTTTCGAAACCTTCCGGCGAAATGCGGTGGATGTCGATGAGTTCGTGGTTGTAGCGGTCCACGAAATCGCGATCCAGGTCCAGCACATAGGCCAGTCCGCCTGTGAAGCCGGCGCCGAAATTCAGGCCGGTGCGGCCCAGCACCATGACAATGCCGTCGGTCATGTATTCGCAGCAATGGTCGCCAGCGCCTTCGATCACCGCCAGCGCGCCGGAGTTGCGCACGGCGAAGCGTTCGCCAGCGCGGCCGGCCGCGAACAACTCGCCGCCGGTGGCGCCGTACAGGCAGGTGTTGCCAAGAATTGGCGTGCTGCGCGCTTCGAAACGCGCACCGCGCGGCGGCCGCACGACCAAGCGGCCGCCCGCCATGCCCTTGCCGACGTAGTCGTTGGCTTCGCCTTCCAGTTCCATCTGCAGGCCACCGGCGTTGAACGCGCCGAAGCTCTGCCCGGCGGTGCCGCGGAAGCGCAGGTTCAACGGCGCGTCGGCCATGCCCAGGTTGCCATGGGCGCGCGCGATGGCGCCGGACAGGCGCGCACCTATGGAGCGGTCGGTGTTGTGAATCAGGAAGCGGTGGTCGCCACCGGTCTTCTTCGCGATGGGCTCGGCCAGCAAGCCGTCGAGTTGCGTCGCCAGGCTGTCGGGCGATTCGTACAGGCGCTGTGCGGCGCAATGGCCGGCATCGTATTGCGCGCCCTTCAACAAGCGCGACAGATCCACGTGCACGCCTTCGCGCGGCGAGACCTGCAGCTGCTCCAACAGATCGGTGCGGCCGACGATTTCATCCAGCGACTTCGCGCCCAGGTACGACAACCACTGCCGGACTTCCTCGCTCAACAGACGGAAGAAGGCTTCGACCCGTTCCGGCAGCCCGGTGAAGTACTCGGAGCGCAGCCGCTCGTCCTGTGTCGCCACACCGGTGGCGCAGTTGTTGAGGTGGCAGATGCGCAGATACTTGCAGCCCAGCACGATCATCGGCGCGGTGCCGAAACCGAAACTGTCGGCACCCAGCAGCGCGGCCTTCACCACATCCAGGCCGGTCTTCAGGCCGCCGTCGGTCTGCAACACGGCGCGATCACGCAACTGGTTGTTCACCAGCGCCTGGTGCGATTCGGCGATGCCCAACTCCCACGGCACGCCGGCATAGCGGATGGAGCTGAGCGGGCTGGCGCCGGTGCCGCCGTCATGGCCGGAAACCGTGATCAGATCCGCGCCGGCTTTGACCACGCCCGCGGCAATCGTGCCCACGCCGGCATGCGACACCAGCTTCACCGATACCAGCGCCTTCGGGTTGACCTGCCTAAGGTCGTAGATCAGCTGCGCGAGGTCTTCGATGGAATAGATGTCGTGGTGCGGCGGTGGCGAGATCAAACCGATGCCCGGCTTGGCATAGCGCAGCCGCGCGATCATCTCGTTGACCTTGTGGCCGGGCAGCTGGCCGCCTTCGCCGGGCTTGGCGCCCTGCGCGATCTTGATCTGCAGCACTTCGGCGTTGACCAGGTATTCCGGCGTGACACCGAAGCGGCCGGAGGCCACCTGTTTGATCTTGCTGCGTTTTTCGGTGCCGTAGCGTGCGGGATCTTCGCCGCCTTCGCCCGAATTGCTGCGGCCACCCAGGCGATTCATCGCGATGGCGAGTGCTTCGTGCGCTTCTGGCGACAGCGCGCCCAAACTGATCGCGGCGGTATCGAAGCGGCGCAGGATGTCGCCAGCATCGGCGACTTGTTCCAGCGGTGTCGGCGTATCGGCTTTCTTTAGCTGCAGCAGGTCGCGCAATGCCGAAGGCGGACGCGAGTTCACCACGTCGGCGTACTGCTGCCAGTCGCTCTGTTGGCCGGTGCGAGTGGCGCGTTGCAGCGTCATCACCACGTCGGGGTTGTACATGTGGTACTCGCCGCCATGCACGTACTTCAGTAAGCCGCCGATCTCAGGCGGCTGCAGTTCGTTCCAGGCACGCGCGCTCAGCTGCCGTGCTTCGGTATCAAGACGAGCGAAACCCACGCCACCGATGCGCGCCGGGGTGTCGGCGAAGCACAGGTCGACGACTTCCGGGTCCAGACCGACGATCTCGAACAGCTGCGCGCCGCGATAGCTGCTGATGGTGCAGATGCCCATCTTGGAGATGATCTTGGACAGGCCCTTATAGATGCCCTTGCGGTAGCTGCGGCCGATCTGCGCCTGTTCGCCGCCTTTCTTCAGATGCAGGATGCCGCGGCGGCCCAGGTCGAACAGCGTCTGGTAGGCGAGATACGGATAGACCGCGGTCGCACCGAAGCCCAATAGGCAGGCGATATGGTGCGGGTCGCGCGCGGTGCCGGTTTCGATGATCAGGTTGACGTCACAGCGCAGACCGACGCGCGACAGATGATGATGCACCGCACCGGTCGCCATCAGCGCGTGCACCACCGGCATGTCCTTCTGCGGGCGGCGGTCGCTCAGCACCAGCATTACCATGCCTTCGCGCGCGGCTGCTTCGGCTTCGCCGCAGATGCGCTCGATGCCGGCCTTCAGGCCTTCGTCTACGCGGTACGACAGATCGATATAACGGTGCTTGGCGTCGTACGGCGCCATCTTCACGATCTGCCGCAGCTTGCGCTGCGACAGCACCGGCGAATTGAGGATCACGTGGCTCACCGTTTCCGGGCCCGCGTGGAAGATGTTGGTTTCCTTGCCCAGCTGCGTCGCCAGCGACATCACGCAGTCTTCGCGAAGCGGATCGATCGGCGGGTTGGTGACCTGCGCGAACGCCTGGCGGAAATAGTCGTACAGCGGACGCGTCTGCCGGCTCAGCACCGCCATCGGCGTGTCGTCACCCATTGAGCCGGTGGCCTCCTGCTCGGTTTCAGCCAGCGGCCGCAGCACCTCCTCCACTTCCTCGATGCTGAGCTGGAACAGCTTGTGATAGCCGCGCAGCGTCTTTTCGTCGAACGGTGCATCGGTCAGCGACGGATCGATCAACTCCGTCTGCAAATAAGTCACGCCTTGATGCAGCCACTGCTTGTACGGCGCACGACCGCGGTTGATGCGGTCGATAGCGTCGCTGTCCAGCAGATCGCCGCGCTTCAGATCGATCGCCATCATCTCGCCGGGACCCAGCTTGCCCTTGCGGGTGATGCGTTCGGCGGGCAACTCCCACACGCCGGCTTCGGAGGCGACCAGGAAATGGCGGTCGCTGGTCAACATCCAGCGTGCGGGGCGCAGGCCGTTGCGGTCCAGCATGCAGGCGGCGTAGCGGCCATCGCAGGCGACGATGCCAGCCGGACCATCCCACGGCTCGGTATTCAAGCCGTAGAACTCGTAGAAAGCGGCCAGATCCGAGTCCTTGAACTCCAGCGACTGTGTAGCCGGTGGCACCAGGATGCGCAACGCCTGCAGCAGATCCATGCCGCCTGCGATCAGCAGTTCCAGCATGTTGTCCAGGCTCTGCGAATCCGAGCCGTGCATGGAGATGACCGGGTCGAATTCGGCGATGTCGAAGCGCGGTGTCTTCCACACCTTGCTGCGCGCTTGCGCCCAGCGGCGGTTGCCTTCAATCGTGTTGATCTCGCCGTTGTGCGCCAACAGGCGGAACGGATGCGCCAACGGCCAACGTGGCAGCGTGTTGGTGGAGAAACGCTGGTGGAAGACGATCGCGCTGCTGCTCAGGTCGCTGCGCTGCAGATCCGGAAAGAACACCGCCAGCTTGTCCGGCAGCACCATGCCTTTGTAGCCGATGGCGTAAGGCGACAGCGTGACCACGTAGAAATCCGCGGTGACGTCACGCAGTTTCTGCTCGGCACGACGACGCGCAAGAAACAGCGCCAACGCGAAGGTATCGTCGTCCTGCCCATCACCGGCGTCGACGAAAAGTTGTTCGATATGCGGCAACGTGTCTTTCGCCAACTGGCCGCAGACGCTGTCGTCGGTAGGCGGCACGCGCCAGCCTTTGGGCGTGGCACCGGCGCTGTGGATTTCTTCTTCCACGATGCGGCGGCATTGTGCGGCGAGTTCGGCATCGCGCGGCAGGAAGATCAGGCCGGCGGCATAGCGAGATGAAACAGAGATGCCGGCGTCGGCGGCAAGCGCGCGCAGGAAGGCATCGGGTTTGCGGATCAGCAGACCACAACCGTCGCCGGTCAGACCGTCGGCGGCAACGCCACCGCGATGGGTCATGCGTGATAGCGCCGCGATGGCGGTGTCCACCAGCGAACGCGAAGGCTGATCGTCCAGCTGCGCGACCAAGCCGAATCCGCACGCGTCGCGTTCGTCATTCGGGTCGTACAGTGCCTGGCGATCACGGGCTTGGCTACTGCGAGGGGGGACCATCTGCGCCTAAACCTTTCAGTGACGGCGACACCGTGCCCTGCCCCGCAGCGGCACTTCGAAATGTCTCCGGAAACCCGACTAAAGCACAGATGGTGCGGTGCCGCAACCAAGCTCTTGGTAGGGCGTATTTAGTTGCAGAAGCAACTTTTGCGGGCTGTGGGTATCGCGGGGGAAAAGCGCCGCTGAGGCAGGTTTATTGCTTCAGCAAAGGTATTCAATTGGGCGCTGTCGGGCAGGGTTTATCTGTTCCTTGACAAGCTGTTAGGAGCGACGTGAGTCGCGATGAGGCTTACCGGTAGAGCCTCATCGCGACTCACGTCGCTCCTACAAGGACTTGTTCCATGCTGCCGAGTTTGCGGGGCTGCGCGACGAGCGCCTTTAAGCGGCTATTCGCCATCAGCTGCCGTTGCGACGGCATCATTGTTACCGACTCGGTGTTATCGCGGGGCGCGGCGAGAGATGAACAACCATGCCCCCGCCACCATTCATCTCAACCGCACCGCACCGCGGTCACGACGCCCTTGTCATCCAGCTCTACATTCAGGCGGCTCTCGTTGAACTCCAGGGTGACGGCCTGGCCGGGTTTCAGCTGGCGAACCAAGGTGGCTTTGGCATCCGTGCGCGCTTGTTCGACGTCGGCCTCCGTTGCCGGTTTGCCGACCAGCCATTGCGCCTGGACATCGTCGCAACCGCTTTCGCTGACCGGTGGCGGGGTGCTGGCAGTGGCGGCAACTGGCTCCGTTGCCGCAACCGCGGCAGCCTGCGACCGTTCGGTGGCCTCGGTTTGCTCGTCGCGATCAGGTGCGCAGGCGGCCAGTGACAGGGTCAACAGCAGAGGGATCACCAAACGGGTCATGCAGGTCTCCAAGCGAAGGAAGGAATGCGCAGAGCATCGCTGAATCCGCATTCGCATGTCGTTAACCGCCGCGCGCCAGAATCCGGCCATGTCCGTCCAGCGCGTCGTCTACTCCCATGCCGGACCAAATCCCGTCCAGGATGCCGCTGCAGCGCAGGCGGCGGATGCGGGACTGAGATACGTCAGCGATCAAGCGCCGGGCATCAGCCGGCGGCGGGTCGGCAAAGGTTTCAGCTACCGGGCGGCGGACGGCAGCGCCGTGCGCGATGCGGCGACGCTGGCGCGAATACGTGCGTTGGCCATTCCGCCGGCCTATACCGAGGTATGGATCTGCCCGCATCCGCGCGGGCATCTTCAGGCGACCGGCCGCGATGCACGTCTTCGCAAGCAGTACCGGTACCACCCCGAGTGGAGCGCGGTGCGCGGCGACGGCAAGTTCGAACGCATCGTCGCTTTCGGCAAGGCACTGCCGCGGCTGCGGCGTCGGCTGCGACGGGATCTGGCCAAACCCGGCTTCCCGCGAGACAAGGTGCTGGCCCTGGTGGTGACGATCATGGCCGAGACTTTGGTGCGCGTGGGCAATCCCGAATATGCACGCGACAACCGCTCCTTCGGTCTGACCACGCTGCGTAACCGGCATGCGGCGTTCACCCGGGGTGGTCGGGTCAGGTTGCGGTTCAACGGCAAGGGCGGGCAGCCGTATGACCTGGAGGTCAACGATAGGCGTTTGGTGAAGCTGATCCGTCAATGCCAGCAGTTGCCGGGGCAGGCGCTGTTCCAATACCGCGACGACGATGGCCAGGTGCAGCCGGTGGATTCGGGCGACGTCAACGAATACCTGCGCGAAGCCATGGGTGATGCGTTTACCGCCAAGGACTTCCGCACCTGGGGCGGCACGTTGGCGGCCTTCCAGCGCCTGGCCGCGACCGAGCCACCGGCCGACGCCAGCGAACGGGCGCTGGCGCAGTTGCAGAACGAAGTGATCAAGGCTGTCGCGCAGGCGTTGGGCAATACGCCCGCGGTGTGCCGCAAGGCCTATATCGATCCGCTGGTGTTCGAAGCGTGGCGACGAAACGAGCTGCTGCGCGCCGCCGAGGGCGCGCGCGGAGACCGCCAATGGGAAGCGGCGGCGTTGAAGTTTCTGGCCAAGGCCAAGCGGCGGGTGGGACGCAACGGCAAGTCCAAATAGGCGCCGTAGGTGGGTTGTAGGATGGGTCGAGCGTAGCGACACCCATCGATCGCAATGATGGGTGTCGCTACGCTCGACCCATCCTATCTAGCCCGCCCGCCGCCGTCGTGTCAGCCGCAACTGACCTTGGTGATCAGGTTCTTGTCGTCCAGTTCCACATTGACCCGGTCTTCGCGATAGTCCCGGGTGACGGCCTGGTTGGGGCCGATGGGACGAATCAGCCCGGCGCCGCTCTCGCGCCAGACGCGCCCCATATTCGCCTGATTGCCTTCCTGCCCAACGGCCCACTGGACTTTATCGGCCTGACAAACGCCGGATGCGTTGGGTGCGGCGGACGCGGAATCCTGCGCGGCTGGCGAGGATGCGCAGGCGGACAACGAAAGCGCTGTGATCGAAAGAACGGCGGCGAACAACGGACGATAGGTGGGAGAGGTCATGCCACATCTCCGGTGGATAAGAAGCGATCGCCATCCTCTCATCCCCTGCGCCAGAAATTCCGCTTTACGCTGACCGGTGGTCGGAAATCAGGGCGTGGGATGGATTGGGCGCAGCGAGACCCATCGGCTCGGATTGCATGGCGCGGGTGATGGGTGTCGCTGCGCTCGACCCATCCTACGTTTACGTTGCATCATTCGTGGCCGACGTGCCGGCCCCAGCGCGATCGTTCGAACCACCACAACACGGCGCTGATCGAAAGCCACGCGAAGAACCAAGGCCAGGGTGAACCGCGGCGCTCCGGTGAGGCAGCCGACGATCGTGTCGCTTGGTCCAACGTTTTTTCTCCGGCCAGGTTCAGCGTGGCTTCGCGCAACGCCGCGCGGTGTAGGCCGGGCGCTGCAGTTGGGTTGCGAACGTAGAACGGCCAAGTGCGTTCGCCTTGTCGCAACAGATGCCAGCCCGACTGGCGTGGCCAGTAGCCGGCGCAAGGCGGAATACCGCTGGCGGGATCGGACAACAGCACCGTGGCCGCGCCGCCGGGAACGGTAACTTCGGCACCCTCTGCGATACCGCAAATCGACACGCGCTGTTGTTCACGCGCATCCCGGTCGATTCGCGGGGTGAGCCCTGGGTGCGCGCGCACGAGCGTTCCGAAGGCATCGCTCCATAGCGCACCATAAAGATCGTCGCGGCCGGAGAGCGACAGCCGGAAGCTGTCGGTCAGCGGCCATACCGCGACGCGGCCGCGACCTTCCGCGCGCCAGTAAGCCAATGCCGTTCCCGCTGCATCACGCAGCAGGGGTACGGCGTCGGTCGATGCGACGCGTAGCGTGCGGCGGTTCAACGTGGGCGCCGCGGCATCAGCTTCCGATGAGCGGTCAGGTGTGTCGATATCGTTGGAAGGCGCTTCTTCATCGCTGGCCGTGCTCGCCAGCGTAACCGGCGCCGCATCGCCGCCGCCGCTAACGGCAAGGCCAAGATTGCCCAGCTGCCTTCGCGTCGCTTCAGGCATTGAGCCTCCGACTCGCAACAGCATGCCGAGCCCCGCACGCACCGCCTCGCCCAATGCGGCGCGTTGGCGCTCGCTGAGCGATGCCCAGGCGCGTTCGTCCAGCACGACCAGGTCAAAGCGGCCGAAATCGGCGGTGTTCAACGCCAACGGCGCATCGCCCAGCTGCAGCCCGCCGCCCACGCCGATCTGCGTGTGCAGCGATAGCCCGGCGTCGGTGGCCCAGCGGCGCAGGTACTTCCATTCTGGATTCGGCGCGCCGGCGAGCAGCAGCAATCGCGGCGGTGTTTCATCGCGCGTCCATAGCGGTACTTCGACGGTGTCCACGACTGCGCGTTGAGCATCGCGCACACGCAACAGGAACGTCGCCGGACCTGCGGCGCGCGCCGTGCCGTTCACTGCGAACTCGCCACCGTCCGTCAGCGCCGCGGAATCGATACGACGGCCGGCGGGATCCAGCAGTTCCACCAAACCCCGCGTCACGCCTTCGACCTTGCCGCCCACGCGAAAGGTGCTGCCGATTGCGACAGCCTCGGGGATGTCCAGCCGCACCATGCCGCGCGGCATTGGCGGCGGATCGAAGCGCAGCGAATACCCGTGCGTAGCTTCGCGATCACGCGCTTCCAGTCCGGCGCCCACGACGTGCAGCCGGCGGGTACCCGGATAGCGTCGTAGCGCGGTGGCAAGGTCCGGCACACGTTCGGCACCGGCCAGCGCGGGTGCTTCCGGAAGCGCGATGACGCGATCTCCGGCATGTGCAGGTGGTGAGGCGGCGCCCGCGGTCGCGACGATCATCGTGCCCGCCTGGGTTGGCAGCGTGGGCGGCAGCAGAGTGAAGTAGAGCAACAGCGCGCTTGCCGGCTGCGCGATCAGCAGCAACATCAAACGCCATGATCGGCTTCGGGACGTTACCGGCGCACGCCGCTGCCAGCGGATCAGGCGAGTGCAAGCCAGCAGGACCGCCAGGGCCAACAGTGCGCCGAGCATCCACGACAGATTCACGATCTCTGCTGTCATGGTGCTTCCTCGCGCTGCAACGCTTCCAAATAGCGGCGACCCGTCGCATCGCCTTCCGCACGGCGCGGTACCTGCGCCGGTGGGCGCGGCAGGACGGTCCACAACAGCGCGCGCAACTGCTGGCGGCACGCTTCGCACTGTGGATCATTGCGTGCCGCGTCGATGGCAGCGACGAACGCGAGCGGATCCGGCACCCGCGCTTCGTTCTGGCGCAGCCAGCGTTCCAGCGCATCAAGATCCGCGCTTTGATCGGTTGCCAAAACCGGTGCGTCCGCCAAGGCAAGCCAGAGTTCTGCAGGTGTCTTGTCTGGATCGGTCGCCGCGGTGGATGGCAAGACGCGGCGCGCCAACCCCGCGCGATCACCGCTCAAGCGGCGGCTTTCATCGATGGGCGGCAGTTCCGGACCCACCTTGGCCAGATAGATACGGCTGGCTTGCTGTACGCGCTTGATGAATTCAAGCGCCTTGTACGCGTACGGCAGTGCGGCGTCGGGATTACCCTGGCGCAAATTCAGTTCCGATTGCCACATCTGATCCAGCGCCTGCTTCAGGATGCCTCGGGTCTCCGGATCCAATAGCGTGGCCGCTTCCGCGTGATCATGAGTGTGGCCGTATTCTTCCAGCACGTCGGCTTCGCGGCCGAAGCCGGGACTGGGCTCGTCCGCCGCATGGCCGTGATCGTGATCGTGATCGTGATCGTCGGTAGTCGCGGCTATCGGCGGCTCGTGATCATGCCCATCGCCTTCGTGATGCTTTTCATCGGCGTGCTTTTCGTCAGAGTGATCTTCATCAGCATGCGCTTCTTCGGCATCGTTGGTCGGCGGCGGCTTGGGTGCGCCCTCGGCTTCTTCGCCCAGGAACTGGCCATAGCGCAGGCGTAGGAGGCGCTGGTCCACGCCGATCTCGTCGGAACGCTGGAGGTAGCGTTCGGTGCTGAGTTTGCGCTTCTCCTTCAGCAGAGCTTCGGCGTCGATGATGATCTGCCGTTGGCTGCGGAAATACGCCGGCATGACCTTCTTCACCAAGCCTTCCAAGCCTGAACTTTCATTGCCAAGATCGGAGGGCCAGCGCAGGATCAGGCTGGAACTGCGTACCCACTGCGGGTGCGGCGATCGGTTGTCGCTCACGCTCAGCTGCGCAACCAGATCGTCGCCCACCGCCAGACCTTGCGCAGCCAGGTCCAGCGATACGTCGAAGCGTTTCACTGTGGCGTTGCCGCGGCCGGCGACCGACAGCGTGCGCTCGCGAAAGGTGATGTTTTCGCCGGTGCCCTGCGCCAGCGTGATCCGCAGCGATGCGGTGGCCGCTACGCCGTAGTCGTCGCTGGCTTCGAACGACAAGGGCCACACGCGCTGGCCGGCGCTTACCAGGCTGAGGCTGCGGTCCGGCGCCAGGATCTTGATCTGCGGTGGCCGGTCGATGACCGCATCCAGCCGATGCAGGCGCGGCGCGTTTGCAGCGGTTCCTTGCGGGACGACGCGGTAGAGCGTCGACTTGTCCAGCTTGTCGCGCGCGGTCCATAGATCGCCCTCGCGGATCAGGCCGACACGGCGGCCGTCATGAAACACCAAATCGGCACTCGCGGGTTGCGGTTCGAAACGCAGTGTCCACTGCAAAGTCGAACCCTGTGGCGCGCGCGCAGCCAGGCTGTCTTCGTCGCGCGCCGGCAGGCGGGTATAGGCCGGCGGCGCGATCCGCAGCCGCTGTCCCACCAGTCGCGGCACGCCCGCAACGACAGGCGCGGTTTCCTCGCTGGGAGCCAAAGCAGCGGTCCGCGTGGCTTCGCGCGACGGCCAAAGCAGAATGCTGGCAATGGCAACGATGCTCACCAGCCAAGTCGCGGTGATCCGCCGCCAAGACCAGGGTGCACGTAGATCGGGAGCAGGATGTGCAGCCAAGCGCTGTTGCAGGCGGTCGCGCTGCAATCGTTGCAGGGGATTCAGTGAGCTCAGCGCGACGTTATCGGCGAACAGCAGATCGACGCTGTCGTCCAAGTCCCGGCGACGCTCATTGAGCGCACGGATAATCCAATGGTTGTCGTAACGGCGTGCTCGGCCCAGCGCGAGCGCAGTCAGTGCGATGGCGCCAGCAATGCCCACCAAGAAAGCGGGGCCTGCACCCAACCAGCGCCACGCCAGCGCCGCAACCATGATGACCAGCGGTAACCACGTCATTACGACGTCGGCGACAAAGCGTTTACGCACGGACGTCTGTAGCGAGTGCAGCGCGGAAGCGTTCATGGCGCAACCGCCCGCTTGGTGCGGCTCGCCAGCCAACGTTCGACCAGCAGCACCAGCGCGATCAATAGCGCCAGCCAAGGTTGCAGATCGCGTGGCGGCAGCGGATACGACGCACCGCCGGTGAGCGGTGCGTAATCGCGCGCGACGACCCGCGATGGCGCGGGCAACGCTGGGTCGAACAACGTGCGCAATCGTTGCGGGAAGTCCGTTTCCAGCAGCGATGGCATGTCTGATGGACGCAACGGCCGAGTGAAACGCAGCACGCGGCCGCGACCCCACGCGGCGCCTTCGACCAGCGGCGCACCTTGCGTATCGCGCCAGCGTACGGTCGTGACGATGGTGGCCGGCATTTTGGCTTGCGCGTCCAACAAGGCGGTGCCGCCGTTCTCTATCCACTGCAGAACGGATGCCGGCAACGGGCCCGGCGCCAGCCACACCAGGTGTCGTGCGTCCGCGGCCAGCGGCTGCGCGACGGGGGCGGCGGAAAAATTATCCACTTGCGCTGTTGCCGGCGGAGCCGGAAGCCAGGCAGCGGCAGCGGCGCGCAGATAGCGCACGGCGGACTCGCGGCCCGCGGCATACCGCACGCTCAGCGAAGGTGGTGCAATGCGTGGCGATTCGCCGGTGGGCATAGTGCCAGGCAGTACGCGCCACTTGACCGTTCGCGACAGCACCGGTCTTTGCGCGTCTGCGCCGGACAGCTGCTCCGGTACGAACACAGTCAGCTTGGCCGATGCCGGCAGTTCGGTATCCAATTGCCGCAACAAACTGGCGATTGGCACCGTGCCGATGGGTGGCGCCTGATCCAGCGGCGGAAAACCCGGCGCCAGCCAGCGCTGCTCTGTATTGTTTTCGCTGATGGCCGCGCGCAACTGCGACGGGTCCACTCCAGGCACCGCAATCACCCACGGCGCATCGCTGGCGCTGCCGAACAATACCGGTTTCGCCAACCACAAGGCCATCAGCGCCAACAGCAGCAGGCGCGATAGCAGCAGCGGCCATTCGTCGAAGCGGATGCGGTGACGCGGTTTGGCTTTCTGACGCAACCAGCGCAGCGCGGCGAAGTCCGTGGGCCGCTGCTCGCTGCGCCGTGCCAGGTGGATGAGCAGCGGCAATATCAGCGCCGCTAGCGCGGCCAGCGCGACGGGCAGCAGCAGCGCCAGGTTCATGCGTACTCTGCCGCGTCCCGTGCGCCGAACAATCGGCGCAGCGGCTGATCCAGTTCCTGATCCAGGAAATAGCGGGCGTGGCGAATGCCGCTGGCGTCCAGCCGGGCGTCCAGCGCGTGCTGTGCTTCGCCGAAGCGGGCCAGGAATTCGCCGCGCATCGCGTTGCCGTCGCCCAGCAACTCTTCGCCGGTTTCCGGATCGCGGAATCGATGGCCGCCCTTGAACGGAAAGTCGCGTTCTTCCGCGGTCAGCAGCTGGATCACCAACACTTCGCGTCGCGCCGCTGCCAACCGTTCGGCCAGTGCGATGCCCGCTTCGTCGAAGCAATCGCCAAGCAGTATCACCAGGTCGCCGGCGGCGATGCGTTCCCACAGTGGCGTCAGCCGTTCGGTGCTGGGAAATTCTCCCTGCGCGTCCAGCCCATGCATCTCCAACAACAAACGGTCGCGCTGGCGGGCACCGCCACCGGGCGGTGCGAGGCGCAGCCCTTCGCTTTGCAGTGCGACCAAGCCAAAGCGGTCACCTTGCCGCAACGCCAATTCGGCGATGCATGCCGCCAGTGCTTTGGCCGCATGCAATCGCGACCAACCGCGACGGGCGGCATCCTGCTGCGCCATGGACGCGCTGGCGTCGATCAGTATCCACACCGTCAGCGGACTTTCGCGCTCGGCTTCGCGTACGAAGAAACGGTCCGAACGCGCGTACAGTTTCCAATCGATCTGGCGTAGCTCGTCGCCGGGTTCATACGCGCGGTACTGCGCGAACTCCAAACCGGCACCGCGGCTGCGGCTGTGGTGCAGGCCGATGCCGTGCAAGCCAACCGCGCGCCGCGATGTCAGCCGCAGGTCTTTCAAGCGGCTGCGTACCTGCGGCGGTATCGGATCGTACGGCGACGGCATGCGCTAAAGCCGCTCAGGCGCGGGTGAAAGGCACGCTGCGCAACAGCGCGGCGATCACGTCATCGGCGCTCTTCTGTTCGGCTTCGGCGGCGAACGACAGCAGCAATCGATGGCGCATCACCGGTGCGGCCAAGGCGACGATATCCTCGCGCGTGGCCGCCAGCCGGCCGTGCAGCAGCGCGCGCGCTTTGGCTGCGAGCACCAGCGATTGCCCGGCGCGCGGGCCAGCGCCCCAGCGGACGTACTTGCGTATTTCATCCGGTACCGCGCTTTCTGGCGATACTCCGCCGGGACGACTGGCGCGTACCAGCCGTGCGATCCAGGCCAGCAGATCCTCGCCCAGATGCACGTCGCGCACGCGCGCCTGCAGCGCCAGCACTTCGCTGCCGTGCATGACCTGCGGTACCGCGCTGCTATGGCTGCCGGTGGTCTGCGCCAGAATGTCGCGTTCTTCCTGCTCGCTGGGATAGTCCACGCGGATGTGCAACAGGAAACGGTCGAGCTGCGCTTCCGGCAGCGGATACGTGCCGGCCTGTTCCAAAGGATTCTGTGTAGCCAGGACGAAGAACGGCGCCGGCAACGGATAGGTGGTGCCGGCATAGCTGACCGTGCGTTCCTGCATCGCTTCCAGGAGCGCGGCCTGGGTCTTGGGCGGTGTGCGGTTGAGTTCGTCGGCCAGCAGCAGGTTGGTGAAGACGGGGCCTGGCTGGAAGCGGAAGTGGCGGTGGCCGGTGCCGTGGTCTTCTTCCAGCAGTTCGGTGCCCAGGATGTCGCTGGGCATCAGGTCGGGAGTGAATTGCACGCGGCGGAACTGCAGTTCCAGCGCCTGGCCCAGTGAGCGGACGAGCAGTGTCTTGCCCAGGCCGGGTACGCCTTCGAGCAGGCAGTGGCCGCCGGCCAGTAGGCCGATCAGGAGTTGTTCGACTACGTCTTGTTGGCCGACGATGGCTTGGGCGATGGCTTGGCGGAGGTGGGTTAGGCGGGTTAGCTGTTGTTGGAGGTCGGATTCGGTGAGGGGTGATTCGTTAGTCATGAGGGGCTCGCCGATTAAAAGAAGTTTTAGGAGCCAAAGCCAAAGCTGAAGCGAAGGCATAAGCAAAAAGCAAAAGCTTTCGCGCTGAAGCGCGAGCTACTTTTGTCTTGGCAAAAGTAACCAAAACCGTTTGCGCCGGACACTCGCCGATGCGATGGAGCCGCATCGGTGCCCTGTGCTCCTCGCCTGGCGCGGCACGGCGCCCAAACTCGCTGCGCTCGGACAAGGGCGCCTCTGCGGCCGCGTCAGGCTGTGGTGCTCGGCTCGCTTTAAGGCGCAAGGAGGCAAAAGCCAGAGCAGAAGCAAAAGCAAAAGCAAAAGCAAAAGCAAAAGAAAAAGAAAAAGAAAAAGAAAAAGAAAAAGAAAAAGAAAAAGAAAAAGAAAAAGAAAAAGAAAAAGAAAAAGAAAAAGAAAAAGAAAAAGCAAAAGAAAAAGCAAAAGCGTCTTTGGCGTAACGGGTTGCTTGGGTGCCGCTGGGAGTCGGCAGAACTAGGCCAGCTGCCATCGATTCCCCATTCCCGATTCCCCATTCCCGTACCATCAGCTATTCAACGCGTACATGACGATATTGACGCCGAACTTGGTGTTGTCTTCGGCCAGGAAGCGTTTGTTGCGCCAGTCGTAGTCCCATTCGCAGCCGTAGTCTTTGTTGCTGTAGAGCACGCCCAGGCGGCCGTCGATTTCGATGCCTTGCAGGTAGTCGTGCACCAGGTCGTCGCCCCAGCCATTGAGTTCGAAGCCGGTGGCGGGCGGGCCGTCGAAGACGAAGAAGCTGCGGTAGATGGCGTGTTGTTTGGGCAGCTTCTTGATCGCCTTGGCGCCGAAGATGGAAGCCATCTGTGCTTCGAATGATTTGGCGAACAGGCCGTCGATATCGTGGTTGCAGTCGTCGACGAAGACGAAGCCGCCGTTGCGGATGTAGCGTTCGAAGTTGCGGCGTTCGGCGGGGTTGAATTCGACCAGTTTGTGCCCGGACAGGTAGCAAAAGGGCGCGGTCAGCATGCGCGGGTCGGACAGCGACAGCACGTGCTCCTTGGGGTCCACGCGCAGGTTGGTGTAGTCGATCAACGAAGTGATGAGATTGGCCGGCATGCGCGCGTCCACGTCCCAGTCGCCGGAGTCGTATTTCAGGCGGGTGAACCAGAAGTCGTATTCCGCGGTTGCTGCCGATGCTGCGCGCATTGGCCCGGCCAGCAAGGCGCCGGCGAGTCCGCCGGTCATCAGACGGAGGAATTGCGAGCGGTTCATGGACGGCCTGCAGCTTGTCTTGCGAAGGTAGGAGCGCCCCATGGGCGCGAGCTCTTCACGATGAACCTGTTGAAAAAGCTCGCGCCCATGGGGCGCTCCTACCGTGAATCATTGACTACACCGCATCCGACAGCGAAGTGAAGGTGAAGTCGCGCAGTTTCATCGGCGGAATCATCATCACGAAAGAAGATTCGTCGCCCGATACGCGCACCGGCTTGCCGAGTTCTTCGATGTTGTTGAGCATGATCACCGGCGATTCGTTGAAGCGGAAATTCTTCACCGGGTATCTGATCTCGCCGTTCTCGATGTAGAACGTGCCGTCGCGGGTCAGGCCGGTCAGCAGCACCGTCTGCGGGTCGACCATCCGGATGTACCAGGTGCGGGTGACCAGGATGCCCTTCTGCGTGCTCTTCACCAGTTCGGCGGTGGACTTGGTGCCGCCGGACATCAGCAGGTTGCCCGGTTCGCCGATCGCGCGCTTGCCCTGTTTCTGCGCCCAGAAACGGGAGTACTGAAGATTGGCGATCTTGCCGTTTTCGACCACCGCCATCTTCTCGCGCGGCAGGCCTTCGGTGTCCCACGGCAGCACAGCGGCGTCCGGGTGCCAGGGGTCAGCGGTGATGTTCACGCGCGGGTCGTAGACCTGTTCGCCCAGCTTGTTGCCGCCGCCTTTCTTGGACAGGAAGCTGCGGCCTTCGTCAGCCTGGCGCGCATCGAAGAAATTCATCATGAAGGAGATCAGGCCCGCGGCGGCGGCCGGTTCCAGGATCACCGTGTACTTGCCCGGCTCCAGTGCCTTGGCTTCGGCCGATTCGGTGGCCTTGCGCATGGCGGTGCGGACGTCGCTGTCGGCCTTGAACGCGCTGGCGTCCTTCAGATTGCGGCCGACCCAGCCGGAACCGCGGCCGTCTTCGGTGCGTACCGTGCAGGTGTAGTTGAAGTTGGTCGCCTTCTGATAGCCGAAGTTGCCTTTGCTGTTGGCGAAGGCGACGAAGCTTTGCCCATCCTCCAGGAAGCCGGCGGCGATCAGTTTTTCCGCCTGACAGGGACCGATGGAATCCGCTGCCACCTGGGCACGGAATTCCGGCGTGATGGCGGCGGTCGAATCGCTGAAGGTGGGGCTGGCGGTGTAGGTCTGCTTGTCGATGGCCGGCATGAACTCCGGGTTTTCCGGCGCCAGGCGCGCCAGATCTTCGGCGCGGCGAACCACGCGTTCCAGCGCGGCGTCGTCGAACTCATTGATGCTGGCCGTGCCCATGCGCTTGCCGAAGGCCACCTGTACCGCCAGATCGGCGTTGCTGACGATGCCGCTGGTGGAAATGTTGTTCAGCGCGAAGCGGATGTTGCCGTCGATGGAGCCCGTGAGTTGGGCGGTGCATTCGTCGGCCTTGGACAGCGCGATGACCTTGTCCAGGATGGCCTTGGCCTGCTGTTCGGTGAAGATGCTCATGTTCTGGATATCTCCTGGTAGAGCGGAGCTTGCTCCGCTGCTCTTCGTTCTAATGTTGGGAAAAAAGCAAAACAAAGCAGCGGAGCAAGCTCCGCTCTACGAGATTTGCTCAGCCCAGACTGCGGGCGGTGTTGATGACGTTGATGCCGTTGAAGCGCGCGGTACTGGAACCGTGCGACACCGCCGACACTTGTCCGGGTTGGCCTTTGCCGTCGAAGAACGAACCGCCCAGGCGGTAATCGCTGTCGTCGCAGATCGCGGCGCAGGCGTTCCAGAATTCCGGCGTGCGGATCTGGTAGGCCACGTCCTCGATCTGGCGAGTGATCTGGCCGTTCTTGATTTCGTAGAACAGCTGGCCGCCGAATTGCGCGTTGTAGCGTTGCTGGTCGATGGAGAACGAACCATCGCCGATGATGTAGATGCCGTTCTCGACATCCTTGATCATGTCCGCCACACCCAGCTTGCTCTTGCCCGGTGCCAGCGAGACGTTGGCCATGCGCTGGAACTGCACGCTGGACCAGGAGTCGGCGTAACAGCAGCCGTCGGATTCGTTCTTGCCCAGGATGTGGGCCTGATCGCGGATGGTCTGGTAATCGACCAGCTTGCCGCCGGCGATCAGGTCCCAGCGCTTGGTCTTCACGCCTTCATCGTCGTAGCCGACCGCGCCCAGGCTGCCCGGCTGCACCTTGTCGGCGAACACCGTGACGATATCGCTGCCGTACTGGAATTTCTCCTGGCGCTTGTCCAACGTGGCGAAGCTGGTGCCGGCGTAGTTGGCCTCGTAGCCCAGCACGCGGTCCAGCTCCAGCGGATGGCCAATGGACTCATGGATGGTCAGCCAGGTGTGCGATGGATCCAGCACCAGATCGTACTTGCCGGGTTTCACCGAGGGTGCCGTCAGCTTGGCGCGCGCCTGTTTGGCGGCGGCGACGGCGTCTTCCTTCATATCGTAGGAAAGGCCGTAGTTGATCACGCCATTGGGCGAAACTACCTTGCCTGAGGCGGCGCCGTCCAGGTACTCGTAACCCATACCCATCGGCGAAGACAGCCCGTCACGGGTGCGGAATTTGCCGGTGGTCTTGTCGATGGCGGTAACCGTCATCGGCGCCCAGATCCGGTGCACATCCTGATCGATATAGGAGCCATCGGTGCTGGCGAAGTACTTTTGCTCGTTGACCAGGAACAGCATGGAGTTGACGAAATCGGCGCCAGCGTTGACTGCATCGGCGTTGACGCCCAGCAGCAGGTCCACCTTCTCCTTGAGCGGCACTTCCATCGCGTTCTTCTTGATCGGCGTCTTCCAGGACACTTCACCGACACCTTTCACCGGCGCCAACTGCACCGGCGAGGTTTGGCTCTTGCTGTTGGCCTTGGCGATCAAGGCAGCCTGCTGCGCCGCTTTGGCCACGTTTTCGGCGGTCAGCTGGTTGGTGGCGGCGAAGCCCCACGCCCCATTCACGATCACCCGGACGCCGGCGCCGGTGGACTCGGTGTTCACCACGTTCTGCACTTTGTCTTCGCGGGTGATCACGAACTGGCGCAGATAGCGGCCGATGCGCACGTCGCAGTAACTGGCGCCGGCCTGGTTGGCAGCGGCCAGTGCGGCGTCGGCGAGCCGCTTCTTGAAGCCGGCATCCAACACCGATTGAAGTTGCTCGGCGGCGATGGCCTGCCCGAGGAAGGACGGCACGATCAGGCCGCCCAGGCTGAGGCCGCTCAGGGCCAGGAAGTCACGTCTTTGCAAGGCTTTTCTCCACCGGTGAAGCCCGCGTCAACGCGCGGGACGAACTGGACTGAGCTGGAATGGAACACGTCGCGCATGCAGGAAAGCAGAACAGCATGCAGTCCCGATTCTTGCGCTCCAGTGGAGAAGCCGTCAAATGACTTTTGGCATATAAGAGGGAATTCGCACCTGCGGCGCTGCGAAGGGTGAAGTCGCACCTGCGGTGCTGTTAATGGCAAAAGCGGCGTAATGCAGTGCCTGGCGCGTGCGTGGCTACACTCTTCTCCATTGCCAGCGCCATCGGCGCGACTTCACAGGCTGCGTCGCAGCCGACTTCATCCGCTCACCCCAAGCTGCGCGCCGTATTAATGACATTCACACCATTGAAGCGCGTGGTACTTGAGCCATGCGAGACCGCGGACACCTGACTCGGCTGGCCTTTGCCGTCGAAGAACGACCCGCCCAGGCGGTAGTCGCTTTCGTCGCAGATCGCCACACAGGCGTTCCAGAATTCCGGTGTGCGGATCTGATAGGCCACGTCTTCGATCTGCCGGGTGATCTGGCCGTTCTTGATTTCGTAGAATAGCTGGCCGCCGAACTGCGCGTTGTAGCGCTGCTGGTCTATCGAATAAGAGCCGCGGCCGTGGATATAGATACCGTTCTCCACGTTCTTGACCATGTCGGCGACGCTCAGCTTGTTCTTGCCTGGCGCCAGCGACACGTTGGCCATGCGCTGGAACTGCACGCTGGACCAGGAATCGGCATAGCTGCAGCCGTGCGATTCGGATTCGCCCAGGATATGCACTTCGTCGCGGGTGGCCTGGTAGTTGACCAGCACGCCGTCCTTCACCAGATCCCAGCGTTTGGTCTTGACGCCTTCGTCGTCGTAGCCGACCGCGCCCAGACTGCCCGGCTCGGTCTTGTCGGCGGTGAAGTTGACGATCTCGCTGCCCCAGCGGAATCCGGCCTCGCGCTTGTCCAGGGTGGCGAAGCTGGTGCCGGCGTAGTTGGCCTCGTAGCCGAGCACGCGGTCCAGTTCCAATGGATGTCCGACGTTCTCGTGGATGGTCAGGAACAGATTGGACGGGTCCAGCACCAGGTCGTACTTGCCGGGCTTGACCGATGGCGCGGTCAGTTTGGCTCGCGCCTGCTTGGTCGCCGCGACCACATCTTCCATGACGTCGTAAGAACGGCCGTAGCCGACCACGCCGCCCGGCAGCGCGAACTTTCCGGCGGGGTCGGCGTCCAGATATTCGTAACCCAGGCCCATCGGCGCGGACAGGCCATCGCGGGTGCGGAACTTGCCGCTGGCCTTGTCGATGGCGGTGACGGTGAACGGAAGCCAGATGCGGTGCACGTCCTGATCGATGTAGGAACCGTCGGTGCTGGCGAAATACTTCTGTTCGTTGATCAGGAACATTCGCGAAGCGACGAAATTGGCGCCGGCGTTGAGCCCGGCGGCATTGACGCTCAGCAGCAGCTCGACCTTCTCCTTGACGGGTACTTCCATCGCGTTCTTCTTGATCGGGGTCTTCCACGCGACTTCGCCCACACCTTTCACCGGGGCCAGTTGCACGGGCTGGCTTCGATGCCCCGCATTGGCGTTGGCGATAGCGACCGCCTGGCGTGTGGCGGCGGCGACCGCATCGGGTTTGGTCTGATGCGTGGCGGCGAAACCCCAGGCGCCGTTGACGATCACGCGAATGCCGACGCCGGCCGATTCGGTGTTCACTACGTTCTGCACCTTGTCTTCGCGGGTGATCAGCGACTGGCGCAGATAGCGGCCGACGCGTACGTCGCAATAGCTGGCACCGGCGTGGGTGGCGGCTGTCAGCGCGGCGTCGGCCAGGATTTTCTTGGCGGCCACGTCCATCGGCACCATCAAGGCTTCGGCCGCTATCAGGCGCGTATGCGGCAGGATCAGTCCGGCCAGGCTCAGGCCGGAAAAACTCAGGAAGTCGCGTCGCTGCACAAGGAGGGTTCCGGCAAGGAGACTGGATCTGGCACTGTGCTTAGCCGGACGCATGCCCGTCAAGTGACGGCGGTCATGGACAAAGGATCGATGCTTCGCGCCTGTAAGGATGCCGACATAGTCGGCAAACCGCGTCGCCCAATACGATGTGGTGCACAATCGCCGTTGCACAACGGCAGCGGAGCTCGCCATGAAATCACGTCCCAGCGGCAAACCGGAATCCGATGACGAACAGCGGCGACTGGCCGTACTGATCGATGCCGACAACGCGCCGCCGACCGCCATCGAAGGCCTGTTGGCCGAAGTGGCCAAGTACGGTGTGGCCAGCGTGAAGCGCATCTACGGCGATTTCACCAGCACCCGCATGACCCAATGGAAGCAGGCACTGCTGAAGCATTCCATCAGCCCGGTCCAGCAGTTCGCCTACACCAGCGGCAAGAACGCTACCGACAGTTCGTTGATCATCGACGCGATGGACCTGCTGTATACCAATCGGTTCGACGGCTTCTGCCTGGTATCCAGCGACAGCGACTTCACCCGCCTGGCGCAGCGCCTGCGCGAGGAAGGGCTGACCGTCTACGGTTTCGGCGAACGAAAAACACCCGACGCGTTCGTGCAGGCCTGCGACAAATTCATCTATACCGAAGTGCTGCGGGCACAGACGCCGGTGGTGGTGCCGGCAAAGCCCGTGAAGTCCGCTCCAGAGCCCGCCAAGCCCAAGGCCAAAGCCAAGAAAAGCACGCCCGTAGCCGCCGCCGAACCTACCGCGGTGCCAGCGCCAGAACCGGCTGGTAAGTCCGAAGCCTTGCCGCTCGACCTGATCCGCCAGGCCATCGAAGAAGCTTCCGACGACCAGGGCTGGGCGTTCCTCGGCACCATGGGCAGCTATCTCAACAAGATTCGCCCCAACTTCGATCCGCGATTGTATGGGCACAAGAAACTCAGCGATCTGCTGAAGCAGCATCCCAAGCATTTCGAGATACAGGAGCGGGGCGGCGACGGCGGCACGGGAAAGCGTATTTATGTGCGTATTCGTGGTTAGCGCTTTTCCACATTGAGGGATGTGTCATGTCTGACAGGAAGGCGCCAGAGGCACGCACGGTTTCCTTGTGGGAGCGACGTGAGTCGCGACCGGAAACATCAACGTCGCGACTCACCGGTCCCGGCATGCCGGTACCACTCCCACTATGAAGCCACACTCACCCGCCAGTGATCGCAACCGCGATCCCATCCTGGCCGTTCTACTTCGCCACTTCAGCGCCGCACGCACAGTACTGGAGATCGGCAGTGGCACCGGCCAGCACGCCGTGTATTTCGCACAGGCCATTCCGGGCCTGATATGGCAATGCTCTGATCGGGCATCGTATCTGCCAGGCATCCGTGAGTGGCTGGACGAAGCGCAACTGCCTAATACACCACCGCCACTTGAACTGGATGTCGCAGCGGGTCCATGGCCCAGCATGAAATTCGATGCGGTGTTCAGTGCCAATACGCTGCACATCATGAGCTGGGAAGAAGTACAGGCGTTCTTCCGTGGATTGGATGTGGTGCTTGCGAACAGCGCGACGCTCGTCATCTACGGGCCGTTCAACTATGGCGGAGCGTTCACCAGCGACAGCAATCGTGAATTCGATGCATCTCTGCGCGCGCGCGATCCACGCATGGGCATCCGCGATTTCGAGGCAGTGGATACGTTGGCCCGGAATATCGATCTGCAGCTGATCGAGGATGTGGCGATGCCAGCCAACAACCGTTGCCTGGTCTGGCGGCGTTCGCCGTTATAGGAGAGTCTTCCGTAGGAGAAGCTCCCGTAGGAGCGTCGTCCCGACGCGAGCTCTTCCTGTCAGCTCGCGGCATGGCAGGAAGAGCTCGCGCCGAGACGGCGCTCCTACAAGAGCCCGCATGCATATAGCGTGCGCTATGCGCACGACGCCGAAGTGTCACCGGCCGTGCGCACGGCGCACGCGACGATCCAAAACACCGGCCAAGGGCGCTAAGCTCATCCGATGTTCGAGCTAAGACACGTAAGCAAGCGCCACGGCGCGATCATCGCGCTGGACGCCATCGACCTGTCCATTGCGGCAGGACAGACGACAGCGTTGATTGGGCCAAGCGGCGCGGGCAAGTCCAGCATATTGCGCATGCTGATCGGGCTGGAGTGGCCGGATGCCGGCGAAGTACGCTTCGATGGCGTGCCGCTGCGACGCGAGACATTGTTGGAACAGCGGCGGCGTATCGGCTATGTGATCCAGGAGGGTGGACTGTTTCCGCATCTCACGGGCGCCAGCAACGCAGCGTTGCTGGCACGCACGCTGGGCTGGGAAACATCGCGGATCGAAGCACGCCTGCGTGAGCTGGCGGAACTGTGCCAGTTGCCGTTCGCCGCGCTATCGCGCTATCCCGCGGAACTCTCGGGCGGGCAGCGCCAACGGGTCGGCTTGATCCGTGCGTTGATGCTGGACCCGGCGGTGCTGTTGCTGGATGAGCCATTGGGGGCCTTGGACCCGATTGTTCGCCATGATCTGCAAACGCAGATGCGCGAACTGTTCGCGCTCTTGAACAAGACCGTGGTGCTGGTGACGCACGATGTGGCCGAAGCCGTCTGGCTGGGCGACACGCTGGTGCTGTTGCGGGCGGGCAAGATATTGCAGAAGGGTGGTATCGATGAGCTGCTGGATGTGCCGGCCGATCCATTCGTGCATCAGTTCATGAATGCGCAGCGGCGTTTGCGGGAAGACGCATGAAGCGACGTCTACTCACATGGATATCAGCGTTTCTGTTGGCCTGCTTCTGCGCTTGCCCGACGCTGGCGCAAACACAGAAACCAGCGAAGGTAATCATCGGCTCCAAGAACTTCACCGAAGCGGTAATTCTGGGCGAGATCGGCGCGGGCGTCGGGCGCCAAGCGGGCGTGACGGTTGAGCATCAACGGCAACTGGGAGGCACCCGCATTCTATGGCGCGCGCTGGAAACCGGCGCTATCGACGCATACGCCGAATACACCGGCACGCTGGCCGAGGAGCTGCTGAAGATGCCAGGTGCCGACCGCGACGCGTTGCGCCGCGCGTTGGCGCAGCGTGGCTTGGCGATGACGGAGCCACTGGGCTTCGACAATACCTACGCGTTGGGAATGCGCGACGAACGTGCGCAGGCGCTGGGTATTGCGCGGATCTCGGATCTATCCGCGCATCCGCAATTGAAAGTTGGGCTGAGCAACGAATTCCTGTCGCGCGCCGATGGCTGGCCTGGATTGCGCGCCGCCTATAACCTGCCGCAGCGAGCCGATGGCCTGGACCACGATCTCGCTTACCGCGGCTTGGCCAGCGGCGCTATCGACGTGACCGATCTCTACAGCACCGACGCAGAGATTCCTCGCTACAAGCTGCGAGTGCTGGTCGACGACCGTGGCTATTTCCCCGACTATGAAGCGGTATATCTGTATCGCGCGGACCTGGCGCAGCGTGCGCCAGCCTGGGTGCTTGCCTTGGAGGATTTGGCCGGCCGGATGGACGCCTCGACCATGCGGCAGCTCAACGCCAGGGTGAAGCTGGACCGTGAGGCCGAAGCCGCGGTTGCCGCCGACTGGCTGGGGGTAGCCGCGCCGGAAACACGCGGCCGTGCGGCGCGAATCCTCCAACGCACCTTCGAACACCTGGCGTTGGTCGCCGTATCGCTGGGGATGGCGTTGTTGGTTGCCTTGCCGCTGGGCGTGCTGGCCGCGCGGCAGCCACGCTTGGGACAAGCCGTCCTGTCGGCGACCGGCTTGCTGCAGACGTTGCCTTCGCTGGCGGTGTTCGTCTTCATGATTCCGCTGTTCGGCATCGGGGCGAAGCCCGCCATCGCGGCGCTGTTTCTGTATAGCTTGCTGCCTATCGTGCGCAATACCCATGCCGGACTGACCGGCATTCCATTGGAGTTGCGCGAAACCGCCGCCGCGATGGGCCTGCCACCGCGAACGCGGCTATGGCGAGTGGAACTGCCGCTGGCGCTGGGAACGATTCTGGCGGGCATCAAAACCGCCGCGGTGATCAATGTCGGCACGGCCACTTTGGGCGCGCTGATCGGCGCAGGTGGCTATGGTCAGCCGATTCTTACCGGTATTCGTCTGGATGACATTGGTTTGATTCTGGAAGGCGCCGTGCCGGCGGCAGTGTTGGCGTTGCTGGTGCAGGGTGTGCTGGATGTGGCGCAGCGTCTACTCACGCCACGGGGGTTGCGGCTGGCGGCTAGAACGTAGAGCGAAGCGCGTACGCATAAGCGACGGCGAAACCGCATAACAATGCTTTCACATTGGTCTCCTATGCTCGTTCGATGCTTGGGTCCACTGCCCCTGCCGGCATGAGCTACGACGGCGTCGCCGAGCCGCGGACGTTGCTTGCGCGCTATCTCGCCGTCCGCGCGGCCAGCCTGGCGCTGGCGGCACCGTTGTCGCCGGAAGACGCCATGGTGCAGAGCATGGACGACGCTAGTCCTGCCAAATGGCATCTGGCGCACACCACCTGGTTCTTCGAGCGCTTCGTGCTTTCCACGCGCGCTGGCTACGTACCGGTGAACGCCCAATGGGATTATCTGTTCAACAGCTACTACCAGAGCGCTGGATCCATCCATGCGCGGCCGCGGCGCGGATTGCTGTCACGGCCAACATTGATCGAGGTGCTGGACTACCGCGCGCAGATCGACGCACGCGTACAGCGGCGCTTTGCCGATGGCGATCTTCGGGAAGACGATCTACGTACGCTGCTATTGGGAACCCACCACGAGCAACAGCACCAGGAACTGCTGCTTACCGATATCAAGCACGCGTTCTGGTCGAACCCGCTGGCGCCGGTCTATCGTGGCGATCTTCCCACGCATCCCGGCCACGCCGTGCCGTTGAGATGGGTCGCGCGCGATGAAGCCATCATTGAGATCGGCGCCGCGCCCTGGCCGCAATCACAAGCTTTTGCGTACGACAACGAGTCCCCGCGGCACCGTGTGCTGGTGCCGGCGCATGCACTGGCCAGTCGGCCCGTCAGCAATGGCGAGTACCGGGAGTTCATCGCCGACGGCGGCTACCGGACGCCGGACCTGTGGCTGAGCGAAGGCTGGGAGCAGGTACGTGCCCAAGGATGGCAGCGGCCGTTGTACTGGAGCGAGGACCGCGAGCGCGAGTTCACGCTGGGCGGCTGGCGTCCTTTGGTCCCGCATGCGCCCGTCTGCCACCTGAGCTACTTCGAAGCCGATGCCTTCGCGCGTTGGGCCGGTGCACGCTTGCCCACCGAGACCGAATGGGAACAGGCGGCGGCCGGCGCCAGCATCGCGGGCAATTTCGCCGACACCCAAACCGCCGCGCTGCATCCGCAGGCGCTGGCCACGCACGGCGCGGGCTTGTGCCAGTTGTTCGGCGATGTGTGGGAATGGACGTCCAGCGCGTACACCGCTTACCCGGGCTTCCGTCCGCTATCGGGTTCGTTGGGCGAGTACAACGGCAAGTTCATGTGCGGCCAATGGGTGCTGCGTGGCGGCAGCTGCGCCACACCGCGCGATCACATCCGTGCGAGCTATCGCAACTTCTTCCCGCCGCCGGCTCGTTGGCAGTTCTCCGGTGCGCGCCTTGCCAAGGAGGTGGCATGAACGCCGCGATCCCTCGCCCCCGCATGTCGTCGCTCACCGATCTGCAACCGCCAGCGGACGGCTTGCTGGAAGACGTGCTGTCCGGTCTGTCGCGCTCGCCGAAACGGATTCCCTCGAAGTACTTCTACGACCATCGCGGGTCGGAGCTGTTCGAAGCGATCACCCGGCAACCGGAGTACTACCTCACGCGGGTAGAGCAGGCCCTGCTGGACGCGCGCATGCCGGCCATCGCCGACGCGGTCGGCACCGGCGCGCATGTGGTGGAGTACGGCAGCGGCAGTGGCCGCAAGACGCGGCAGCTGTTGCGCGGCTTGCGCGCGCCGGTGGCTTATACGCCGGTGGAAATCTCGCCTACCGCGCTGGAGGCCACCACCACAGGACTGATGAGCACCTTCCCCTTCATCGAGATGCTTCCGGTCTGCGCGGATTTCACTCGATCCGTGCCGCTGCCGCGAGCCAAACGGCCCGCTCGGCGAACGCTGGTGTTCTTCCCTGGCTCCACGCTCGGCAATTTCACGCACGATGAAGCCGTCGATATCCTGACGGGAATGCGCCACATCCTGGGGCAGGACGGGCGGGCACTGATCGGTATCGATCTACAGAAGGATCCGGCACTGATCGAAGCGGCCTATAACGATGCGGCCGGCGTCACCGCGGAATTCACGCTCAACCTGCTGGTGCGTTTGAATCGCGAATTGGGCTGCGACTTCGACCTGGCCGGCTTTCGCCATTGCGCCCGCTATGTTCGCGAACAAGGCCGCATCGAAACGTTTCTGGTCAGCCTGCGTGCGCAGGAAGTACATGTCGCCGGCCGCGCTTTCCGGTTCGGCCAGGATGAAGCCATGCGGGTCGAATACAGTCATAAATACAGCAGGGGCGGTTTCGCGGCACTGGCCGCGGCGGCGGGGTTGGCGGTGGCCGAGGAATGGAACGATCCCAAGGACTGGTTCGGATTGCGGTTGCTGCGGCCGGTGTGACGAATTCGGTGTCGCGGTGATACTCATGGCGCACCCTACGCCATGGACATCTTTGGTACGAAGGCGAATGCCGCATCCGGATGCAGATGCGCATTGGCCCTCGTGTAACCGGCCCTAGTTCAAAACTTCCATTCGCTCGACGTCGATTTCCACCTTGCCCCAATCCTTCTCCACCTCGCCGATCAAGCGCACTGGGGTGGTGGCTTCGATGGGAGTGCCGAGCGGGAAATCCTCCGGGTCGATCTCGACGCGCACGGTGCCGCTGGCATCCTTGAATTCGTAGGTGTCATTGCCGATATGGCTTGCCAGCACGCCTTCCAGCACCACGGGCGTGTTGTCGGCCGCCTTGCTGGCTGCTTCGGCTGTCGTGGCCGAACGGACTGCGCTGGGCCCCGTGTACTGGGCAAGGGCAACTGTCGATATCGGTAGTAGCAGCGCCGCGGAAAGAAATGCTCTGAAGTTCATCGTGAATCATCGTTTCAGGGGGGCACTCACCTTAGGCACCTGAAACGAGCACATCCATCGAGATTCTCCTAAAAACAGGAAGCCCTCGGGCTTCCGATGCGCTCAAGTCCATTCAAATCAGCGGACGGGCATTTCGATGAACGACACGGGTGCGAAAAATCCGGAGCAGCATGATTTTTCACGTCGGACGCATGCGCCATGGCTTACACCCGGGATACGCACCTACTTCCGGAGCATTCATGACCGCGGCCGCATTGAGTGACCATGTCGCTTCCCTGCCCAATCATCGCCTGGGTGATGCGAGATGACCGGATTCAGCACCATGATCGAACAGGATCTATGGATTCTGGTGCGGATTGCCGCAGCCATGCTGCTGGGTGGGGTGCTGGGCCTGGAGCGTGAAATGGGCCGGCACGCCGCAGGATTGCGCACGCATATGCTGATCAGCGGGGCGGCGGCGCTCATCGTCGGCTTGGGTGACGTGATCGCGCAGCATTTTTCGCACGAGCAATATCGCGAACTGCTGCGGGTCGATCCGGTGAGACTGATCGAAGCCGTCGTTGCGGCGGTGGGTTTCGTCGGCGCCGGCGCCATTTTGCGATCGGGAAAGAGCGATAAGGTGCATGGCCTTACCACCGCCAGTTCGTTGTTGATGGCGGCGGCCATCGGTATCGCAGCCGGGTTGGGCAACTACCTGCTGGCGCTGGGCGCGTCGCTGATGTGCGTGGTGGTGCTGGCGCTATTCCGTCGGTTCGAACGCGCGGTGCCTCCCGCGAGCGACGTAGGGAAGGACAAGCCGAAGCGCTGATTTCACCGATGCCCCTGGATCGACCGATCTTCCTGTAGGAGCGCCGTCCCGGCGCGAGCTCTTCAATGATATGCCGGGATCCAGAAGAGCTCGCGGCGGGACGCCGCTCCTATATTCAATCGACGGCGCTCCCACATTCAATGGCAATCAGGGAATAAAGGTCTGCTCGGGATCGTCGAATGACTTGAATTCCAGCGCGTTGCCCGACGGATCGAACAGGAACATGGTCACGTGCTGGCCAGGCTGGCCTTTCAAGCGCAGATGCGGTTCTTCGTGGAATGCGACCTCGGCGGCCTTCAGCCGTGTGGCGAGCGCTTCCCACGATTGCCGGTCCAGGTTCATGCCGAAATGCGGCACCGGAACCGCTTCACCGTCGAATCGCCCGCTCTGCAGCGGCTGGCCATCACCGGAGATATGCGCGACCAAGTGATGGCCGAAAAAATCGAAGTCCTGATAAGAAGTGTCAGTGCGGCCTTTGGGGCACCCAAGCACCTCGCCGTAGAAGTGCCGCGCCTCGTCCAGGTCGCGCACGGGAAACGCCAGGTGGAACTGCGAGATCGTGCTCATCGCCGCGCTCAAGAAGCCGCCTCCAGCTGTGGCACGCAGGCGTCGAAAATGTTCTCCCAGAACAGGTTCCAGGCGGTGATGCTGCGCTCGTAGCCTTTGGCCAGTTCCGGCAGCACGCTGGGATCATCGCGCAGGTAGTCATCGATGGCGCGACGGGTGAGCTCGCCATGCACGATATCTTCCTCGCCGGTATGGATCGTCCAGAATTCCCAGTCGATATGGTCCGCATTCGCGACGAAGTACGGATTCTCTCGCATGTGTTCGAACATCACCGACAGATAGGTCTGGCACAGGCATTCGCCGCCCATTCCGCGCAAACCGACACCGTAAGCGATCGGGTTGCGGGACATATCGCGCGTCAAGCTCTTCAGGATATGTTCGTTCGCCGGGAGTGGGCTCTGCAACGCCTCGTCAGTGACACCGATGGTGGCTAGAAAGCGATCGTATACCGTCGGGTGGGCTTTTTCCGGATCGCCTTCGCCTAGTTCCTCGGCCAGGATCTGGCCCAGCAAGCTACGCAGCCCACCAAAAGGTAGGCGCGCCACCAGCAATGCAAGATCGCCGATATAGTCGATGGTGAAGAAGCGGTATTGGATACAGACTTGGCGCAGAGCTTCGATGGGAAGCTTCCTGAGTATCGCCATTCTCTGTGCCGCCAGAATCTCGGTCGCCTCTTTGGCTTCGTCAGCGAAACGCCAGAATTGCTCCCGAGTCATCGGTTGGACTTGCATCGCGGTAATTCCTGGGGGAATGGGCGGGAGGCATGCACCTTCGGAGTCCGTACGTACCCTCCTCTTTCACGAATGATCGTTGTCGAGTGCGTGAATGGAATGTGTAGACAGACGAAAAGAACACGAAGAATCGCGTGAGACCGATAGTCGGCAGCCGAGATATTCGTGCCGCTTACCGGCAAGACAGCTGCGTTACAGGCGAGGCTTACAGACACGAGCACTCAGTGCCAACCGATAGCCGAATATCCGCGAAGAAACGACCAGGAAATATGAGGTGCAACGCACAGTTTCCAGAGTCCGCGCCCAATGTGACGAAATGCTGAAGAGGTCGACGCGCGGTGAGTGATTTTGGCCAGCTTTGTTCTATGCGACTGTGCGCGTGCTTGTGAAAGGCGCGTGCACGCCGAGTGTTCGCATGCGGGGTAGCATCACAAAGCGTGATTAAGTTCTTTGGAGTTTCCAAAGGGCCGACCATTGTCTTCCGATACCGAGGTAAGAGCATCCCTATGCATGATGGAAACAACAGGCATGACCACTCCCGGGCGACGGAGCCCGCATCGATAGAAGAAGCGGGGGTCAATCTGTTGTGGACCAGCGGCTGGGATTCGACATTTCAGTTGTTGCAGCTGTTGTTGAAGCATCGGCTGCCGGTCACCCCGTACTATCTTGAGGATTCGAGTCGCGCTTCCACCTCGACCGAACTGCAGGCCATGCAGCGCATTCGCGACGCGCTGTACGATGCGTTTCCCGAAACGCGCGCACTGCTGCGGCCGTTGCGCAGGTTTCGCGTCGCAGATCTCGACTCTGATCCGGATATTTCGGAGGCCTTGCGCACCATCCGATCGCGCGTCTACCTCGGTAGCCAGTACGAGTGGCTGGCGTTGTTCTGCAAGCACCATGGCATGGCCGATATCGAACTGAGCGTGCACATAGACGACAAGGTGCAGGCGGTCCTGGCCCCCTTCGTGCGCGCCTACGATCAGGGCGGCAAGTACCGCAGCTTCCGGATGGATCCCTGCCATGCGGATAAGGCCGAGTACAC
This sequence comes from Pseudoxanthomonas sp. UTMC 1351, assembly GCF_040948865.1. Lineage (NCBI taxonomy): Bacteria > Pseudomonadati > Pseudomonadota > Gammaproteobacteria > Lysobacterales > Lysobacteraceae > Pseudoxanthomonas > Pseudoxanthomonas sp. UTMC 1351. The sequence goes on along the minus strand of NZ_JAVGJT010000007.1, from coordinate 18,628 downwards.
GCTGTTTCGCTATTTCAGCTTCCCGCTATTCCAGATCGACAAGCGAGCGATGGCGCGCGACGCCGAACGAGCGGACTGGAGCTGGATCATGGACATGACCTGGTTCTGTCACCGACCGGTGCGCGGCATGCCATGCGGCGCCTGCGCGCCGTGCGTCTACACCATCGACGAAGGACTGGCCTGGCGCGTTCCGCGTTCCCGGCGCGCGCTGTCGTATCTGTATCGGAAACTGGCGCTGCCGCTGAAGCCGCCGCTTCGTGCGGCGTTGGCGTCGGTGCGGCGGCGGTAAGTTTTCTGCCCCGATCACAAAAACTTCGTCATCCCGGCGAAGGCCGGGACCCAGCGGCTTTCTGCAGGCAGCTAAAGAAGCAAAGTGTATCCAAGGATTGATCGGAATCAGAATCCCGCCATCATCAAAGTCCAGGGCGCGAGGCACTGGGTCCCGGCCTACGCCAGGATGACGAGGCCCTATTGATTCAGCAACAAATGATATGAGCACGTCGAGAGGTATGGAAAGGCATGCGCCACCACGCCTGTAGAACGAACCGTAGCCAAGAACACCCCGATCACATCAAGCGATCCGCGCCAATGGAATCTCCCGCGGGTTGTTCCACTTGGCCAACAGATCCGCTTCGCGGGTCTTGGCCTTATGCAGGTGAGCATCCTTGACGTGGCCGTAGCCGCGGATGTGCTCGGGAATGCTGGCGATCTCCACGGCCAGCGGCAGCTTATCGGCGCTCAACGACGACAGCAGTGACTCCACGGTTTTTTCGTAGTCAGCGATCAGCTGCCGCTCGCCTTTGCGTTCCTCGGTGTAACCGAAGATATCCAGCACACTGCCTCGCAGGAACCGCAGTTTGGCCATCAGTTTGAACGCGGTGAACACCCACGGGCCGTACTCCTTTTTCATCAGTCGGCCCTGCGCATCCTTCTTGGCCAGTAACGGCGGCGCCAGGTGGAAGTGGACCTTGTAGTCGCCGTCGAACTGCTGCTGCAGGCGGCGCTGGAACTCGCCACTGGTGTAAAGGCGAGCCACTTCGTACTCGTCCTTGTACGCCATCAGTTTGAAGTAGTAGCGCGCTACCGCCTCGGTCAGTGCGGTGGAGGCGGGCGCACGCAGGTTCTCGGCGGCGCGCACCTTGGCGACAAGATCGGTGTATCGCTCAGCGTAGGCGGCGTTCTGATAATCGCTGAGGAAGGCGGAACGACGCGCGATCAGTTCGTCCAGCGAGCGCGACAGGCGCAGATCGTCCAGCGGCAGGAAAGCGACATTGTTGCCGTTGCCGGCGCTGCCCTCTGGCAGGCCGCGCAGTTCGCTCTCGTTGTCCGGATTGCGAGGCGCGGCGTTGGCGCCCCATTCGGTGCTTTCCCATTCGCCCGGCGGCAGTATCTGCAGGTTGCGTGGGATGCGTTCGTTTTCGGTTTGCGTGTTGTGGATCAGGCCCGACGCTTCCTGCACGGCTTGCGGATTGACCACCGCCAAACGGCCCCAGGCGAATGCCTGCTTGTTCATTTCAATCGCCGCGCCATTCAACTCCACCGCACGCATGATGGCGTCGAAGGAGATCGGCACCAGTCCCTGCTGCCAGGCATAGCCCAGCATGAAAAGGTTCGCCGCGATGGCATCGCCCATCAAGGCGGTTGCCAATCGCGTGGCGTCGACCTGCATCGGATCGCGTCCGCCCAGTGCGACTTTCACACCAGCAACAATCTCGCTGGCGGGGAACTGCATGTCCGGACGGGTGGTGAACGTGCCGGGCATCGCCTCATAGGTGTTCAACACCACGTGCGAGCGTTCGCCACGCACTTTGGACAACACCCAGTAGTCGTTGACCACCACCATGTCGCAGCCCAGCACCAGGTCCGCTTCACCCGCGGCGATGCGCACCGCGTGGATGTCTTCCGGCGTGCGCGCGATGCGGATGTGCGTGGTTACCGCGCCGCCTTTCTGCGCCAAGCCGGTCTGGTCGAGCACGCTGGCGCCCTTGCCTTCCAGGTGGCCGGCCATGCCGAGCAACGCGCCGATGGTCACCACGCCAGTACCGCCGACACCGGTGATCAGGATGTTCCAGGGTTGTGTCAGGTCCGACTTCACCATCGGCGGTGGCAGCTGGTCGAACAACGATGCGACGTCCGCTCCGCTTTTACCCAGTGTGCCGCCTTTGCGCGGAGAACCCCCATGCACGGTGACGAAGCTGGGGCAGAAGCCGTTAACGCAGCTGTAGTCCTTGTTGCAGTTGGATTGATCGATCTCGCGTTTGCGCCCGAATTCGGTCTCTTTGGGCAGCACCGACACACAGAAGCTCTTCACGCCGCAGTCGCCGCAGCCTTCGCACACCAGCGTGTTGACCATTACCCTCTTCTGCGGGTCGACCATCTTGCCGCGCTTGCGGCGGCGGCGCTTTTCGGTGGCACAAACCTGGTCGTAGATCAGGATGGAAACGCCCTTTACTTCGCGCAGTTGTTTCTGTACCTCATCCAGTTGCTTGCGGTCGAAGAACTCCACGCCGGACGGGAAGATTTCCGGCTGGCTCCACTTTCCGATCTCGTCGCTCACCACCACGATCGTCTGCACACCCTCGGCGCGCATCATGTGCGCGATCTGCGGCACGCTCAGGGTGCCGTCCACCGGCTGGCCGCCGGTCATCGCCACCGCGTCGTTGTAGAGAATCTTGTAGGTGATGTTGACGCCGGTGGCCACCGACTGCCGTATCGCCAGCGAGCCGGAATGGAAGAAGGTGCCGTCGCCCAGGTTCTGGAACACATGCGGCGTTTCGGTGAATGGCGCCTGCCCCGACCACGTCACGCCTTCACCGCCCATGTGGGTGAAGGTGTCGGTGTCGCGGTCCATCCACGTCACCATGTAGTGGCAGCCGATGCCACCCAGCGCGCGCGAGCCTTCCGGCACCACGGTGGAGGTGTTGTGCGGGCAGCCGCTGCAGTAATGCGGCACGCGCGGGAAATTGGCGCGCGGGAGCGCCAGCTCAGCTTCCTTGTCTTCCATCCAGCGCAGGCGCTGTTCGATGGATTCACTCGTGAAGAAACGCTGGATGCGCTTGCCGATGACGGCGGCGATCGTGGCAGGCGTCAGTTCGCCGGTGCTGGGCAGGATCCATTCGCCTTGCTCGTCGTACTTGCCGACGATGGACGGCCGCGTGCCCAGCGACCAGTTGTACATGTATTCCTTCATCTGCCGCTCGATGAAGGCGCGCTTCTCCTCGACGACGACGATGTCTTCCAGGCCCTTGGCGAAGCTGGCGATGCCCATCGGCTCCAGCGGCCAGGTCATGCCAACCTTGTAGACGCGGATGCCGATGTCGGCGCAGGCGCGTTCGTCCAGGCCCAGGTATTCCAGCGCCTGCAACACGTCCAGATAGCTCTTGCCGGTGGTGACGATGCCCAACCGTGCGCGCGGAGAATCCAGCACAACGCGGTCCAGGCCATTGGCGCGCGCGAACGCCTGCGCGGCCTTCACCGCGTAACGATGCAGGCGCATCTCCTGGTCCAGCGGCGGATCAGGCCAGCGGATGTTCAAACCGCCGGTGGGCAGTTCGAAATCCTCCGGCAACAGGATCTGCCGGGCGAACGGGTTCACTTCCACCGACGCCGACGATTCCACCGTCTCGGCAATCGTCTTGAAGCCCACCCAGCGGCCGGTATAGCGGCTCATCGCCCAGCCGACCAGGCCCATGTCCAGGATGTCCTGCACGCCGGCCGGGTTCAGCACCGGCATCATCGCGCTGACGAATTCGTCTTCCGAACCGTGCGGCAAGGTAGAACTGCGGCAGGCGTGATCGTCGGCGGCCAGCGCCAGCACGCCACCGTGCTTTGAGGTGCCGGCCGCATTGCCATGCTTGAAGACGTCGCCGCAGCGGTCAACGCCGGGGCCCTTGCCGTACCACATCGAATACACGCCCTCGACCTTGGCGCCGGGGAACAGGTTGGTCTGCTGGGTGCCCCACACCATCGTGGCGCCCAGGTCTTCATTGAGTCCGGGGGTGAACTTCACCGCCGCGGCTTCCAGGTGTTTGCGCGCGCGCCACAGCTCCAGATCGAAACCGCCCAGCGGCGAGCCGCGGTAGCCGCTGATGAAACCGGCGGTGTTCAGGCCGGCAGCCTGATCGCGCAACCGCTGCATCAAGGGCAGTCGCACCAGCGCCTGCACGCCGCTCAGGTAGATGCGGCCGTCGGTGCGGGTGTACTTGTGTTCCAGGGTGTAGTCGTTGTCCAGCATCCCGATCTGCGGAGTGTTGGCGGAAGAGGGCGAGATGAGTTCGGCGGTGCTGGTCATGGCTGGCCCATACTGGAAGGCTGGCGTGCCCGAAGATTAAGCGGGCGCGAAGGTCGCAAATTGTAGCAGCGGGATATTTTGTGATCCCGATCACTGCGTATTTGTGCGTTGCAGCGGTTAGGATGACGGCCGGGGAGGAAATGGTGGTCGGGGGACTACGTGATGACTTTGAATAAAGGCTTGCTGGCGGTTGTGCTGGCACTGTGGGGTTTTGTCGCCAGCGCGCAGACCCTGTCCAAGCCGAAAGAGTTCTACTTCGATGAAGACCGCGCGGTCACGCGCCCGATCGTGGTGGTGGAAGGATTGCAGGGCGATGAGTTGGCCGAGGCGCTGGTGAAGATCCGCGAACGCGGCCGCAAGGCGATCGAGGCCAGTGTCCAATTGGCTCACGTTGCCATTGCCGGTGGTCGCACCGAGTTGGGCAAATCCCTGTATCAGCAGGCCTTGAACAGCACCCAGTCGGGCGGGACGCTGTGGCGTTCCATCAGCTGGAACTACGCGTGGGACTTGTACCGCCTAGGTGAATTTGAACCGGCGCTGACACAATGGACCGGTGCGATTAACGTCGTGGGTGCACCGGCATGGGTGCCACCCACGCTGGCCTTGAGCTTGTGGAGCGTGGACCGCAAGACGGAAGCTGTGCAGTGGTACGCCGCCGCCGTGCGCACCGAGCCGAACCTGTGGAACGACCCGGCGAATTTCGCCCGGCTACTGCCGACGTGGAGCGAAAGCGAACGCAGCCGGTTGGCGGAAGTGCATGCCGCATGGCAGGCGAATCCGCCGGCTTGGCCGTAGAGCGCGTCTTCGGCAAGCCCAGGACGGGCGCTAACACGTAACATTGGCGATGAAGGCGCGCACCCAGCGCGCCACACCGCGATATCGCCATGCGCGTTTTCCTGTTCTGTTTCGCACTGACGTTGGCGTGGCCGTCGGCCGCCGCCGACCGCATCACTGGCCGCGCCTTCGCCACCCGGTCGGAAGTCATCGCACCGAAGGCAATGGCAGCCACCTCGCACCCGCTGGCGACGCAGATTGCCTTGGACGTGATGAAGCAGGGCGGCAGCGCCGTCGATGCCGCGATCGCCGCCAACGCCGCGCTTGGGCTGATGGAGCCCACCGGCAACGGCATGGGTGGCGATTTCTTCGCCATCATCTGGGATCCCAAGACCCGGAAACTCCATGGCTACAACGGCTCGGGGCGGTCGCCAAAATCCCTGACGCTGGAGTACTTCCAGCAAAAAGGCATCACCGACATTCCGCCCACCGGCCCACTGCCGGTCAGCGTGCCGGGCACGGTGGACGGGTGGTTCGCCCTGCACGGGCGCTTCGGTAAGCTGCCGATGAAGCAGGTGCTGGCGCCCACCATCCGCTATGCGCGCGACGGACACCCAGTGGCTGAAACCGTTGCCTACTACTGGAACCGTTCGGTACCCAAGCTGTCGCAGTACCCGGGCTTCAAGGAACACTTCACCATCGGCGGCCGCGCGCCGCGTACCGGCGAAATGTGGAAGAACCCGAGCCTGGCCAACACGCTGCAGAAGTTGGCCGATGGCGGCCGCGATGCGTTCTACAAAGGCGACATCGCTCGCACCATCGATGCTTATTTCAAGGCCAATGGCGGCTTCCTGAGTTACGAAGACCTGGCCGCCCACCAGGGTGAATGGGTCGAACCGGTAAGCACCAACTACCGCGGCTACGACGTGTGGGAATTGCCGCCCAATGGCCAGGGCATCGCCGCCTTGCAGATGCTCAACGTGCTGGAAGGCTACGACTTCACCAAGATTTCGTTTGGCAGCCCCGAGCATGTGCATCTGTTCGTGGAGGCCAAGAAGCTGGCCTTCGCCGACCGCGCGCGCTGGTATGCCGATCCGGCGTTCCAACCGGCACCCGTCGCCAAGCTGATCTCCAAGCCGTACGCCGCACAGCGCCGCAAGCTGATCACGATGGAGAAGCCGCTAAAGGAAGTGCAGCCCGGCACGCCGCAGGAATTGCAGGAAGGCGACACCATCTACCTGACCACCGCGGATGCCAACGGCATGATGGTCTCGCTGATCCAGTCGAACTACCGCGGCATGGGCAGCGGCATGACGCCGCCAGGGCTGGGCTTCATCCTGCAGGACCGCGGCGAGATGTTCGTGCTCAAGCCCGGCCATCCCAACAGCTTCGAACCGGGCAAGCGGCCGTTCCAGACCATTATTCCGGCCTTCATCACCAAGGACGGCAAACCGTTCGTCAGCTTCGGCCTGATGGGCGGCGCCATGCAGCCGCAAGGCCATGTGCAGATCGTGATGAACCTGGTCGACTTCGGCATGAACCTGCAGGAAGCTGGCGACGCGCCGCGCATCCAGCACGAAGGCTCCACCGAACCCACTGGACAGAACACCGCGATGAGCGACGGCGGCGTGGTGCAGTTGGAGTCCGGCTACCCGTATGAAACCGTGCGCACGCTGATGGACATAGGCCATCACGTGGAATGGGCACTGGGACCGTATGGCGGCTACCAGGCCATCCGCCGCGATCCGGAAACCGGCGTGTACTACGGCGCCAGCGAAAGCCGCAAGGACGGGCAGGCGGCGGGGTATTGAGGAGACGGAAGCGGTAGCCGAACGCGGGCTGCCGTTGTGGGAGCGACGTGAGTCGCGACCGTATGCCATGGCGCTCGTCAACCATGAAGAATGCGGTTGGTTGCGGGTCAGCACTAAACAGAACGGTTTAACTGCGCGCTCCTGCGTTGTCCCGACACTTCTCATTTCACGGTCGCGACTCACGTCGCTCCCACAAGGGAAAAGTCAGAGATCAAATCCTAATAGCAATGGATCATGATCCGAACTGCGATAAGGCGTGGTGCTGCCGCTTTCCGCATAGCCTTCGCGTTCGGATTCGTCGGCATTGATATGCCACTCGGCCGCGCCGCGGATCTTCTTCGCCAGCGCGGGGCTCAGCAGGGCATGGTCCAGCCGTCCGGACAGGCCGTTGTAGACGTAGCTGTAAGGATGCTCGACCTTGGCGGCGACGAACGCATCCACCCAACCTGATTGGCGCAACCATCGCATCGGGTCTTCCATCGCATAGGCATTGAAGTCGCCCAATAGCACGGTCATGTCGCTGCGGCTGCCGGTGGGATCGGTTTTTATCCAAGCGTCCAGCCGCTTGCTGGCGTCCAGCCGCAGCGCATTCCAGCAGCCTTGCCCGTCGTTCTGATCCGCATCTGCACCGGTGGCTTCGGAGCAACCCTTGGACTTGAAGTGATTGGCGACCACCACCACCGGCAACCGATCTTCGCCGATGGGCATGAACGCCTGTGCCAGCGGAACCCGGCTGCGTTCGCCGAAAGGTCCGTCTTCCAGCACGGCCGGCTTGCCCTGGGGCGTCACCCGCGACGCCCGATAGATCAGGCCCACCCGAATGGTGTCGGGACCAGGACCTTGGCCTGCATCGATGAAGCGCCAGTCGCCGCCGTCGGCGTTCAAGGCGGCGACGAACTGCGTCAGGCTGGATTCCGGACCGTAGCCGTCGTTTTCCAACTCCATCAACGCGGCAATATCCGGGTTCAGTCCATGGATCGTCGCCACCAGCTTGACCGTCTGGGCCTGCAATTGCTGTGGCGTTTTGGCGCCACGCGATGTTGGAAAGCCGCCGCCGCGACCGTCACCGTTGAAGAGGTTTTCCAGATTGAAGGCGGCGATCTTCAACGTGCCCGGCACCGTGGGTGGCGTGGGCCGCTGCGGGTCCTTCAATTTCAATGGCGAGCTCGTTTGCAGCCGATATCCACCATGCCGCTCATCGACAATGCCTTCCACGCCGTCCAACGCCGTACCGGCGCGCGGCGCGTGCTCCCCGGTGAGATAGCTGATTGATTTCGGATCGCGATCGCCGCTGCCGTCATCCAGCAGCAAGCGCCGACGCTTGTTGTCCGTCACCACTTGCTGGAATGCCGGACTACCTGGCGCCGCCACTTCACTGGGCTGCCATAAGCGGCCGTCGAACGCCACGCTGAGCTCTCCGTAGCGATCCAGCTGATCGGTGCCGGCGACCGTCAGCGGCGCGGATATGCGCACCTTCATGCCTTCCAGCGATTCCCAGTTTGCGGGAATAGCCTTCAGTTCGGCTGTCGCGATGAGCGGCGCGGCTTCCGCTACGGCTTCGATGTGGGAAGGAGATATCGCGGTCAGCCGGGTGCCCTGGCGACCGACCTCGGTCTCGACCACCTTGCCTTCAATGCGCACGCGTTGGCCGACGCGAACAATTTCGCCGTCCACCACCGCATCGAACGCATGCATCACGAAAATGCCATCCGAGGTCTCCGCATTGCCATCGCCTGCGTCCTGCAGGAAGAACCCGCCCAGGCCCTCGCGTAGATCCGCCGTCACCACGCCTTCGACGATGACCGTCTGTCCTTCCAGCGGGCTGCCGTCGCCGCTTCCTTGTACGGCGCCGATGGCAAGGGGCGCGCTGCTGCCGTCTGCCGCCGTGGCTGGACCGGTGGTTAGCGTGGTAGCGATCAATAAAGGCAAAAAAAGGACTCGCATCGGAGAGGAGTTCCGGCCGGAAGTATCAAAGTAGAACATTCTCGCATCGACTGCTGGCTTGCTGGCCGGCCGCGGCGAGGATCCGGGAGCTAGAGCGACTTCGCGTCGGTTAGCTGCTCGGACCATATCCATCGTCACCCCGGCGCAGGCCGGGGCCCAGTGCCTTGCACTCGGGATGGCAAAAGTCGCTAGGCCCCGGCCTGCGCCGGGGTGACGATCCGTTATGACTTAGCGTGGAAACGTGAAACAGCCCAAAACAAAAACGCCGCCCGGAGGCGGCGTTCTGCGCGTCGGCAACGGCCGGACTTACTTTACGTTGGCCATCATCCAGTCGACCGTCGCGTGGATCTGCTCGTCGGTCAGCGCCGGATTGCCGCCCTTCGGAGGCATGATGCCGCCGTCCGGACCGGTGAAGCCTTCGATGGCGTGCTTGTAGAGCGTTTCCTTGCCCTTGGCCGCACGCGCGCCCATGCCGGCGGCGGTCAGCGTCGGGGCCATGCCCACGCCGTTGGTGTGACAGGCACCGCAGAGGTTCTGGTAGATGACCGCGCCGTCGGTGGTGCCGCCATAGGCAACTTGCGCCGAGGCAGCCGCCAGTGCCGCTGCCTTGGCGGCAGCCTGAGCGGCGGCACCGGTGCTGCCTGCGTAGGCCGCGCCGCTCGGCGCGATGCGCGATTCGGTGCGCTTGGCGGCGGCCGGGTCCACTTCCGGCGGCACCGAGCCGTGCAGGAAGTAGGCGCCTGCCATCAGACCCACGGTGACCAGCATCAGGAAGCCGATCACCATCGAGAAATGCTTGAGGAATTCGAGGTCGTAATTACGCACTTTCCACCTTATGGCAGCACGGCACTCAAGCCGTGCATGGCTACGAAAACAGGAGTCCGCCCAGCCGATTCATGGCCGCCGGCGGGGGCGCATCCGGACGCGGACGCCGCGGACAAGGCGGCCATTATAAGCAGGGAGGGCCTGCGCGGGATATTTCCCGGCTTCTGGCCTGCATCGCGAGACGGATGGGGAAGGTCAGTCGCCGTGGCTGAACGTACGGATTGGAGCGGATGCTGGTTATCCGCACGCCGTACGAATGCGAGGACACTACGGACAGCTGAAGACAGCGACCGGCCTTGCGACATGCGCCAGCACGGCGCGCACGGGATAGTCCTTGCCCTCGCCTTCGCCCGTCAGCGCGTGCTGCAGCACCGTCTGTTTTTCCGCACCTTCGATATGCAGGTACAGCCGATTTGCAGCTAGCAGCACGGGCAGGGTCAGCGTGATGCGGGGCTCGCCCGCGCCCGGTGCGCGCATGGGGAGTACCCGGGCGATGCCGGTCGGGTCCAGTGCTTCCACCAAATGGTCGCCGCCGGAAAAGAATGAGGCGGTATGGCCGTCGGCACCCATCCCTAGGACTATCGCATCGAAGGATTGCGGTAGACCCGCTTCCAACTCCGCCACTGCGGCTTCCGGTTCCGGCATTTCCCGATAGAGCGGCACAAACCGCGCTGCGGCCGCGGGACCTTGCAGCAGGTTCTCCTGCACCAGCTTCGCATTGGAGCGTTCGTGCGTGGCGGGGACCCAGCGCTCATCCACCAACGTCACCACGATCTTCTCCCAAGCCAGCGGATGTCGCGACAAGGTCTGCATGAAACGCTTGGGCGTATTACCGCCCGATAGCGCCACCGTAGCGTTCCCGCGCGCGGCGATGCCTGCGCGCAAGTCGTCGGCGACCGCTGTCGCGAGTCCTTCGGCAAGCGCGGCACTGTCGGCGAAGCTGTGGAGTTGGATATTGGGGGAGAGGTCGGTCATGAACTAGTGGCATCCAGCGCTGTTTCCTTCTCCCTGCGGGAGAAGGTGCCCGAAGGGCGGATGAGGGAATGGACTTTCAGGCCGACGGATGAGTTTCCATCCCAGGAGTTCTTCGCCCCTCATCCAAAAACAAAAACATCAAGCCGAATCCTCATGCCAGGTGCGGCCATCGCGCTCGACCAGCGCCACAGCGGCGCTCGGCCCCCACGACCCGGCGGTGTAGGTCTTGGGCGCATCGCGCAGGTTGTTCCAGGCGGCGAGGATCGGGTCGATCCACTTCCACGCCGCCTCCACTTCGTCGCGGCGCATGAACAGCGTGGGGTTACCGCGCACCACGTCCATCAACAGGCGCTCGTAGGCTTCCGGCTGGTGCACGCCGAAGGCTTCGGCGAAGCTCATGTCCAATGGCACGTGTTGCAGGCGCAGGCCACCGGGGCCGGGATCCTTGATCATCAGCCACAACTTGACGCCTTCATCCGGCTGCAGGCGCAGCACCAGTTTGTTGGTCATCACCGGGCCGGCGCTGTCCTCAAAGATCGAGTGCGGGATCTGCCGGAAGGTGATGACGATTTCCGAAACGCGCTCGGGCAGGCGCTTGCCGGTGCGCAGGTAGAACGGCACGCCGGCCCAGCGCCAGTTATCCACTTCCGCTTTCAATGCAACGAACGTTTCGGTGCGCGAGTCCTCGCGTCCCAATTCGTCCAGATACCCCGGTACGGCGGCGCCATTCACGGCGCCAGCGCGGTACTGGCCACGCACGGTGACGTGAGCGGCATCGGCCGCGGTGATCGGCCGCAGCGAGCGCAGCACCTTCAGTTTTTCGTCGCGCACCGCATCGGCCTGCAACGCGGCCGGCGGCTCCATCGCCACCATGCATAGCAGCTGCAGCAAATGGTTCTGCACCATGTCGCGCAATGCGCCGGAGGTGTCGTAGTAGGTGGCGCGCTTCTCCAGGCCGACCGTTTCGGCCACGGTGATCTGCACGTGATCAATGTGGTTGGCGTTCCACAACGGCTCGAACAGGATGTTGGCGAAACGCAGCGCCAACAGGTTCTGCACTGTCTCCTTACCCAGGTAATGATCGATGCGGAAGATCTGGCTTTCCTCGAACGCACTGCCCACGGCGTCGTTGATCACCGCCGCGCTGGCGGAGTCGTGGCCGATGGGTTTTTCGATCACCACGCGCGCACCACCGGCATTCAGGCCGTGCGAACGCAGGCGGTCGCAGATGTTGACGAACAGCGTCGGGCTGGTGGACAGATAGAACACGCGGATGCGTTCGCCCTGCGTCTTCAACTGCTGGGCGAATTCTTCCCAGCCGTCGTCACGAGTGGCGTCCAGCGCGTGGTAGCCGAGCTTTTCCAGGAACGCTGGAATCTTCGCCTTCAGCGCTTCGTCGCTGGCAGCCAAACGCGTCAGCGCATCGCCCACCTTGGCGCGGTAATCGGCCGCGGACTGCCCGTCGCGGGCGACGCCGATGATGCGGGTCTCTTCGCGAATCTGGCCGTCGGCATAGCGGCGCAGCAGACCGGGTAACAGCTTGCGCATCGCCAGATCGCCGGTACCACCAAAAATCACGAGGTCGAAGGGGTCGACGGGCAGGGTCTTGGCGGTCACGTCAGCTCTCAGGGCGGTTGATCGGAAAGGTGGAACCATACCACCGCACTACCAGGTTTTGCCACGTAATCAGTCCACATTGCTGAATCTGCGAGACATCTTGTTAGATTGGTAGCCCAGTGGTATCTTCTGGCGATGCAAAAAGCTCTTGCCGATGAATACCAGCGCCTGCAGACCGGCGAATCCACCCGCGCGGTGGCTTATCTACGTTTGCGTCGCGCGCTGCAGAATCTGATGGATGCCGGTGTGCTCAAGCCCGGACAGGCGCTGCCTAGCGAACGCGATCTGGCTTCGCTGTTGTCGCTGTCGCGCGTCACCATTCGTAAAGCGCTGGCCGGACTGATCGAAAGTGGTCTGCTGGTGCAACGGCAAGGCGCAGGCACGTTCGTCGCCGAGCGCATCTTGCGGCAGTTCTCGCGTCTGACCAGTTTCACCGACGACCTGCGCGAACGCGGACTCAATCCACAAGTGCGTTTCCTGGAGCGCAGCGTGGGCGAAGTAACGCCGGAAGAATCGATGGCGTTGAACCTGTCGCCCGGCAGCGGCGTGGTTCGCATGTATCGGCTGCGCCACGTCGACGGTTCTCCGATCGCCATCGAGCGCACGCTGGTGCCGTATTCATTGCTGCCAGATCCCGACAGCGTCACCACGTCGCTTTACGAAGCGCTCGACGCCTACGGCAATCGCCCGAAGCGCGCGTTGCAACGACTGCGCGCGGTGGCATTGGATGAAGAGGCGGCCAAGCATCTGGAACTGCCGGTCGGCAGCCCCGGTTTGCTGGTGGAGCGTCGTGCGTTTCTGGAAGACGGACGCGTGGTGGAATCGACGCGTTCGTATTACCGCGGTGATGCTTACGATTTCGTGGCGGAATTGCAGAGCGATTGAGGCATCTTCTTGTAGGACCTAGTGGTGTCGAATTTCAGTTGCGTGTCTATTTAAGAGACTGGCACTCTCACGCGGGCAAGCGGCGTTTTTTCCCTTCTCCCATCGGGAGAAGGTGGCGCGCAGCGAAGGATGAGGGCATGAAAAGACTCTCGTAGGAGCGCCGTCCCCGGCGCGAGCTCTTTGCTTCTTATCGCGATCTGACGGGGAGAGCTCGCGGCGGGGACGGCGCTCCTACAACAGCCTAGTTGCCTATTTCGATAACCACCTTGCCGAAATGCCGCCCCGCCTTCAGATGCTCGTAAGCCTCACGCGCCTGTGCGAATGGGAATACGCGGTCGATCACCGGACGAATCTGGTTCACTTCGACGAAGCGGTTGAGGTCCTCGAACATCGCGCGGCTGCCGACAAAAATTCCAGTTAGATGCTGGGCGCTGACGATCAAGCCAATGGTTGAGATCGCTGGACTTCCGAAGCCGCTGACGCCGCCGATCACGGCCACGGTGCCGCCCATGCGTGCGGCGGCCAATGAACGGGTGAGCGTGTCTTCGCCACCGACCTCCACCACCAGATCGACGCCGCGGCCGTCGGTGAGGCGCCGTACTTCGTCTTGCCACTCCGGTACGTTGCGATAGTTGATGACGGCGTCGGCACCGAGCATACGAGCGCGCTCCAGCTTTTCATCGCTGGACGAGGTCACGATGGCACGCAGGCCGGCGGCTTTCGCCAATTGCAGCGCCCAGATCGACACGCCGCCGGTGCCGAGCAGCAGCACGGTCGCGCCGGGTGTCAGATTGCCGGCGACGAACAACGTGTTCCAAGCGGTGATGCCGGCGCAGCAGAGCGCCGCGGCTTCGGTGTAGTTCAAATGCGCGGGAATGGAAACCAGCGCGTCCTCGTGCGCGACGAACTGCTCGGCGAGCACGCCGGGGATGTGTGCGCCATAGGAATGGGCGAGCTTCTCCGGCGTCGGCGCGCCGTCCGACCAGTCGGGGAAATAGGTATTGACCACGCGGTCGCCAGGCTTGAAGCGCGTCACTGCCGCGCCCACCGCGATCACTTCGCCCGCGCCATCGCCGACCGGGATGAGCGGGTGCTCGGGCACGTTGACGTAATCGCCGCGCGCGAACATCAAGTCGCGATAGTTCAACGACACCGCATGGATCCGCACCAGTACTTCATTGTCGGCGGGCGTGGGAGGTGCGATATCGATCTGCTGTAAGCCAGCGACACCGTCGCCGGCGCGTAGTTGGTAAGCCTTCATGAGTGCTCCGCAGTGGGGGAAACGAACAGAAGTAGCGCGGGAGGGACCGGCTTGCGGCCGCATGGCTGCGCTGGCGGATAAGATATAGGTGCCCATCAGTACGCAGTGGCGCATCTTGTTTCCAGCTGTGTAGCTAAAAAGGAACCAATCATGATCAACGAGCGCCTCAGCGGCGTGACCGCCTTCGTCCAGGTCGTGGAGGCGGGCAGCTTTGCGCTGGCAGCGGCACGCCTGCGGGTGACGCGCTCGGCAGTCGGCAAAACCATTGCTCGGCTGGAACAGCGCCTGGGCGCTCGACTCTTCCATCGCACCACGCGCCGCCAAAGCCTCACCGATGACGGCCAGGCGTACTACGAACGCTGTGTGCGTGCATTGGCGGAACTGGATGCGGCCGAGGCGGCCTTCGAAACCGGCCGCCGCGAACCGCTGGGACGCTTGCGGGTCAGCGCGCCGGTGCTGTTCGGCCGTCATTGCGTGGCACCGGTATTGCGGGACCTGATGCGCATGCATCCGCGGCTTGAGATCGAGCTGTCCTTCAATGATCGGGTAGTCGATCTGCTCGAAGATGGTTTCGATGTCGCTGTGCGCGTGGGCGCGCTGGCCGACAGCGCCAATCTGGTCGCGCGTCGCCTGGGCACTCAGCACATGTCGATCTGCGCGTCGCCGGCCTACCTGGCCGAGCACGGCCATCCCACCAGCGTGCAGGCCATGGACGGACATATCGGCATTGCCTACGGCCGCGCCGGTTACGACCTGCCTTGGCGCGTGCGCGACGCCGATGGCCGTATCGAAGAACCGAAGATCAAAAGCGCATTGCGGTTCGACGATCTGCAGGCGATCGCAGACGCCGCCGTCGCCGGTGCTGGTTTGGCCTGGCTGCCTTGTTGGCTAGTGTCGCGGCACGTGCATGCCGGCGAACTCGTGTTGGTGATGGATAGCGAACTGGTTGTCGCCAGCGACATACACGCGGTCTGGCCGAAGATGCGGCACCTGCCATCAAAAACGCGGGTGGCGATTGATGCGTTGGCGGCGGAGATTCCCAAGATGATTGGCGTCCGGTAGGAGTGGCGTCCCGCCGCGAGCTTTTCCTGTCAGATCACGCAAAAAAAGCGATTGAAGCCCCGCCATTCGCCATCCGGACGCGCTGCGGCGCGTTCTTGATCTTGTTCACTGAGAGGCTATCGCGGCGCGGAGCGGCGTTCCGCCGCGAGCTCTTTCTGTCTGATCGCGATAAAGCAAAGAGCTCGCGCCGAGACGGCGCTCCTACAAGAGCGAGCTCCTGCAAGAGTCTGTTGTCATGACGGCATTCGCTAACGCGCAGACTCCGTCACCGGCTCGACAACAACCGCCCTACGAATAAACGCCTGCGCCGATTTCCTCTCGCGCTCGACCTCGCCGCGTGATGATTCC
This sequence comes from Pseudoxanthomonas sp. UTMC 1351, assembly GCF_040948865.1. Taxonomy (NCBI): domain Bacteria; kingdom Pseudomonadati; phylum Pseudomonadota; class Gammaproteobacteria; order Lysobacterales; family Lysobacteraceae; genus Pseudoxanthomonas; species Pseudoxanthomonas sp. UTMC 1351. Next base: position 2,835 of record NZ_JAVGJT010000007.1, on the reverse strand, counting down.
AGCTTCCATCACTATGCTTCTCTGGTTCAATGCCATCGGTTGCGGACTGATGGCCGGTCTGTTTTTCGCCTTCTCCACCTTCATCATGAAGGCCTCGGGCCGTATCGCTCCCGCAGCCGGAATCGCTGCGATGAATTCGATCAACGAGGTGATCCTGCGCTCGTTATTCATGCCGCTATTCTGGAGCACGACGGTGGCGAGCGCGGTGTTGGCCGTCTTCGCGGTGGCGGTTTGGGATGAAGCGGGCGCGAAAGCAGTGCTGGCGGGTGGCGTGGTCTATCTGATCGGCATGTTCGTTTGCACGCTCGCCATCGAAGTGCCGCTCAACAATCAGCTGAAGTCCGCCGCTGACAGCGATTCGGCGCTTCCCATGTGGCAGCGGTATCTGGCCCGCTGGACTCAATGGAATCATGTGCGCACGGTTAGCTGCACATTGTCGTGCGCGCTCTTCATCTGGGCGCTGGTGGAAAGAGGCTAAGGCGAAGAGCTCGCGCCGGGACGGTGCTCCTACCAGAGCCATTGCTTTCATGTGCGATGGCCCATTTCCTTGTTCGCTGTTGTAGGAGCGGCGTCCCGCCGCGAGCTCTTCCCTCAGATCGCGCAAAATGGAGAGCGGTTGAAGCCTGCCATTCGCCATCCGGACGCGCTGCGGCGCGTTCTTGATCGCGCGCACGGAACGGCCATCGGGGCGCGGAGCGGCGTCTCGCCGCGAGCTCTTCCCTCAGATCGCGCAAAACGGAGAGCGGTTGAAGCCTTCCATTCGCCATCCGGACGCGCTGTGGCGCGTTCTTGATCGTGCGCACGGAACGGCCATCGGGGCGCGGAGAGGCGTCCCGCCGCGAGCTCTTTTCACCAGATGGCGGCAGGAGCGAAAAGCTCGCGCCGAGACGGCGCTCCTACCTAAGTGCTTGTTCTGCTGGGCATTCCGCACCGCAGCAAGCACTTCTCGGCACAGCTGGTAGAGTGCGCGCATCCCCGGCTTTCCCAGATCACTTCCCCATGTTGCTGGCCTTTTTACCCAGTGCGGTCACGTCTTCCGTAGAAAATGGTAGCGCTAACTTTTCTGCTGCCAGGGGGCAACAATGACCCTGTTTGCCGGTATTGACGCAGGCACCCAAAGCATCAAGCTGGTGGTCTACGACCCTGAGCAACGCCAGGTAGTCGCCGCCACCAGTGCACCGCTGGAACTGATCAGCGCTGACGACGGCAGCCGCGAGCAGCATGCATCGTGGTGGCTTGACGGCGTCCGCGCGTGTTTCGCGCAACTGGATGCGGCTACCCGTGCCGACATCGCGGCGATTGCGGTCTCCGGCCAGCAACACGGCTTCGTGCCGCTGGATGCCGAGGGCAATGTGTTGGCACCGGCGAAGCTGTGGTGCGACACCAGTAGCAGCGTCGAGTGCACCGAGATCATGGAGGCGGTCGGCGGTGCCGCGCGCTGTATCGAACTGTCCGGCAATCCGATCCTGGCCGGCTACACGGCGTCGAAGCTGCCGTGGACCCGCAAGTATCGCCCGGAGGTCTACCGCGATCTGGCGAGCATCCTGCTGCCGCACGATTACCTGAACTTCTGGCTCACCGGTGAGCGCTTCATGGAATACGGCGATGCTTCCGGTACCGGCTGGCTGGATGTGCGCACGCGGCAATGGTCGAAAGAACTGCTGCACGCGATCGATCCCCAACGTGACCTGTCGCAGTGCCTACCACCGCTGGTGGAACTGGGCACCACCTTCGCCCTGTTGCCGAACGTCGCCGACGAACTGGGCCTGCCGCCCGGTATCCGCGTCGCGGTCGGTGGCGGCGACAACATGATGGCGGCCATTGGCACCGGCGCGGTGGTGCCGGGCCGGTTGTCGATGAGCCTGGGTACCTCGGGCACGCTGTTCGCTTACTCCGACACGCCGGTGATCGACAAGGACGGTGCCTGGGCCGCGTTCTGCTCCTCGTCCGGCGGCTGGCTGCCGCTGATCTGCACGATGAACTGTACCGTTGCAACAGAAACCATCGCTCAATTATTCGGCTTCAGCACGCGCGAGGGCGATGCCCGCATCGCCGCCACGCCGCCGGGCGCGGATGGGCTGACGATGCTGCCGTTCCTCAATGGTGAACGTACTCCCGACTTACCGCTGGGCAAAGGCGTGCTGGCCGGACTGGATCCGCACAACATGAGCGAGGCGCACTTCTATCGCGCAGCGATGGAAGGGGCGACCTACAGCCTGAAGTACGGCTACGACGCGTTCGTGCGCGCTGGCATGGCGTTCGACCGCATCGTACTGACCGGCGGTGGCAGCAAGAGCGCGGCCTGGCGGCAGATGGTGGCCGATGTGTTCGGCTTGCCGGTGGACGTGCCGCAGCAGGCCGAAGGCGCCGCGTTCGGTGCGGCCCTGCAGGCGTTGTGGTCGCTGAAGAAAGAACAAGGTGAAGCCATCACGCTGGCCGAATTGGCGAACACCCATGTGGGTACCGACGATGCATCGGCCGCTACGCCCAATGCGGAATCCGTCGCCGCCTATCAAGCGCCGTACCAGCGCTTCCTGCATCACCTCGACGCCGTGCGGCCGGTTTACGCCGCCTGATCTTCCCTCATATTGCTACCGAATAAACACAGGAACACCGCACATGGCTACGCAACCCTACATCGGCAAACAAGAATTCTTCCCCGGCATCGGCCGCATTGCGTTCGAAGGCCAGGCCTCGGACAACCCGCTGGCGTTCAAGGTCTACGACGAGAACCGCAAGATCGGCGGCAAGACCATGCGCGAGCACCTGCGTTTTGCGGTGTGCTACTGGCACAGCTTCTGCAACGCCGGCCACGATCCGTTCGGTCCGGGCACG